>CAZFTX010000005.1:0-68294 GCA_964521955.1 uncultured Candidatus Saccharibacteria bacterium | reverse complement strand
TCATAATGTAATTATATTATATAGGTTAAAAAGAGGCGGCGCAAAGTGTTACCTTCGCGCCGCCATTCCCGAACACAAGCCCGTCAGGAATTCGGGCTACAGCCATTCATCATCCAAATCCCAGGCCATGGTTAACCCCCTTTCTGCCGGTTTTTCCGACAACTTCTCAAGCTAACGCGGCCAAACCTCGGTTGCCAGATGTTGGGGTCTCAAACCGGTTTGAGCAGGTTGAACGGGTTGAACAGGTGGAGGCATCAACTTGTGAGTATCGGAGCTAATCCGAAAACCACACTTAGGTTTCGGACAGTTTAAATACTTGCCGGTCGTGTCAATCCTCAACTTAACATGACAATTCGGACAGTTATTCATACGCCCTCCTCATGGGAATTTTCTAACACAATACGAACAAAAAACCGACCCTTAGTTGGGGTCGGAAATTTTAAGTTGAAAATCTTTTATCCGTGTAATCAGTGCTTTTAACTAATCTGTGGAGAGTTCAACACAAAATTCCTGGCCTCAACGGCAGGGGTAAAGTAAAAGCTGTACCAAAAATTTTGTGCTAAATAAATCATTAAACTAAATATTAAAGGATTTTTTACATTTTGTCAAAAAGTTTTTATTTTATGACTTTATAGATCTCAGGAAGGCTTTGGTCGATGCTTTGTTTAAGTGTCAGGGATTTGGTTAGTTTTAAGTAATCTGTATATGTATCTTTGTTTAAAATTAGCAAATCCCAAAGGCTTAGATTTTTTAAACCGCTCTCCGAAAAATTCTTTGTCGGAACTCTTGCAATTTTTTCTGCTAAGTCTTGATCTACTTGCATTATTTTCAAAATTTTTAAAAATTTTTCTTTAACTTCAGTAAGCCAAGTTGTTTGAGTAAACCCTCCTACTGCCCCAACACCGGCGTTTAACAATAGTAAAAACCCCAAAGTGCTAGAAGGGTAAACTGTTCGTTTTTTTATCGCTCTTAAAATTTCTTTAAAATTTATTGTGTCTAGTTTTGCCCTTCTACCTTTGTTGTTTATTGACCAAAACATAAAAGTTGAGTCCTTAGAAAAATATTTATTCCAAAGTTGTTGTCCTTGTTTTTCTAAAATTATTTTTGAAAAAATATTTCTTTTGTCTTTCAAAAGTTTTTCTAAGTATTTTAAAAGAATGCTTTCCAAAGGTAAATAAACCATCTTTGGAGCGTTAGGAAACACCTTCTGCCACAAATTTGTACTGACTTCGGAGGCCTGAATAGAAAAACTTTTTCGCTTCAAAATATTCTTTGAGAAAATTTCTTGTGCTTGTTTTTCTAAATGTGGGACTTTATTTTTAAGCTTCTCTAAATTATCTTTAGAAATAACCGGAGTAGAAAAAACTGGTAAAATCTTTTCTTTGTCAGGGAAGAAAGAATAATGCCTTAAGCTACCTGCTTGGTCATGCTGTAACACGCAGCCTGACCAAGAAGTTACATTGTTTAAAGAAACACTTTCTGTGGCTAAAACTAAAGCTAGTTCTTCAGATTTAAACTTTAAAGAATACAACATACCGCTGTTAACAAAAAAAGGGTGTCCGCCTACTCCCAGATGATCAACAGTAGAAACCAAGGGTTTGGTTTTCAGTTGGCTTACTAACTGTTTTGCAATTTTTTTCGAATATATCGTTTCTGCGTACTCAAAAACAGACTCTAGAAACAATAAATCTGGCTTTACATTAGGAATTTCCCAAGTTTTTACATACCGTTCTAAAGTTAAATGCCCAAATTTTTTATAAATTTCTTTCAATACAGGCCTTTTAGAAAATACCTGTTTATTTATTTTTCCTAGATTTAAGCGTTTAGCCATAATGCCATTTTAAAAGGACAGGCTGTAACTGTAAAGCCTGCCCTTACTTATTTATTATAGTAAAAGTTATCGTTCACTTACTACGCTATCTTACTCCCTTTGGAGTTAAAATCTTTGGCCCCGGAGGAAAAGAACCGGTAGTTTGACCTAAACAAAAGAAATACTCGTAATCCGGATAAACGGTCACACCGTTAATTATGGCGGCGGTTCCGCTAGGAACGTAATAATAGGAATTTTGAGGTACACCCGCACAGTTTGCGTCTTTAGCAGTACAATTGTCTGAAGTATGAAATAAATTATCACAAACCCCATCTTCAGGAGTAGGGGCTCTAGGAATACTACTTAAAAAAGTCGGGCTTAAACTTTGAGGTACACCCAATGTTGAAGAAGGATAACCCTTATTGTAAGAATGATATAGCTCTAAGGCAGTATTCATTTGCGTCATGTCTGAAAGTCTTTTTACATCCCTGCTTTTTTGCCTTGCAGAAACCAAAGCTATCATAGCAATAGAAGCAAGTAATGCAATAATAGCAATTACAACTAAAAGTTCTATGAGTGTAAACCCAGCACCACTTTTCTCTTCTGTATTTCTATTTTTTAATTCTTTCATAGAATTTCCATGATGTTTTAGTCTTGATTCTCTTTTTCTAGCCAAGCTTTCGGTTAAGTAAGCTTCGTAGTAGATCACACGCCAAGGCGAATACCTTTTTGTTGAAATTACGTTGCCAGCATTATGTTCAACCAGTCTTTTCTTTAAATCATTTGTAGAACCAAGATAATACTCTTCTTTATTTATACTTTTCAATAAGTAAACATAATGCATAGAGAAAAATGGTGCTGGGTAAACCCACTTTGTATTTGATTTTTCTTATCTTTTTGAATTTTGTTTCTCATGCTTTTTCTTTAATTTATTATACCATACTTTTTTGTGGATAAAAAAAATAACCCTATTTAGGGATATTTTTTGGTGGGTCCGGTGGGGATCGAACCCACGACAAACGGCTTAAAAGGCCGCTGCTCTACCAACTGAGCTACAGACCCTTATGGTAGAGTGTAAAAATACACTAATCTTTCATTTTTATTATATTTAGCTTTATATTAAACATGTAGCGAAACTGCAAACTTCCTATTCGCCCCAGTCCTAAAAGCATCGAGACAAAGGTGAAAGCTACAAACCCTAGATGGAACTAATTCATATTTAACTTAAGCTTCTGATATTTTACAATATTTCCTGTTTTTTTTCAATAGCCGCCTAACCCGATCAAAATTTTGACAAAAGCCCAAATTCCTCTAGACTATAAGTATTAATAGTAATTTTATAAAGACCCTTATGAATGACAAGAAAATATACCAAATAGTAGGCGTGGTTTTGGTGATAGTTGCCTTATCTTGGCTAATATTCAAAAAGCCTGTCAGTGACTCTCAACAAAACACCAATCAACAGCCAAGTGGGCAAGAACAACAAAACACAGAGAACAATAACCAAAACAACCAAACCCAAAAACCAACAGATAGCAGTACTTTTTGGGAAGGAACCTTAACTCTTTCTGACAACTTAAGCAAAGGCAACTATGCCTTAGTAACCAAAGACAGAAAAATCTATATTAAAACTAGCCGAGATTATTCAAGCTTAGTGGGCAAAGAAGTTAAGGTAACCTACGAAGGAACTTTGGAAGTTTTCCGCCTAGGTGACATAGTCGCGAAATAGTGATTAGTGATAATTTATTTATTAACTATTTTTGATCAATTTTGGTCAATTGTGTCATTTTTGATCATTTTATAATATGCTTTTAGAATTTTACGACCAACCCTGGGACTTTGAACTTTTGGACACGGGGTCTGGTTTTCGTTTAGAAAAATGGGGTGAAGTAATTTTGCAAAGGCCTGACCCTCAAATTATTTGGGAAAGAACACTACCTGAGTCTGAATGGAACAAAGCTTGGGCGGTTTTTACAACTGACAAAGACAAAGAAAAAGGTTCTTGGAAAATTAAAAAAAATATCCCTCATAACTGGAGTATTAAGTTTAAAAACACTGTTTTTAAGCTTAAGCTCTCTCCATTTAAACATACGGGTCTGTTTGCTGAACAAGCAGCCAACTGGGATTGGATGACTAAACAGTTATCAAGTTCATCAAGTCATAAAGTTATAAAGAGTCAAAACTTGAAAAACTTTCAACCTGATAACTTTATAACTCCAAATAAATTTAAAGTACTAAATTTATTTGGTTACACCGGTGGGGCAACTGTAGTTTTAGCCAAAGCTGGGGCCTTGGTAACCCACGTAGACGCTTCTAAGCCTACATTAACTTGGGCGAACGAAAACCACAAACTTAACAACCTACCTAAAGACTCTGTTAGGTGGATACTCGACGACGCAGCAAAATTTGTAAAACGCGAACTTAAAAGAGGCGCACAATATGAAGGTATAATCATGGACCCACCCGCTTTCGGCCACTCCCCAACCGGAAAAACTTGGAGATTTAACCAAGACTTACCTGACTTACTCAGCGACTGCATTTCACTACTTTCACAAAACGCAAAATTTTTAATTGTCAACGCTTACGCAACCAACTCCTCGGCTTTAGCTTTAAACAATTTGTTACAAGATTCCCTAAAAGACCGCGCTGGAAAAATAGAATTCGGGGAACTCTGTTTAAAACATCCCCATAAAAAAACCGGAAGATTAATATCTACCGGAATTTTTACAAGATGGTCATTGAACTAACTAATAACAATTAATTTTTAACTACTAACTTTGTTTTTATATGTTATAAGTTATCAATTAAAGGTAATAAGTTTCTTTATCCCTGCGGTTCAAGATAGCTAAAAACTTTTTTATAAATTTCATCTAAACTCAAAGATCCTTTTATTAAATATTCTTTTACCCCTTGAGAGAGTAAGAGGCTTTTTATTTCCGGTTTGTCCATATTTGTTAAAACAATCACTGGCACATTTTCTAATGCCGGTTTGCTTTTCATGTAGTCTAAAATACCTTGACTACCGTCGTCTTTGGTCAAAAGCAAGTCTAAGATCACAATTTCTGGAAAAACCTTTTCTAAAATTTCCTTGGCTTTCTCCGGACCATTGGCAGTGTAAACTTCTGTGCCCAAAACTGAAAATTTCTTTCTTAAAGTATCAACGATTAAAGCATCGTCATCAATAATTAAAATTATATGTTTTTTCATAAAATATATTAATTGACCAAAATTAAATAAGATTTAAAAGATTGACCAAAATTTACTTTCGCTTTTGATTTTTAATTGTCGAATTTTTGAAGCTACCATAATTGCAGTAATCTCATTTGCTTCCTTAAATAAATCAATAATTTGTTCTGACTTCAAAAAGCCTGACTCACCTGATAACTCTAACCAAAAAGCTGTTTCGTCAACTTCCTCAATAACTATTCCAAGTTTTGCAATAAAATCTTTTGCCGACCTAGCTCTACAAGCCGCTCTATAAATTTGCCGCTACTGAAGTACCTGAACGAAATATTTGATTAGCAATAAATTTACCAATAGGATGTCTTTGCAAAAATTCAGCTACCTTAATTACTCGTAAAGCAAAAGTTTTGGTTCTTATTTGTAAATCGGCTGGTTTCATAATCTTGATCAATTATGGTCAATTCTGATCACTTTTGATCATTTTTAAATCTCATTTCCGTCAGAAATATGTCTGCCTAAAACAATCAAAAAACCTAAAGGCGCCAAAAGCCAAACAAAACTGGCTGTTTGACCAATAAACAAAACTCTAACCAATTCACCAAAGTTTTGCTGAATATCTGCAGGCAAGAAAGTTAAAATAATGTTTATTAACAAACCTATTTGTAAAACTGCAAAAATTAAACCAAAAACTAAAGAACCCAAATGCCTGCCGTCTGCAGAAGTTCTAAAAGCGAACCTACCTAAAAAAAAGAAAAGCGCTAAAAACAAAATTACAAAAGAAACCAATTGTTGAACTGAGGCTAAATTTTCAGGTAATTTATTTTCTATGGCTGTGGTTAAAAAAGGCGCTTCTAAAGTAAGTAATTTTGCAATATATACACTAAACAAAATGTTTATAATTCTTCCCCTACCCGAAGTAAAAGCATAAATTACACTGGCAACTGTCCAAAACAAAAAAATGAACAAATCCCAGGAAGGATTTTGCCAATTAAATGCTTTTGCTAAGTTTAGTATTTCTGACACAATTTTTAGGTATTTATTTCAAAATCTGAAGACTTTTACCTTTTTATTATATCAAATATCTCAGTTAACTACAAAATTTTTAAGTTTAAGAATTGAGCCAAGTTCGGGGCGCTTCTTAAGCTTTAAAAGAGTCCCAAAAGCCTTCATCAACTTTGACAGTCTGTCCTTGTTCTTTAGCCAGCTCTTTGAGTAATTCTTTTTCTTTTTTAGAAAGTTTTTTTGGCACTACAACTCTAACAGTAAAAATTAAATCCCCCCTTCCTTTACCGTTAATATGCGGTACCCCTCTGTCCTTAACTTTAAGCATGGTGCTACTTTGTGTGCCGTTAGGAATTTTCAGTTCAATATCCCCATCTAAAGTTTTTACAATAATTTTATCTCCTAAAGCTGCTTGTGAAAAACTAACAGGAAGTTCTCTGTATAAATTAAACCCATCACGAACAAATTCCTTAGAAGGTCTTACTGACATGACTAAAAACAAGTCTCCCGGAGCAGAACCCCTATAACCGGCTTCACCTTCTTTAGGAATGCGAATTCTTTGACCATCGTCTATACCTGCGGGAATTTTAACTTCCAAAGTTTTTTTCTGTTTAAGCACTCCTCTACCCTTGCAAGTCTCGCAAGGAATTTCCGGAACCTTACCCAAACCTTCGCAAGTTGGACAAGAAACTCTTGATTGGACTTGTCCAAAAATAGTATTTCTAGTAGTAACTACCTGACCTTGTCCGTGACACTTTGAGCATGTGGAAACTTTTGTCCCGGGTTTCGCTCCACTTCCAGAACAAATTTTACATACGTCCTGTTTTTCTATAGAAATATTTTTTTCAACCCCAAAAACCGCTTCTTGAAAGTCTATCTCCAAGACCATTTCTAAATCTATACCTCGATTTCTACGAGTACTACGCTCTTCTTGACTGCCAAAAATATCTGAAAATATATCCCCAAAACCCCCAAAATCAGAAGGGTTAAAACCACCAAATGGATTCCCGCCTTGCCATTGATAACCACCGCCGGACTGGCCGGCACCGCTCTGATACTGTGAAAAATTTTCACCAAAAGTATCGTATTGTTGCCTTTTTTGAGAGTCAGATAAAACTTGATAGGCTTCGTTCACTTCTTTGAATTTTTCCGGATTACCGTTACCTTTGTCGGGATGATGTTCGTGGGCTTTTTTTCTAAAAGCTCGCTTTATCTCTTCTTCAGAAGCGCCTTTAGCCACACCTAAAATGTCATAATAATTTTTACTCATGAAATTTCTGTCGCTACACCGGTGATATTAAAAACTTTTTTTAATTACTCCTAATTCTTCTATTTCAGAATCGCAGTATTCGCTTGCAGTAAACCCTGGGTCAACTTTACCTTGCATGTCTACTTCTGCAACTTTTCTATACATTACACAAGACTGATTATCGTTGTTAGAAAGACCCATTTGCTTGCCAAAAAAATGAAGCAAGCTAGACTTTAAAAACTTATCTTTAGGTGTCCCATAACGAGCAGCTAACTCAGTAGCTCTTTGGTCCGAAACCAAAATACCATATTCCCATAAAGTTCTTGAGGCTTCCTCCCCACGAAAGTTATAATCTGAAGCATAAATAATAAAAAGATTAGGTTGACCAGGTAAAAACCTGCGTCTTTTAGTCTTTATAATTTCAGAAATTTCAGCATTACTTAAACTTTCACCGCCAATACGATCCTCGTTAAACACCTCCACTTCTCTACCAATTAACCTTTTTACCTCCGCTTTAAATTCATTTAACATTGTTTCGGAAAATGCCGTACCGTCAGCAGTAACTATTTCCACAATTAAAGAACCATTACCGGTTAAATAATACTTACGTGCATCACCGGGGTTATGTAATTGAAAAATTTTCCTTGCCCAAGAATACTTACCTAAAGTAAACCGAGTTGTACGGTTAAACTCACTATTTAAATCACCTCTTGTCTGCAACAATAAATAGAAAAATATTGCGGCAAAAATAACAAAGACAATGGCAAGGAAATTTTTCATAAAATTAAGCTTGATCCTTAGGTACTTCTTTAAATTCAGCATCTACGGAATCATTGTCTTTTTTTTCTTCAGAAGATGTTTGTCCTGAATTTGCCTGTCCTTCGGCCGCTCCGCCAGCAGGAGCTGAATACATAGCCGCCCCAACTTTTTGAACAGCCTCAGAAAGCTCATCCATTGCTTTTTTAATCGCATCAATATCTTCTTTATCTTTAATATCCTTTAAAGCTTGTATTTTTTCTTCTACCACCTTCTTATCAGCCTCAGGTGCTTTGTCCCCGGCATCCTTTAAGGTTTTCTCACTTACTGAGATTAAAGTATCAGCTTGGTTTCTCGTATCAATAGTTTCCTTACGCTTGCGATCTTCAGAAGCATGAGCTTCAGCTTCTTTTTTCATTCTCTCTATTTCGTCTTTTGAAAGGTTAGAAGAGCCTTGAATAGTAATATGCTGCTCTTTACCCGTAGCCTTGTCTTTAGCTTTAACAGTTAAAATTCCATTAGCATCTATGTCAAAAGTAACTTCAACTTGAGGTACACCGCGTGGGGCAGGAGGAATCCCGTCCAAAATAAACCTACCTAAAGATTTGTTGTCTTTTGCAAATTCTCTCTCACCTTGTAAAGCGTGAATTTCCACGCTGGTCTGGTTATCAGCTGCTGTTGAAAAAACTTGACTCTTAGAAGTTGGGATTGTTGTGTTTCTTTCAATAAGCGGAGTTCTAACCCCACCTAAAGTTTCTAAACCTAAAGTTAAAGGCGTTACATCCAAAAGTAAAATTTCTTTATCTTTAATATCACCGCCTAAAATCCCTGCCTGTATTGCAGCGCCTTTAGCCACTGCTTCCATTGGATCAACACCACCTTCTACTTTTTTACCAATATAATTTTCAACAAAACTCTTAACAGCAGGCATACGAGTTGGTCCACCAATCAAAATAATTTTGTCTATTTTATCAGGGGTTAGCTTCGCGTCTGTAATTGCCTGCTCTACAGGCTTATGCATGCGCTCTGTAATTGGTTTAATCAATTCTTCTAACTTAGCACGGGTAATTTTTAACTGTAAATGCTTTGGACCATTTTGATCAGCAGTTATAAACGGTAAATTAACTTCGGTTTCAAGCACTGTAGAAAGTTCAATTTTCGCTTTTTCTGCAGCCTCTCTTACACGGTTCATTGCCATTTTATCAACTGAAATATCTACTCCATTTTCGTCTTTAAACCGACCAACTATAAAATCAATTAATGCTTTATCCATGTCTTTACCACCTAATTGAGTGTCCCCAGAAGTAGAAAGCACTTCAAAAGTTGCCTGGCCGTCGTGTTCGCCAAAATCCATAATAGTTACATCCAAAGTTCCACCACCTAAGTCAAAAACCAAAATCTTTTGGTCTTTACCTCCGGTCTTGTCCAAACCATAAGCAAAAGCTGCTGCAGTAGGCTCATTGATCACCCTAACTACTTCCAAGCCGGCAATTTCACCTGCGTTTTTTGTTGCCTGCCTTTGTGTATCGTCAAAATAAGCTGGAACAGTAATTACTGCTTTGGTTACAGGTTGACCCAAAAAACTTTCGGCATCTTTTTTAATTTTTTGCAAAATAAAAGCTGAAATTTGTTCCGGGGAATAATCTTTGCCAAACACCGAATACTTAAAATTAGTACCCATTTTTCTTTTGGCTTCAAAAATTGTGCCTTCAGGATTTGTTACGGCTTGTCTTCTTGCAGGCTCACCAACCAAAAGCTGTGAATCTTTGGTAAAAGCCACATAAGAAGGAAAAGCTTTACCTCCCAAAGAAGCCCCTTCCGCTGCCGGAATAATTACAGGGGTACCGCCTTCAACAACTGAAGCTGCGGAGTTTGAAGTTCCTAAATCTATACCAATAATTTTTGACATAATAGTAATTCCTTATTACCTCCCTCTCTTGAGATTGGAATTCCCCCATTCTTCTGCTTTGCAGGAATGGGGTAAACAGGAGAGAGCTGAATTGAGGTTAATATTTCATAATTAATTATTTAATCCAACTTTCTAGTAACTCTATTAAATGCTCATTTTCTAAATCTTTAACATCTTCAAGGCTTTGCTTTTGCTCTTTTGCTTCTCGTCTAACTTTGGCTAATGATTCAAGGGGTAAAGGAACTTCAAAAAAATAATTTTTTGTTTGACCTGTTTTACCATGTTCCAAAACTACTTTATACTCTCCATCCTCAAATTCATTCGGGCTTTGTAAAAAATATCCGCTAGACAAGTCGTTAATCATTTCCATTACCTGCTTTTTGTACATATCGTTATGAAAACGAAATTCAATTGGAGGTGTCGTTGCGTCTAAGTATGCTCTGGCGCTTTTATCGTCATTCACTTCTTGTTGATTTGGATGATTTTCCGGATTTATTTTTCCCATATATTTATATTAACTTTAATATTTAACTATTTCCCTTACTAATCACCACTTGACTTGGGCGAACAACTTTACCGTTTAACTCAAACCCAGTCTGAATTTCTTGCGTTACAGTCCCAGCTTCTTTTTCACTTTCCTCTTCTCTTAAAGCTTCGTGTAAATGCGGGTCAAATTTATTACCCAATGCTTGTATTTTTTTCACACCCAATTCTTCCAAAACTTTATCTAACTGCGAAACAATCCCGTTTGCGCCCGTTTGCCAGTTTTTGTACTGTTTTTCAAACTCTTGATTCATACTTCCAGATTCAAGATTCATTTCAGGCATATGTTTTAAAGCTTGTTCCAAAGAATCCAAAGTGGGTAAAAGTTTTGCAATTGTGACTTCTCTGGCAAATTCTACCAGTTCTTTGTTTTCTTCCTCTTTTCGTCTGCGAAAATTTTCAAAATCTGCTGCTGTTCTTTTCCAAGAATCTAACGCTTTGTCTAAATCTGCTTGTAATTTTTCACTGTCTACCTCACTAACCAAATTTGTGCCTTGATCTTGCTCGTCCATAAATATTAAAAAATTATTCTATTTACTCTAATTGTTCTAAATAATTGAGAGTTTTAGGTAAATTAGGTTAATTAGAAATTAGATTAATTATTACTCATAATAACTAAAAAAATAAAACAAGAATTACAGAAGTCCCACCTATTAACTTTGAAATATATTCCAATAAACTCAAATTCTTTTCATACTGCATGGACTTAGGACCAACTAGACCAATAACTCCTTTTTTACCAGAAGGCAAACTCAATCTTGAAACAATCATAGAGTAACCGGATTTTGGAGAAAGTTGAATTTCTTTACCAATAAAAGTTTTAGGTGAGTCTTCCTGAGCGTATTCAGTCATCATTTTTTCTGCGTACTGATCTATGTCATCAAAAAATTTAGCAATTTCCTTCGCGTCTTCTGCTGGCAATCCAGGTGTATTTAAAATATTTGAAATCCCTGTAGTTGAAACTTCTTCGGGAAAAATAGCAAAGCTGGCCTGTTGACTGTGATCTGAAAGCAGTTTTGCTAAACGTCTTCCCATTTCCACATGCGCCATCTGTAATTTTATCATTTCTTTTTTCAACCGAGTCTGTTCTTCCATACCCAAACTCACCCTGTCCATTAACTGGTTTACAAAATAGCGAAAACCTTTATCGGTAGGCACCCTACCGGCCGAAGTATAAGGCTGAGCTATATAACCCATCTTTTCCAAAGACTGCATTTCATTACGAATAGTAGGAGCAGAGACTTCAAAATTATACTTCTCCACCAAATCCTGGCTACCTACTGGCAGACTAGTATCACAATGCTCTTTGACTATAGCTGCCAATATTTTGGCTTGTCTATGGCTTAATTCTTGAATCTCATTCATAAAATGATTTTATCATTATCACTCTAGGTAGTCAAGTGATAATGATAAATTAAAAAAACTTCCTCAGCCAACCGCTAAATTATTGGAAGTCTTTTAACCAAATTTTTCTACCAAAGTTTTGGAATTCTGAAAACTATTATCCTACCGGTATACTTACCGTAAAGATCATAACTACCAGCTAAAGTATAAGCAAAAATTGTTTTAACCTCGTTTCTAGCGACTAAAAACTGCTCCTGGCTAAACTTTACATGAGGAGCAATTTTTCCTGTTTTATAAACATAAACTGCTTGTACATATTTAGACTTATTTTCAAAAGATAAATTCACCTGACTCATCTCATTTTCTGAAATTCTTCCAAAGTCTAAAACTTGCCCATCAAACCCACCGTCCACCTTCTGCTCTTTTGATACAACTTCAATTTTTGCTTCATAAATAGCCCAAATTTCAAAATAGTGTGTTGCGTAAATTACACCACCCAAAATTAACAAAAAAGCTAAAAACTTACCCCAAGGCCTGTTCTTTTTCTGCATGGATTTAAGTTTTTTATTTAGTTGTTTTTGCTCTTCCGGATTTCCTTGAAAATTTGCCGGTTTCATATTTGCCGGCATTTGGTCTAAAAATTTATTCATACCTATATAATATCACAAATCAATAAGAACCCGGATTAAGTATGCTCAATTTACCATTTTCTGAAAGCACAAATATGCTTTCATCTTCACAGTCTAAAGCTGTAGCCGGACTGCCTAAATCCAAGCCTGATTTAAAAACCAATACATTACCCAACTTTTCAAACACTTGAAATTCCGCCCCAGCTTTGTTAGTCGCTAAAAACACCAATCCATCTCTCCAAAAAATATCCCTAATACTAAAATTTAAATCTGAAGAAAAAACTGATGTGGGTAATGTTTTGTTTTTAACATCTAACAAAAAAAGTTCATGCTGCCCTGAGTTAGAAAGTCCTCCTGCTCTTCCAAAAACTACTTGATTACCTAAAACAGTAACACTTTGGCCTGACTGGCTAAGCCAACCTAAACTACCAAGTTCAAAAATATTACTCGGATTACTTACGTCCAAAATTCTAAACTGATCCCCTTCCCCAGTTGCCAGATAAGCGAGTCCATCTTTTACAAAAATACTGCTAACAACTGTGTTAGTTTCAAAAGCACCAAGCAACACCGGCGAGTTTGGAATTGCAACATCAAGAATATGAAACTCTGGGCCGGTGGCTTTTGTAAGTCCAATATAAATTTTTTTATTTAAATAAAAAATACTTTTACCAACACCAGCTCCACCGGTGCCTGTAACCCCCGGTATTTTGTAAGTCTTAACTAAAATAGGATTATTGTTATCTGCAATACTTATTACTTGAAACTGATTGGTCAGGGTTGCATTTGCAACATAAGCATAATCACCTGCAACATGCACAGCAGATAACCCAGGTCCAGAATGAAGCGAAGAAATAAGAAAAGGAGTATTTTGATCTGTAACCTCAACTATAAAAAAATCTCTCTGTGAGACCGGAGAGAAATTAGCGGTAATATAAACTTTTTTATTATGAACATCTAAATCTAAAGCTTCGTTTCCTAAACCCAAATTCATACTTCCTTTTAAAACCGGTGATCCCCAACTGTCGGAAAAACTTAAAGCACAACTGTCTTTTCCTAGAGCGTTTTTCCAGTCTATAAATGCGGTTGGCAGTTCAACTTTTTTTAAAGTATAGTTTTTATGCCAGGAACGACTGTCAGAAAAAAAGGCATAGTCTGAAATTTCTTCTAAATAATTGTCTTTGAAAAAATCACCTTCGGGAATCTCCGCTAAAGGTGAGAGTGAACTAAAATTACTCCTACCAACTGCTTGAGTTTCTTCAAAAACTTCTTTAGCTAAAATTAAACTTGTATGGTTGTTTTCAGTGTCTATAATTGCAAATTGGTTTGAAAAAATTAAAACCACTGCAGCCGGAACCAAGAGAGCAAAAACAAACAAGGCTAAAATCATTTCCATAGCCACATAACCCCCTAAGTAACTTTCTACTTTAATTCTTACCTTCTTCATAAAAATCCCCAAATTTAAACCACTATGATACTGGACAGTATCATAGTGGTTAGGAAGGCAATACTTTTTTGGCAGAATTATGCTTTTGAGTCTGAATAATCTTTTTATCTAAGGCACTAATACCTGCCTTAATTACTTCTCCCAATAATGTTTTTCTTTGAGTTTTCTTCCTAAATGGATTCTCAAGATTTTTTGTTATTTCTCTTTGTTGTTTAATGTATTTTTCTTCCAAACCGTCCAACTTTAAACATACCTTACGAAAACCATCGCCTCTCAATTTTAAAATATTGCCTATTGCATTAATAGTACCGGAAGTTACTTTTAATTCTTTCTGAATATTCTCATAAGACTCTTGTTTTAAAAGTCTCCTCACTATTTCTAAACGTTTAGCAATCATTCTTATTTCAGTCTGAGTTAATACATCTTTAAACAAAAGACGAATGTCTTCCTTGGTGCTCATTAAAGTAAAAGCCGACCACAAGTTATTAACTAAGTAGCCCAACTGACTAGGGTCTAAAGACCTCCGAGAAAGTTTTGTCATATATTTAATTTTAGTTTTTGATTTCTTAAGGGAATACTTTATGGACTTATTTTACCATAAACCCGCGTACTTAAGTCAAGTTATTTCAATTCGGCAGTTACTATAAAACGTTTTAAAGCAGTGCCTAGGGGGTAAGAAGTTTGCAAAGTTAAAGTTTTCTTTTTAAAGTCTTGGTCTAAAACCGAAAGCTCCTCCGGGGCAACAATTTTAGTGCCTGTAACTGTGTAAGTAAAAGGGTTGCCTTCAGAATCACTCACAGTAATTTCCACACCTTTTTGAATCTCAGGTAAACTTGCAAAAACGGTTTTAAACTCCCCTTTAGCCCAAGCATAGTCTGAACTATGTCCTAGTATGTAAACATTTCCATATTCTCCGGGTTTTGCAGTCCCTGGAAAATGCACTACACCGGTTTGCAAGGCAGTTTGAAAAACTTCTTCTTTATTTTCTCCCACATAAACTATAGGGGCTTTTATGTTTAAAGTTTCAATCGTTAAAAAATTCGGCGTAACTTTTTTTATCACGGGTATAACTGCCGGGGATTTGTATATGCTTTTTCTACCTTCAAAAGTAAAGTTAAATTTGTTCTTAAAAAAAGAAAAGTTAAGCGCAATAAAAACCATAGTAAAAACTAAAATTGCTAATAATGGTTTTTTAAACTTATTCATTTTGATAAAAACAAAAATTCCGAGTGCCTAAACTGGCGACCCGGAATTTTTAAAATTACTTGAACTTTAACTTCATTTTGGGAACAAAAACCAAAAGTCCAGCAAGTAAGGAAATAACAACACTCATAGCATTTGTACCGGTTCTTGGCAATTCAGTTGAAGCTCCTAATACTTGTCCCTCGGGCTGTATACCACCGTCTGTGGGCATGGAAATACTTGGGACATTGGTAGTAGAAACTCCTAAAACTTCACCGTCACTAGGCTGAGTTGGTGGGGTTGGAATTCCGCTGCCGCCGGAAGAAGTTCCGCCACCTCCCGAAGATCCTGGACCTGTTGGAGTTGGGCCACCTGCGCCACCACCGCTCGAATTTCCACCGCCACCACCAGGAGGGGGTGTTTCTTCTTCGTCTTCCCCATCACCACCAGTACCTCCACCACCTGTTTGTTCAATGTCGTTTATATTCACAGTACAAGTCACACTTTCAGCTAAAGCTAAACTGTCCGCACATTCAGGAGAATAAGTAATGTCGTAATTACTGTCAGGATCTACGTCTACAGAATATACTCCGGAGTGCATGACTACTTCTGTACCGCTTTCATCTCCGGGAAAATTTCTTGGGTTGGCATTACCGCCAGTTACAACAACATTAAAGTCACCTGGCACTTTACTTCCACCGTTATCGTTTAACACCTGCACTACTACGTTTAATTTTGCAGGAATGTCTGAGTTGGTAACTATACAAGTTCTTTCAACGTTTTCTTCTAGAATTCCGCCTGTAGAACTCCTACATTCGTCAGAGTAAGTTACAGCATAACCCGGCAAAACAGTTTCTGTGACTTGATAGTTCCCTACTCCTAAAAGGATTGGCGTTCCAAAAGCGTCACCAGGAAAAGATGTTGAATAAGTGTCAGGTGTTGCTACAGGTCCAGGAACTCCGGACAAACCAATTACATACATAGTAAAGTCAGAGGAAACTTTGGTACCGCCATTATTGTTTTCAACAATTTTCTTCACAATCAAAGTAGCAGTAGGATAGTCAGCTGCAACAACTTTGTCTTTAGAAGACATTAAAGAAAAAACCAAAGTAACTATACATAAAAACGCTGTTGCTTTATAAAGCAAATTTTTTTTCAAAAACTTTTTATTACTATTAATATTGTTGGTAACAACCTTTACTTTAACTTTCATATATATTTTTATATTTAGTTTTATTTCTAAACAGTATTTTTTACTTCCTTAAGTTTAGCAAACAAAATACTTAAATTCTACACAAAATTTCAAATAAAAAGTGGCTTAAATAAGAGAATAAATATTGAAAATTTCCGCATTGTTGATATTGTGTTTAAAAAAACAGCCCGGAACCCATACCCCCTAAAGAGTACAGGTCCCGGACCACGATGCCACGAAGTGGCGAGCTTACCGTTAGCGCCGGCGAAACAACAACGCCGCAACACCAGCGCCGACAAGAGCGACCGTAGAAGGTTCAGGAACTTCCCCGCCGCCGCCCTCCGTTTGATCCCATGTGAGAATGACGCCCAGGTCGGTGTCAGTACCCATGAAATCTTGAACCCACGGCTCAATGCCATTCTGGAATACAAACCCTCCGGGAAAAACGTCGACCCCAATGAGCGGTTGTGAAATTCCCGGCCGTTTGAATACGGCAATGTCACCAGAAAGAGCCTCAACGTACAAGACAATGTTCTGGCCACCCACCAAATTCAGACCGATGTTCAAAGACTGGTCAATGAACCCGGCGCCGGAAGCGTTCAACACGCCACTGGACCAAAGGGCCGCCCCTGTTGGCGCGCTGCCGTCCCAGCCGTACACATGCACCTGAAGGTTTGCACTCGCGGCGCTGTCGCCGTTGAAATTCATTGAAAAAGCAAACGATGTCAGAAGCGTGTGTGTGACTGGTACAGTAGTCGTCTGACCATACTTCTCAGTTGCTTGTGCTCCCCAAGTTCCAATCGTTTCCGTGCTTCCCGTGAGAGAATCGTACGTCAACGTGGCTCCGAAGGCCTGAGAAATTGGCAAGATGCCCAGAAGAGCTCCGAGCAAAACTACACGAAAGCGCAAATAAACCATGCGCATTCCTCCTTGTGGTCGCTAGCGTACTTCTAGCTGCGACTACCTATTATATAATGCCAAAATTTGAAAATCAAGCCTGTTTTAGCATAACAAAAACCCCGCTTTGGAATTTCCAAAGCGGGGTTTAAAAAATAAAATACTAGCGCTCGATTTCTATTGGTTTATTAATTTCTGCTAATGGAGCTTTTACAGTTGTTCTTTTTGTTGAAGAGTTAACAAAAATGTCATACAAAGTATCATTACCATTACTACTTGTATGCTTAGGATCAGTTGGCAAAGCTGGAATATATGTTGGCACAAGACAGGAAAGATTTACCTCTCCACTACCAGCAGTTCCACCGCTCAAAATAGATAAATCAGCTCCTGTGGTAATAATAGGACAAGTTGTTGTACTAGTCCCATCAAAAAAACTTCCTTCAAACACACCTTTATTATCTGCCATACGTTGACCAATAGCATTTAGTAAAGCATTCACATTACTAGTCCTTTGAGTGTCTCTAGACTGAGCAAACTGTCTGCCTGGGTTAATGGCTATGAGCACTATAACTGCCAAAATGGCAATAATACCAATAACCACCAAAATTTCTATGAGTGTAAATCCACTCTGTTCTTTCTCTTTATTCATATATTTTCCTTTACTTATTAAAATTATTGTTAATTAACTTTCATTATTTATACACCTACCAGTACTTACTGGCAAGGGTCATTTTCTGTTTTACATTCCTGCCAAGAACTGACTGTATACCCCGGAGTATTTACTACCACTTTAATATTTGAAAAGCTTTTCTGAAACTCTCCTTGAGTTTTTATGGTTCTAGCTGCTCCTGCAGGACTTATGGAAACAATTTTACACTGGCTGTTTCCTATGTTTACGTTAAAATTATTTGGCGTGTCTAATTTTTGTACCAACCTGTAAAGTGCTTGGTCAACACATGCTTCTGCTAAACCTAAACTTCTGGTTTTATACTCACTTTCTAAAATGTTAAACCGACTAAAATAGTTACTTGTACTTAATGCCACAGTAATGGTTATAAGTAATAGAGAAATAATCATTACAGAAGTGATGGCGATATAGCCAGCGCTAAGTGCTAAGGGTTTAGGGCAAAGAATATTTTTATAATTTTTAAATTTCATTCAAGCTTTTAACTTTTTACTTTAGACTTGTTACTTACGAAGGAATTTAGTTAATTGAAAATTTTCACCTTCAACGTTTAAAGAAATTTTAAATTCACTTGCGGTAGGATTTTGTATAGACACGTCTGTCACTTTAACATTTTCACTGTTCAGTTCTTTTATTTCTGTTCCCCTAACTATTACCATATTGTCTCCGTCACGCTTAAACTCTACAATTCCACCACCGTCGTACAAAGTAACAGTTAAAACATCCCCGGCTGAAGATACAACTTCCCCGCTGTTAATTGCCCATTCTATTTTTCTTAAAATAAAGTTTGCTTCTTGCTGAATGGTTATTTTCTTTGAAAGTCTGGCAGAATTGTCTATGGTTTGAAAAGTAATTCCAAGCAAACTGCCAACCAGCACCGCAAAAAAAGCAATGTAAATTAAAGTTTCAATTAAAGTGAATGCTTCTTGTTTGCTGTCCTTTGCTTTTTTCATATTAATTCAACTTTACAACACGAACCGATATTCCATTTTTATACATGGCAACATAAGCCAAACCGTTTTGATAAATTATCCCTGTAACCGGAGCGTTAAACAAAGGACTAATATTATCTGAACTTGTGCAATATTTCATGTCGGATAAATTACTCATATCCCATATTTGAAAACGTTTATTTGCCAAATCTGTTCCAAGAAAACCTAAGTTTCCAGAAATAACAATATCATTAATATTCATAGGCATGGAATTTGAAGCAGTTAAATTCACTGGATTAGTGCTTGGGTCCAAGACTAATAGGTTAGGATTTGAACCTGCAAAAATTTTACTATCATAGAAATACAAACTCTGTGCAGCTGCAGCATAGGAATTATTGTAAACTCTTGTCTCTAAAATACTGGTAGGATTTGAAACGTCTAATACTACAATATCCTTAGCTCCGTGAGTAGTTGCAAGATAGGCTGTATTTCCCCGAACCACAATTTGATTAACTCCCCCACCAATTTCAAAACTACCTAAAACCGAAGGCAAACTGGAATCAGTCACATCTATTACATAAAACTCTGGGCCACTGGGATTGTTTTCGGTACCTGCATAAACTTTATTGTCCCTATAAAATATACTAAGCCCAGCGGATGATAAATCTAAAAAACTTTCTAAACTTGGACTAGTAGAACTCGAAACATTTATTATTTCTAACTGTGCTCCCAACTTTTTCCCCACAGTATACGCGTACCCATTTGCAATATCTATAGCATTTAAGCCTCCGGATTGAGTTTTGAGTTCTGAAATTTTTACAATTTTATTTAAATTATTTGAATCGAGAATAACAAAATCACTTAAAGTATTATCTCCACTCGTATCTAAACTTAGGTATATTAAATTATTAACAACGTCCAATCCGGTAGTTTTACCAGCCAAACTAGCTGTAGTGTCTTGAGAGAAAATATTATTAACCGTTGGACAAAAACCATTACTTCCTCCACTACCCCCACCACTTCCCGTACCATCATCTCCTCCGTCGTCACCCCCTGAACTTTCTCTGTTACCACCACCTTCGGTTCCGCCGGTTGCTTCTTCTTCCTCTAAGTTTGCCACTCGGCTTTTTAAAACCACGCTTTGCGGCCTGTTACCTTCTACCCAAGAAACCGTTGTGGTAATTTGTTTTAAGTTCTGCTGAGGACTGGAAACCAAAACTTCACACTCATACCCGGCAGTGTCGCAGTCTGAAGTTTGTAAACTGTCGAAGTTAGTTTTTGCCATGGCTCTTTTGTCTTCTGCTACAGCTTGGGCAATACGCAAAGCTTCACTGTTTTTTTCAGTGTCCACAGAAACTGACTGGTTTCCAAAAGCAATAGTACTAACTCCGGAAATAGCCACGGTCATAATGAAAAAAGCAATTAGCATTTCTGCAGTGGTATATCCTCCTTGCGACCTTTTAAACAAATTTTTTATTTTCATAAATTTTAGGTTAATTAGAAATTAGAATAATTAGGTTAATTTTTTCTACCAATTAATTCTTCCCTCAGAGTTTACAGAAATAGTCGCTGCCCTTTTCCCATCATCTAAAACAATATTCCCTGAAAAAATATACGAATCCCCTGAAAGCTGTTCAAATCTTACATCGACATCAGCAGAATTAATCCCTGGATGCTTTTGAAAAGTCTGTACATCACCACCGCCAACTTCATAAATTTCATAATTATTACCTACTACTCTAAACCCATGTTCTTTCTGATTTATGTTTGCCAATGACTGGTTTCTGGCTTTCTGTAACATGCTTACCACTAAGTCTCTTTCGGAATTAAAAGCGTAGCTCTTGTAAAAATCCAATCCCACCAAAAGTCCTAAAGTAGAAAGCACCACCATAATTCCCATTACCACCAATATCTCCATTAAAGTGAATCCATAGTTTTTTTCATTCTTGTCATTCATGTCAATTTTGATCATTTTTGGTCAGTTATTTCGGGATCAATTTTTTATTATTTAGGGGTTAGTTTCTGCGTCACAGAATAAATTGGGGTGATAATTGAAATAGCCACAAACCCAACCAAGAGCCCCATAAACACCATTAACACCGGCTCTATTAAACTGGAAAGGTTCTTGGTAGTTTCATCCACTTCATTTTCGTACATTTCCGCCAAATACATAAAAGTTTCACTCAAATTGCCGGCCGTCTCCCCAATTGCTACCATGTGTCCGGTAATTTCCGGAAAATACTGCGTGCGCCTAGCCATGTATGCAGAAATCCTTTCACCTTTGTTTACTGCTTTAGAAATTCCCACAAACTCATTTTTATAAACCAAATTTTCTGTTGTTTTCGCTGTGGTTAAAATAGCTTCGTAAAGTCTGGCATCCCCTCTTAAAAGTAGTCCTAAAGTTCTACAAAAGTTTGCTAAGTAATAATCCCGTGAAATTTTCCCGACAATTGGAAGTCTTAACAAAAGTTGTTGAACCCTAAAGCGGAATGGCTTAACTTGTTTTAAAATTATAGAAACAGCAAAGACCAAAAGTATAAAACCCAAGAGTACCCAAAAACCGTATGCAATAAGAAAACGACTAATAACAATTAAAGCTCGGGTGGTTAAAGGCAAAGGCACGTTAATGCTGGAAAAAATTGGCATGACTTTTGGAAACACGAACACGGTCAGTACCCCAACAATTCCTAAAGTGGCAACGACTATAAACACCGGATAAATGAGTGCGGAAATAACTTTTTTCTTTAAAGCCTGTTTTTTCTTTAACTCTTCTGCTAAATAGTGTAAGTTTTCGCTTAAAATTCCGCCCTCTTCCCCAACTTTAATAATGTTAACCGCAAATTCCCCAAACACGCCTTTAAACTTTGCGAGTGCAGAAGACAAAAAATTGCCGTTGGAAACGTCTGTAATTATGGACTCAAAAATCTTTACTGAACTTTTCGTGCGCATTTGCTTTTTCAGCAAATTTAAACTTTCTAAAATTGGCACACCTGCACGCATGAGAAAAGAAAGTCGTTTGGCAAAGAGCGTTTGTTCTTTTGTAGAAAAGCTTGGGGAGAAAAATGACATACTGAATTATTCTAATTGTTCTAATTACTCTAATTAACCTAAATAAATCCCAATTAATTAATCTTTCTATAAATTGCGTTGAAAATTAAATGTAACTCTTTTGCTTCGTTCCATAAAACTCTAATTAGTTCGGTCTTTTCCGGAGTTGCTACCGATAACATTCTTAAAAAATGCTTACATTCCCTAGACTCTTTCTTACATATCCCAATCTTGTGCTTAAAATCTTTAGGACTTTCTGCGTCGTCTGCCTCTGAATAGTTTGCACCAACACTTGTTCCGCACTTCACTAACTGATTTATTAATGGCTTAGTAACTTCATTTCTTGGTAATTGAACACAAAATCTAATAATTTCTTCACCAAACTTTGCTGTTCTTTCTTCTAAGTCATATTTTGTATTTTTTTCATCTTGCATCCCTTTTAGAATAATTAGATCAATTAGGGTACTTAGAATAATTCACCACTATTCATGAGAAACGCGTAAAACTTCTTGTATGGTGGTTATTCCGGCAGCAGCTTTCAGGAGTCCGTCTTGACCCATAGGAATCATTCCATTTTTCATGGCAATTTCTTTAATTTCTGTTGCTGTAGATTTTTTTAAAATTGCTTCCTTAACCGCTTCGTCTATTTCTAAAACTTCGTGTATAGCGACTCTACCTTTGTAGCCGGTGTTATTACAGGCTTCACAGCCTTTGCCTTCGTAAAAGTTTTTAAACTTTTTTAAAACACTTGAAGGGATATGTTCGGAAAGACTTTTGGTTTCAGCCGAAGTAAAAACTTTTTCTTTTTTACAGGAACTGCAAATTTTCCTGACCAGTCTTTGACCAATGGCCAAATTTACAGTTGAAGCCACAAGATAAGCTTCTATACCCATATCTAGTAGTCTAGGCAAAGTAGTTGCCGGGTCGTTAGTATGGAGAGTGGAAAAGAGCAAGTGTCCGGTCAAGGACACATTTATAGCTATGCCTGCAGTTTCTGAGTCGCGGATTTCCCCTACCATAATTATGTTCGGATCTTGTCTGAGTATGGAGCGTAAGCCATTTGCAAAAGTTAAACCAGTTCTGGGGTTCACCTGAATTTGCTCAACACCTTCCACTGCGTACTCTACCGGGTCTTCAATGGTTACAATGTTTACTTCCGGATTGTTCAACATTTGTATAAGCGTATAAAGCGTAGTGGTTTTACCCGAGCCGGTAGGACCTGTTGCTAGTATCATTCCAAACGGACGCTTAATTGCTTTTAAAATCTTCTGCTGGTTACTTTTAGAAAAACCCAATGTGTCTAAAGTGTGACCTTCTTCTTTGTCTGACAAAAGTCTTAAAACTGCGTTCTCTCCAAAGTAAGTGGGAGTAATAGAAACACGAACATCCAGCGGCCTCTCCCCTTCAACTTTGTCTATACGAAAACGTCCGTCCTGTGCAGCTTGATGTTCGTCTGTCCTTAATCCGGAAAGAATTTTAATTCTGGTAACAACTTCAGAGTGAATGTTTTTTGGAAACTTAAAACTTTCCAACAGAACTCCATCAACTCTTAAACGAACTCTGACAAATTTTTCCACCGGGTCTATGTGAATGTCTGAAGCGCGGGTTTCGTGAGCGTAAACAACCAAGTCTTGAACCAAAGAAATAATAGAAACGTCAGTATTTTTTTGAAGCTCTGCTTCGATTTTAGACTTGAGTTGGGACATGCTTTTTTAAAAAGCCTTGGTTCTTTAAAATTTTGTTTCTAAAAACTATTACTAAAACACTTGTAGGATTACTTTAGCAAATAAAAAAGCCCGCCTATAGCGGGGGTAAAAGGGGTATTTATCCACCAAATGTGGACAAAATATGTGGAAAGAGGGTTTATAAACACCAATAAATTATTCTAATTTACCTAATTATTCTAAAAAGAACAATAATTTTAGATAAATCCAGCATTATTTTCTGGAGTCAAAAAATGGTGCTGGATAAATAAGATCCGGGTGGTGCCTGCTGGGGGCAACTCACCCGGACTTTTCCCTGCTACGGCACTCATGGACTCCCACATGAGCGGGCAAGGGAGCTTGAAGAAATTTTGGAGCGGCGAGGATGGAGGGAAACAACCCCGCCGCCCAATCCCGGTACCCATAGAGGGGTCTGGAGTCCGGGAAGACCAAAAGGTTAAGCAGGCGCTCGCAAGCTTCACCAGCGCGGCTCTGTCTTACAAACTGCGCTTCTTACAAAACGCCTGCCACCCCTAAGTCACAAGGCCTAAGGAAAACCACTTCCCCAAAGTACCCTGCGACCAAGACCAAAATTCTTTGTTATTTCTCCCCCTTTTTGTAAAAAGCAGAATATCACAATCCCCCAAACCTGTCTAGAGCATGACTTTCGTAAAAACATACAAGCATTTGAGCATGCGAGCATTCAAACATAGAAACAAAAAAACATCGAACAATTATATTTTAAAATTCAAACAATTAAACTTAAAAAATAAAACCACTATGATACTGGACAGTATCATAGTGGTCGAGGTAAAGGAAAAATAGTCAAAAAATGGTGTTGAATAAAAAAAGAGGCGGGGGGTCTCTGGTGGAGACCCGCCCGCTAAATACTGACCGCAACCAGGAAACAACCGCCACTGGAGATGGGCGACCGTAACCAATAAGTTGCGACCAGCGCGACCCAAACGCGATTGATAGCTTGCGCCACCAGCGTACAGGTCGAACTCAAAACTAAACACTGCTTGAAATCGTAGGGAGAAGAGCCGTGGTAACCCTTCTCCCCGTCCGCTTCATGAGCCGGTCCGACACCCCTTACGAACGGGGGTTCGGCTCAGTCAGCAGAAGACCGCTAGTTGGAGGTGTCGTCACCTCCCTTGTTGCGCCGACGCAGGGCAGCGAGGGCCAACAGGCCGCCGCCCATGAGCGCGTACGTGCCGGGCTCGGGAACCGATTCGGGATTAGCTGCCGTCACGGCTCCCACGCTTCCATCTTGAGCCGTGAATGAACCACCACGCGACCAGTAATCAGCAGTGACACGAATGGCCATGATGTAGGTAAACGTACCCGGATCCACACCCGCATCATAGTCATACCGAACCACACTGCCACTGCCACTGCGCGAGACATCCGTCGAGGCTACGCCGCCGGCGCTGAACACCGTGGTACCAACCGGTACGACTGTGGTGTAGCCAACGTCGGTAACGAACCCGGTGAATGAGCTATGAGTCGTGCGAAGCACCGGATCATCGGAACTGGCCCAGTTGCTGAACTGGTACAGAAACGCGAGAATCCCGCCACCCTCGTCAATCACAGAGTATGCGTAATCACCGGTAAAGGTTGCCGTGGGAACACCCACGACCCCGAGCACAGTAGTTTCCACCAAGACGGTGCCGGAAATGACTCCGAAATCAGACGCCACTCCAGATCCACCTGGTCCAATCACCGCCGCGTTCGCCGGCGCGGCCGTGAGGCCGGCCAACATGGCAATCAGAGCGATCGCAAACATCATTTTACCCCATGACACAATGGTCTGGGGCTTCTTCCTCTTAAACTTCATGGTACTCAATCCTCCGTGGATTTGTCCCACCCTCTTCAAGGTGGGGTCTAAAGAACCGCGGTTGACGGTAAGTTGTGACAGCGCAGTGCTGTCCAACTACCGTAGTGTGTACACACAACGTACAAACAGGGATCAAAAAATCGACCCCTGTAGCACCAAACATCGTAATATATAAGAGAGAAATTGTCAACCCAGTAGAATCACATTGCAATTGAATTCCTAATTAAACGTTTTATAAAAAAATGCTCTTATTTATACTGAATAAAACAAAAACATATTTGCAATGTAGCTCTACTGGGTCAACCCCCGCTTAGAGCTTACGGTTATTTTTAAAATAACCAACCTCTAACGGAGCTGGTCCCGCTTTAGATTAGAATCTGCAAAATATACATTGACAAAAATCAAAGAAAATGTTAAAGTGTAAAGTCAAAAAAGAAAAAATACTGAATTATTCTAATTGTTCTAATTTACCTAATTGTTCTAAAAATCAAAAAAACTTCTTTTGCTGATAGGTATCTAAAAAGCTACTAGCTAACAAGCTACTACCTAGTTAGATTTTTTTCAGGACCAGAAGTTTTTGGTCTGAAGTTTAGTTAGATTCACAACTGAAGAGGAGGCCAAAAAAGATGTTTAACACATCTCGGCTTTTGCTTCTTGCAGCAGCTCTCTCCTCTCTTGGGCTTGCCCAAGAAGAGAAAGTTAAGTTGCCACAGGAAGTGATTTTGGCACCCGGACAAACTGCGAGCCACTTCGCTCGCATGTTCCGCGGAGCCTTTTGCGAAGTTGAAAAGCTGGTGTTCACTGTCACGGTAACGCCGGAAAACCAAAAGCTCATCCGAGTCAACTTCCCGAAGGCGGAAGTTGGAAGCGAGGTTGCGTTTGTCGGCAATTGTCGCGCCGAAGTTTGGCGCTACATGCCAACCGGCAAGTACGTGGTCAGCGACGTCAACAGTGGCGTGGCTGCAATGACTCCCGTGCCCGAACCAATTGGCACGAAGAAGCCCGCACTCCAAACCAGAACCCCAGCCAAAAAGTCGCCGGCAGTGGCCAAGGCCGCTGTCCCGACTCCCGTGAAGAAATCCGCTCCAGCCCCCAAGGCTGTTGTCGCAACAGCTCCGAAACCACTCGCGCCCAAGGCTCCGGCCAAGGTCGCGGTGAAAGCAACCCCGAAACCGGCAGGAGTGGCAAAAGTGCCGACGGCGGCAAAAGAGAAAAAGCAAATAGCAACCAAAGTAACGCCTAAGGTTGAACAACCAGTTCAGAAACAGGCAAAACCCCAAGTTGCGAAAGCCCTTCCTCCCCCGCCTGCGCAAACTGCTGTCCGGCGTGGGCCCCTGCCCATTCCGCAAAGCAAAATGCCCTGCTTCCAAAGGCCAAATAGTCCAAACGGTTCCATGAGCTTTGACATCATGTCAGCCGCATCGGCTGACTGTGAAGAAGCTCCGGCCAAGGACAGCAACGGTCTCGCGAAGGGCGAAGCGAAAGTGGTAACAAAACAACCCACCAACAACCTCATTCTGGTTGGCTCAATAGTGGGCGGCGCTTGCTTCTTTCTGCTTGTTATACTCGGATACTGCCTTTGGGCACACTCCAAGGAAAACAAGCGACCACAACAGGCGAAACTGCCTTCCAGAATAAACAAGGTTATCCCAATTGAAGCGAATTCCCCAAACGAGCTCGTTGGAAAGTTCAGGGAGTTTCTGCTTTCACAAGGGATTGACCGAGAACCGAACATTGACCGAACAACTGGCGCGGCAGAAGTCCAAATCGGCGCCGGCAAACAAGGCTTGGAACAGGCCCAAGATCTTCGGAGGAGCATGGAAAGTCTTGGCTGGAGGGGTTTGAACATCCGTTATTCAAGCAATCCCAACGGCCGAGTCTGGCTCATCGCAAGCACGCCCCCTTCGGAGGCCGCGCAACAAGTGATTGACACCCGAGCCGCGCAGGCTTGAGGAACAAGATCATGAGGTGCGCAAGGCGAGCACCGCCGAAAACGCATCTTACAACCACAACCGTTGTGTGTAGAGGAGATCCTTTTAAAAAAGGGTTGAATGTAAAGCCACTGGCCCCTTTGGGGCTAATTCCCGTTCGTCGTTAAGACGAGCTTGGGTGCGAAGCAAACTCACACGCGACACAACCAGGAGGAACCTTAGGAGTTCCAAACGAAAAAGTTACCCACCAATATCGAAATCGTCGATTTGCGTGGGGCTTTTTTTATTTACCTAACAAGGTTGACCCAGTATATCAACATTTGATTTTATATTTATACAAAAACACATACTTATACAAAGCTTAATATTTCACAACGCTATTTTTTATTAAATATCAAATGTTGTATTACTGGGTTGACCCCATGCCCGAAATACTATAAACTAATAAGTCGTTATATAAGGAGGCCTAATAACTAGTTAGGCAAAAAGTCTTGCTTTGGATTTTTTAGGCAAGGCTAAAATAGGCGTAGTGCTAACCGACACATCACGGAGGTGTCATGAAGCAATTTCTCGTTCTCTTGATTCTCGCGACCGTTGCGGCCCTCTCGGCCAACGCCGCGACCATTGACTTCGGTGGTCTTACGTGGACCACATACGGCGACGGCACGTTTACCGACAACGGCGACGGCACAATCACCATCACCCAGAATTCCAACACCGAGGTCGGCATCTTCATCAACAGCGGCTCAACCTATGCGTCGGTGAGCTACGAAGACAATCCCAACGCCAACATCGACATGTTCCAGCAGAACTTGAGCAACGGTCTCAACCCGCGTACACAAAACGGATCCTTGTTCGGCGCTTCTCTGCTCGGCTACGAACGCTACAGCAACGCACCGGCGATTGAAACGTTTGTGTTCTTTGACCTCACTCCGCGCGTTGCCGGAACACCACATACGGTGGAAACCCTGCTTCACGGCGACGGATCCGTGGATCACTGGTACGACAACACTTACGCGGCGGGAACGTTTCTACGCGACAACGTCGGCGCTTTCGGAGCATGGGAACAAACGCTTCTTCGCGTACGCAGCAACGGTCAAACAAGGCTCAACTCTGTGACATTCACTCAGTACCTGTTTGGCGATGAACGTCCGGGCGAAGTTCCGGAGCCCGGCACGTACGTACTCATGGGCGCAGGTCTCGGAGGCCTGCTGTTCCTCCACCGACGTCGACGCAACAACAAGCTCTAGACTTCCGCTCCATGCGGGAGTAACAAGAGCGCCTAACAACGCAAAAAGAGCGAACCGCAGTCACGTGACGGTTCGCTCTTTTCTTTTAACATAAGAAGGTTGACCCAGTATATCAACATTTGATTTTATATTTATACAAAAACACATGCTTATACAAAGCTTAATATTTCATAACACTATTTTTTTATTAAATATCAAATGTTGTATTACTGGGTTGACACCCACCCCTAAAAGTAGTAGAATACGAAATCAATCATAAAGAGGGACTCATTTTCTTGTGGGTCAAAAGGTCTTGCATGTTTCATCGCAAGCCCTAAAAAATGGCGTTGTTCCAGCCGACACTAGGAGGTGTCTATGAGGAAACTTCTCCTCACAACCGCATTGACGATTCTGCTTAGCTCCGTGAATTTCGCCCAAGCCACCGACTGCAGTGACAACAACTGCGCACCGACCGACGGCAGCACCCCTTCCGAAGTGCCCGAACCGGCCACCATCGGCCTCATGGGCGCCGGCGTGGCGGCAATTGGGTTTGCCGCGTGGCGGAAGAACCGCAAGAAGTAGCACGCGGCCAACTTTTGGCCGCGTGCAACAAAACAACCCGGCCCTCTGGTTCACTCCAGAGGTGTCCGGGCTGTTTTTTATTGTTCTAATTGTCCTAAATCTATTTTAGAATAATTAGAGTAATTAGCGTACTTAGAATAATTCTATAATATTTTTTTAAGATACTGTCCCGTATAACTCGACTTAACTTTTGCCACGTCTTCCGGCGTTCCGGCGGCTACCAAAGTACCACCCTTATCCCCGCCTTCGGGACCCATGTCTACTATCCAGTCTGCAGTTTTAATCATATCTAAGTTATGCTCAATAACTACAACAGTGTTGCCTTTTTCTACAAGCTTATTAAGTACGTGAATCAGCCTTTTTACGTCCGCAAAATGTAAACCCGTAGTAGGCTCGTCCAACAAATACAAAGTTCTGCCGGTAGAAGCACGTGACAGTTCAGTGGCTAACTTTATACGCTGAGCTTCACCCCCGGAAAGTGTGGTGGCATTTTGACCTAAGTGCATATAGCCCAAACCCACTTGGGAAAGCACTTCCACTTTTTTATAAAGTTGGGGAATACTGGCAAAAAAAACTTTAGCTTCATCCACCGTCATTTCCAAAACATCGGCAATGGTTTTTTCTTTATAATGTATTTCCAAAGCTTCGCGGTTATAACGCTTACCTTTACATTCTTCACAAGTAATGTACACGTCAGGTAAGAAGTTCATTTCCACTTGAATAACCCCGTCACCGGCGCACTTTTCACAACGCCCGCCTTTTACGTTAAAACTAAATCTGCCGGCTTTGTAACCGCGCATGCGGGCTTCCCTAGTTTCGGCAAACAGTTCGCGAATAGGTGTAAACAATCCTGTGTAAGTAGCAGGGTTACTTCTGGGCGTTCTACCAATTGGGCTTTGGTCAATGTTAATAATTTTGTCTAAATGTTCCAAGCCTAAAATTTTCTTGTGCTTGCCGGGTTCTTCTTTGGTTCCCCAAAAATGCCGGTTTAAAGCCCGTGCTAAAATATCGTTTAACAAAGTGGACTTGCCGCTGCCGGAAACACCGGTAACACAAACGAACTTCCCTAAAGGAATTTCTACGTTTACATTTTTTAAGTTAAATTCTTCAGCACCGATTATGGAAAGTTTTTTGCCGTTACCCGGTTTTCTGCGCTTAGGTACTTCTATACTTTCTTTCCCTGACAAATACAATCCAGTAAAACTCTTGTTATTTTTTTCAATATCTTTTGGGGTACCTTCGCCAACCAATTCCCCACCGTGCTTGCCCGCACCGGGGCCAATGTCTACGACCCAATCAGCTTCACGAATAGTTTCTTCGTCATGCTCTACTACTATAACCGTATTCCCTAAGTCTCTTAAATCTTTTAAAGTTTTAAGCAGCCTGCCATTGTCGCGTTGGTGCAACCCAATAGAAGGTTCGTCTAATATATACAAAACGCCAGTCAGTCCACTGCCGATTTGCGTGGCCAAGCGTATGCGCTGAGCTTCCCCACCGGAAAGCGTGTCGGCGGTACGGTCCAAAGAAAGATAAGAAAGGCCAACGTTCAGCAAAAAAGAAAGCCTGGCGTTAATTTCTTTTAACACCTGCTTAGCTATGGCCTGGTCTTTTTGAGAAAGCTGTTTTAAAAGTTCGGTAAAATATTTGCTGGCAGATTCTATGGTCATACCCGAAACGTCCACTATGCCCTTTTGACCAACAGTCACAGCCAAAACTTCCGCTTTCAGCCTTTTACCTTTACACACCGGACAAGGACGAATCCGCATATAGTTTTCTATTTCGCTGCGCATGTAGTCTGAGTCGGTTTCCAAATATCTTCGCTCTAAATAAGAAAGTACGCCTTCAAAGGGAGTATAAGTGTCTATTTTAGAATTACTGGTGGTGGACTCAATAACCATGTGTACTTTTTTATCTCCGGTACCATAAAGCACAATATCTAAATATTTTTTCGGTAAATCTTTTACAGGCGTATTTAAAGAAAAGCCAAACTCCCTGGCTACAGACTCTAAAATTTTCATGTACCAGCTTTGCCTAGAAGTGGTTTTACTCCAAGGCCTGACCGCGCCTTCAGCCAAAGTCAGTTTTGGGTTAGGTATAACCAAGTCAGGCTCAACTGTAAGCTTGGTACCCAAACCTTTACACTCAGGACAAGCACCGTGAGGACTGTTAAAAGAAAAATCCCTAGGATCAAGTTCGGCTAACTGCACATGTCCGTCCGGACAGGCATATTTTTGGGAAAGCACAATGTCAGCGTCCTTACTGTCTGTTTTGGAAACTAAAACCAAACCGTCGCCCAAGTCAGCCGCCTTTTCCAAACTTTCCGCCAAACGCCCCTTTTCTTCAGTGGAAACTGTCACCCGGTCAACCACGACTTCTATACTATGCTTTTTTTGTTTGTCTAAACTAAGACCCATGGCTTCAAAAAGATCCATAACAGTCCCGTCAACTCGAACACGGGCAAAACCGGCCTTTTTTATTTGTTCAAAGATATGTTTATGCTCCCCTTTTTGATCTTTAATAAACGGGGCAAGCAAAACCAATTTTGTACCTGAAGGCAAAGCCAAAAGCTGGTCGGTCATAGCCTGCAAAGTTTGACCGTGAATTTTTTTGCCGCAAACCGGACAGTGAGGTACGCCAATACGCGCCCACAAAAGACGCATGTAGTCGTAAATTTCCGTAACCGTGCCCACAGTTGAACGCGGGTTGTGAGAAGCAGACTTTTGGTCAATGGAAATAGCCGGAGACAAACCTTCTATCTTGTCCACGTCGGGCTTGTCCATAAGCCCAATAAACTGCCTGGCGTAAGCGGACAAGCTTTCTACATAGCGCCTTTGACCTTCTGCATAAATAGTGTCAAAAGCCAAAGAAGACTTGCCACTCCCGGAAAGTCCGGTCATAACAATAAGTTTGTTACGAGGCAAGTCTACGTTAATATTTTTTAAATTGTGCATTCGCGCACCGCGAATGGAGATAACATCACGCATAAAAATTGTTCTAATTATTCTAAAAAAACTAAACTCAAATAAAAATCTGCAGATATCTGTAAAGTAATGTTTGTTTCTGTAGAAAAAACAAACTGATAAAAAGTCTACCACAAAAATACGGGTTGAGCAAGAGCCTAAGACAGCTTATAGACAATAGCTCTTAGCTTATAAGGAAAATAGGTTTATCCCGCTCCAGAAATAAGAGAAATAATTGAAATACTTAGAAACAAGACAAAATTAAACCGGGTAAACATCGCGCTCGTAGCGCGCTGCTCACCCGGCTAATCCGAACCGCCCCGCTGGGGCTCCGGATTACTGCTGGAAATAGATTTCTGTTTTGCCAAGCTCTCACTGTTTGCCGTCACGAGACTGAGCGCTGTTACCACTGCCCTGTCGCCAATTAGCTTCCCCAAAGTAGCCAGTCACCACAGCAAGGACTTTGAAGCACAGGAGAAAGAGCCTGCCTTCATTATTCTTTGCCAAAGCGACTGACATAAATACCAGCGCCAAAACCGTAACCACAACCACAACCCACAAAAAAATCCGCCAAGATCTGTTTTCCATGCCAGCACCTCTCTACAATCCCGCGAACGGGTGGCTCATGCCCAACTGTCCAACGAACTTTGCGCCGAAGTACAGTGCGCAAAGAAACAGACCAACCACGACGAGACCACAAACCAGCGCCCCGCCAACACATACGTTGTTACCCTCAAACCTACTGTCCATATTCCCTCTTTCCGGTTGTTAAACAACCTCTATTCTTGCCTGCAATATTAGCTTAAAACATGACTTTTGTGAAGAGTATTTAAGTATTAGTGTCATTCGCATGTAATTCGTATTTTAGTGTCGCTTTGGATTTTTATTTACAAGCCTACTATAATTAGAATAATTGTTAAATAACTTTATAACTTGAAAAACCTTATAACTCTAAAACTAAAGTCTATACCCACCCAGCCCGGAGTGTATTTTTTTAAAAACAAATCCGGTGAGGTTATTTATATTGGCAAAGCTAAAAACCTTAAAAACCGAGTTAACCAGTATTTTAAGGGTACTGACACCAGGGTTCAAATTCCTTTTTTAATTAACGAGGCAACTGACTTAGACTACACTGTAGTCCACACCGAATTGGAAAGTTTGTATTTAGAAAGAACCCTAATCCAAAACCACAAGCCTAAATACAACATTGAACTTAAAGACGACAAATCTTACGCGTTTATTGTTTTAGACTACTCCACCCAAATCCCTCAAATCAACATAACAAGAAGAATCCAAGAACCCCTCCTTCGCCAAGGCTTCGGCGGGCAGGCAGATATCAAATACAAAGCCAATTCCAGATCAAAAATAACAAACAACAAGTCTGATTATTTTGGACCGTACACATCTGCACTGAAAATCCGAGAAACTCTCCAAACCGTAAGAAGAATCTTCCCTTACTGTAGCGCTGAAAAAGTTTCCCAAAAACCTTGTTTTTACTACCACCTCCACCGTTGTCCTGGTGTATGCTTCGGCAAAATTAGCTTAGACGAATATAAAACTCACTTAGAAAGAATTAAACAATTTCTCTCCGGTAACATTGCCGGCGCCATGCATGACTTAAAAAAAGAAATGCTCAGCGCCGCCAAAAAAAAACGTTTTGAAACCGCAGCAAGACTTAGAAACCAATTTTTAAGCCTAAAACTTTTAAGCGAAAAGCAAAGCGTAATTTTTGCAAATAAAGTTAATTGGGACCTTGCCTCCTTTAGCTCCGACGAAGGTTTTTACTGTGTAAACTTACTCAAAGTCAGAGAAGGTAAGCTTGTAGGCAAAGAAAATTTTGTTTATGACTCAAAGCAAACTAAAGAAAATGAAAGTAACAAAGAACAAGTGATTCTAGAAACCTTTTTAGAACAATACTACTTAGAAACTAGCGACATTCCTAAAGAAATTTATTTAAATCTACCAGTTAGCAATGTCGAAGTTGTTAAAAATTTGTTAAAAGCACGTTTTGGTAAGAGTGTTAAAATTTCTGTACCTAAAAAAGGTAAAGCATTAAGTCTTTTAAAAACCAGCGCTCTTAATGCTAAAGAACATTTGAAAAACTGGTTAACAGAAAGAGCAGGCCACTTAGACAAAATTGGCCGCGCTTTAAAACAACTTCAAGAGGTCTTAGGTCTTAAAAAAATTCCCGAAAGAATTGAATGTTTTGATATTTCCAACACCCAAGGTACTAATCCGGTTGCCAGTATGGTGGTTTTTAAAAACGGACTAGCAGCAAAGTCAGAATATAGAAAATTTAAAGTCCAAATTAAAGAGACTCCTGACGACTTTAGTATGATGCGTGAAATTATTACTCGAAGACTCACACACAGCCTGATCAGCAGATCAGCTAATCAGCCTGACCAGCTTAGTAAGTGGCCATTGCCGGATTTAATAGTAGTAGACGGAGGCAAGGGTCAGCTTAATGCGGCATTAGCCGCATTAAGCAAGTTGAAAGTTGCCCATTCAACAAGCTCAGGGCAAGAAAGTGAAAAGTTAAAAGTTATAGGACTGGCAAAACGCTTGGAAGAAATTTTTGTTCCGGGGAAAAAACAACCCATTATACTTTCACACGACCAACCGGCCCTACAGCTTCTACAAAGACTTAGGGACGAAGCTCACAGGTTTGGAATAACTTTCCACAGAAACTTAAGAAGCAAACAAGCTTATACTTCTGCCCTGGATACCTTACCAGGTGTAGGACCAAAAACTAAAAAGATACTTAAAACCAAATTTGGAACAGTTGCTGAAATAAAAAAGGCTTCTTTAGAAGAACTAAAAGCAGTGGTGGGAGAAAAACTCGCTCTCACTATTAAACAAAACCTTTAAAAATTATTCTAATTGACCTAATTACTAATTAACCTAAAAACTTTCTTTGCATTTTTTTGAATAATTAGGACAATTAGAGATTAGGTTAATTCTGTCTTGCTTCTTGACTTAAACCGGTAATTTTAGTTATAATTCACCAGTTAGAATTCCAAGTAAAAAACTTTCAATTTATGCGTCAAATCTTGCAGTTTGCAAACATTCTAGTCATGGTTTTACTGATTATTTTTGTTTCCTTACAAAACAAATCCTCCGGTCTTTCCAATGTTTTTGGTGGCGCAGGTAATATAGTCCAAACTAGACGCGGGTTTGAAAAATGGCTCTTTTACGCAACAATTGTCTCCGGCATTCTTTTTATTAGTATTAACATTAGCTTTTTATTTGTAAAATAAGCCCGAACAATCCTTTTTTGAAACATCCGAATTCAAAAAAGCCAGTATAAGTAAAAATTTCTTTAGAAATTTTATCGGATAAAAATGAACGGAACTACCAACAATTTTTTCAGCTTTGGTAAGCAAATCTTAGCAGGAACCAAAGCACTTAAAACCGCCCGCCTTTCCTCCTTCAGGAAAGTTTTTTCTTTAATGAGCAAAAAAGAAAAAATTGTTTTAAGCGTTCTTGCCTTGCTTGCTTTAATTACTTTTTATGTTTCTTTACGCAACGCTTACTATAACCAAACTTTAACCGCCCCAGATTTCGGTGGAAATTATACAGAAGGACTTAAAGGTCAACCAGTATACATAAACCCGGTATTGGCTTTTTCCGAAACTGACTTAAGTTTAACTCGATTAGTTTATTCTGGGCTCTATAAATACAATGCCGAAGGCTCACTTGTTCCTGACTTAGCAGAAAGCCTACCGGAAATTTCCGAGGATCAAAAACAGTATACCGTAAACTTAAAAAAGAATGTTAAATGGCATAATGACAGACTTTTTACCGCTGAAGATGTTATTTTCACTTTTCAAATTTTAAAAGATCCTAGTTTTAAAAGCCCCAACAGAAATACTTGGCTTTCTACCAATGTAGAAAAACTTTCTGATTTCGTTGTCAGATTTACTACAAAAGACGTTGCGGGACCCTTTTTACCCAACCTTACTCAACCAATACTTCCCAAATTTGTTTGGAACAAAACGGACTCTGCCAGCTTCCCTCTTTCAGAAAACAATCTCAAAGCAATAGGCACGGGACCATACCTAATTAAAGAAATAAAAAAATCAAACGGTGAAATTCAAAGTATTAGTTTAAATTCTTTCTCTAACTACTTTGAAGGAAAGTCAAAAATAGACACTTTGACCTTTAAATTCTTTGACTCGGACGAAGGTTTATTTAACGCACTTCACAGCGGACAAATTCAAGGTTTTGGTTTTACGGGTACAGGAGAATTAAAAACTGATACAAAAAAAGGGTCTGAATCGGGCAAAATTACTTTGGCCATACCTCAATACCAAATGCTGTATTTTAACTTAAACAATAAGTTTTTAAAGGACATTAGTCTAAGACAAGTACTTTCAAAAACTATTGACCAAGACAAAATTATTTCTACAGCTTTTAATTCTCAAGCTCAAAAGCCTAACCTGTCAGTATTTAAAAACTTAAGCTTAGAGTTAGACTTAAGCTCAAACTTTGAATTGGAAACCGCCAAGAACGAATTGGAAACTTTAGGCTGGATAGTTGACCCGAGCACTGGTTTTCGAACCAAAAAAAATGAGACTTTAGAACTTAACCTAACCACTAATGACCTGTCTGCAAACGTTAAAACTGCGGAAATAATTTCTAATGCCTGGCAAAGTCTGAATATAAAAGTAAATCTCCAAGTTTTACCAAGCAAACAAATTTCAGAGGAAGTTATTCGCCCTCGTCAATTTGACACGCTCATCCTTTCCCAAAAATTCAGCGAAGACCCGGATCCTTTTGTACTCTGGCATTCCAGTCAGATTAAAGATCCCGGTATTAACATCACGGGACTGGAAGACTCAGAAATAGACAAACTTTTAACTGAAGGTAGAACAACAACAAATACTCAAATTAGAAAAAACAAATACGAAGAATTTTACAGCTTGTTTTTAAGCAAAACCCCGGCTGTGTTTATTACCCAGGCCCAATATGTTTATTTTCTAGACACTAAAGTCAAAAACTTCCAAAGAACTTCCCTGCTTGAGCCTAGTTACAGGTTTTTTGGAGTAAATGAATGGTATATTGAAGAGCGAAGAGTTTGGAAATAATAACCGCACCTGCCTGCCGGCAGGCAGGGATCTTTTCTGACACACTAATAGCACAGATAAAATCTTTTAAATTTACTCAGTCTCGGCAAGTTCTGGAACAATTCAGGCATGTGGCGGAGCTCAGCCTTCACTAAAGTTACGGCGGAGAAGCTGGTATATTTACCCCGCACAGTTGGGGCCGAAGTGGTGAAATTGGCATACACGTACGCTTCAGGTGCGTATGATCGCAAGATCGTGAGGGTTCAAGTCCCTCCTTCGGCACCACTTGTGCGGGGCGCGCACGTTTCAGGTACGTGTGGCCTAACGGCCGTGAGAGTTCGAGTCTCTCTACGCCCACCAATATAAAACTTTGACAAAGTTTGGAGGGTGTGATATAATAACAGAAATGAGTAAGCTTTAAGCAACTTAAACAGTTTACAAATAAAAGCCTAAAAAATATTTTTAAGTTTTTATTTGCTAATTGCGAAGCACACTCTTACAGGTCGGCTGAACAAGCCACTCGTTAGAGCTTACGCCAAAAATGTTTTGGCAATAAATTAATTGACCTAAAAAACGCAAATTTAGGTCGGAAAGTTTTTTGTGTTTAAAAAATGATTAAGAAACACACATTTGACCCTAAAAGCGGTCATAGAAACCAAAGACCTGCCGGGCACAAAGCCCCTTTAGGCCGTGACGAAGACCGTTTAGAACGGCTCATAGACAACGCTACCTTTACTAGCGAAGAAAAAAAACCAGTCGGAATTCAAATTAACCCTACCAGCAGGCACACTGCTTCCAGGCAAAATTTGAGGATTATTCCAATGGGTGGAGTAGAAGAAGTCGGTGAAAACATGACTGTCTTAGAGTATGGCGACGACCTCATAGTTATTGACATGGGCCTAGCCTTCCCGGACGACACTATGCCCGGTATTGACTACATTATTCCCGACACCAAATGGCTGGAAGAAAACAAACGAAGAATTCGCGGTGTAATTATTACCCACGGTCACTTGGACCACATTGGTGCAATCCCTTACATAATTCCAAAAATTGGTGACCCGCCAATTTACACCATGCCACTTACTGCAGGGTTTATTAAAAAGCGTTTGGAAGAATTTGGACTTTTAGGCAGAACTAAAATAAACGTACTGGCAAAAGACGACATTTTGTCTTTAGGCAGTTTTAAAATTCGTTTCTTTAGACTTAACCATAACATTCCTGACAGCATGGGTCTTTCAATTACTACTCCGGTTGGACAAATTATTTACGCGACTGACTGGAAGTTTGACCACACCCCTGCCGACGGCAAACCAACCGAGTTCGACAAAATTTCCAAATTTGGCGCAGAAGGCGTTTTGCTTTTAATGTCTGACTCCACTAACGCCACCAAGCCCGGTTACTGTGTGAGCGAGCGCGAATTGGGAAATACCATTGACCGAATTTTTGCAGAAGCCAAAGGTAGAATAGTTTTTGCAACTTTTTCCACCAACGTTTCCCGTATCCAACAACTCTTTAACTCCGCGGCTAAGTTTAACCGCAAAGTTATAGTAACCGGCAGAAGCATGGTTAACACCATTGAAACTGCTTTGTCTTTGGGTTATTTAAAAATCCAACCCAAAATAGTAATTAAGTCAGAAGTTGCTAAAAAATTCCCTGACAACCAAATTGTTGTTTTAACCACCGGTAGCCAAGGCGAAGAAGCCGCCGGGCTTTCACGTATTGCCAGAGGCGACCACAAAACCGTTAAAATTAAAAAGGGTGACACCGCTGTCGTTTCTGCTTCCCCTATTCCCGGTAACGAACGCGCTGTTGGTGTTGTACTTTCCAACCTCACCCGTTTAGGCGCTCATGTTATTTACAGCAAAATTTTAGACATTCACACTTCCGGACACGCCCACCAAGAAGAACTAAAACTCATGATGTCTTTAACCAAGCCTAAGTTTTTCATGCCAATTCATGGAGAACACTACATGATTGCCGCTCACGCTGAACTGGGTAAAGTTATGGGTATTCCTGAAAACCAAGTCTTTGCTTTAGACAACGGACAAATTTTGGAACTTACCACCGCTCAAGAAGCCAAAATTGTTGAAGACAGTAAAATTGCTTCCGGTTACGTGTTTATTGACGGACTGGGAATTGGCGACGTAGGTGAAGTAGTTATCCGCGACCGACAAGTCATGGCACAAGACGGTATGTTTGTAATAATACTAACCCTAGACCGCAGGAGTGGTAAACTTATTAACCAACCGGATATTATTTCTCGTGGCTTTATTTACATGAAAGGAAACGATGACCTAATTCGTGAAGTCAAACATGAAGTTAGAAAACTTGTTGAATCCAAAGGTAAAGAAAAGTTAGAACCAAACTGGGCTTACCTACGAAACGTCATTCGCGACGAAGTTGGCGAATATCTCTACCAAAAAACAGAGAGACGGCCAATGATCCTTCCCGTAATCATAGAAATCTAAATAAAATCCCGCCTCTTACGAGGGGCGGGATTTTTTGATATACTATTTTTATATGAAGCAAAAAACCATTCTTTCCGGTATAAGAGCTACAGGAAACTTACATGTTGGCAACTACTTAGGAGCCTTAAAACAGTTTGTAGAAATCCAAGCAGACAGCCAAACTAACTGTTTTTTCTTTATTGCCGACTTACACGCCCTTACCACGCCTTTTGAACCTAAAGAGCTTAAAAAAACTACACTTGAAGTTGCGGCAGAATACCTGGCCTCAGGCATTGACCCTAAAAAAAGTACTTTCTTTTTACAAAACCACGTTTTAGAACACGCGACTTTAGCCTGGCTGTTTAACTGCTTAACCCCAATATCTGAACTGGAAAGAATGACCCAGTTTAAAGACAAGTCTAAACAAAACGCCAAAAATATCAACGCCGGGCTTTTAACCTACCCTTCGTTAATGGCTGCTGACATTCTCATTTACAAACCGGAGTCAGTCCCCGTGGGCGAGGATCAAACCCAACACGTAGAACTTGCCCGAGTAGTAGCAAGAAAGTTTAACAACCGCTTTGGTCAAACTTTTCCTGAACCTCACACCTTTTTAAAAAAATCTTTAAGGATTATGTCCTTAACCGAGCCTACGAAAAAAATGAGTAAAACAGGTGACGAAGCTTTAATGTTAGACGACTCCCCTACAGAAATTTCCCGTAAAATAAAAAAAGCAGTAACCGCTTCTGAAGTCGGCAAGAAGTCACCCGGTGAAGAAAACCTAATGTTTTTACTTTCGCATTTTGGTTCAGCAGAAAGTGTAAAATACTTCAGTGAAGCTCAAAATTCTGGTAAGTTAAAATACAGCGAACTCAAAGAAACTTTGGCTAAAAATATTATTGAATACTTTGCAGAATTCAGGGAAAAGAAAAAAGAACTGCTAGCAAAACCAAACTACATTGCAGAAGTCTTAGGCGAGGGTGCAGAAAAAGCCCGCGCCGTTGCCCAAACAACACTTTTGGAAGTCAAACAAAAAATCGGCCTGCTATAAACATAGCGTGCCGATTGTTTGTTTGAGAGAGGAGGGGGTAAAATGGAATTGTTTCAATGGCCGGAAATGTTTGAAGTTACCGTCGTATCGGACGGATCCATCCGGGCAAAACAACTGGCGTGCGAAATACGGTCTCGCATCTCCGAAGGCAGACCATGGAACGGATTTTGGATGATTCCCGGATCAGTGAAAGTGTCTGGGGACGCAGTCACTGCCATCGCCAAAAACAAAAAAGGGAACCAACCCGAAGCTGAAAATGGCCACCTCGCCATTAGCGTTGTAAGCCGAAAGGCTCTCCTTCACCAGGCTTCGTGAGCCAAAAAACGGACAACCCCTGCACAGGGTTGTCCGTTTCGCCTTTTCTAGCCTAATTTTTTTATTAACAAACTTACTTCTTTAGTTTTTTCTTCAAGCAACTTTTCACTGTCTGCTTCTATATTTATTCTAAGTAAATTTTCCGTATTACTCTTTCTCACGTTAAACCGCCAATCTGGGTAGTTAAAACTATACCCGTCAGTTGAGTCTACCTCTGCGTCTTTATAGCTTTGTTTTAACTCTTCTAAAATATTTTCTGTTTGTACTTTAAAATTTATTTCTTCTGAAACAAAAAACTTCTCACGCATGGGTTTTAAAACTTCGCTGAAAGTTTTATTTTCCTTTGAAAGCATGTCCAACACTGCTAAAAAAGGAAAAAGTCCGTTATCCAAATAAAAATTATCTTTAAAATAATAATGTCCGGAAGTCTCTGAACCAAAGACTGCCTGTTCTTTTATCATGCGTTCTTTAATAAAAGAGTGCCCCGCTTTATTCATAACCGCTTCTCCCCCAGCCTGCTTAACTGCTTTTTGAATGACCCTAACCACCCTGGTGTCATGAATAACTTTTCCGCCGGAAAATTTCTCTATGTAATACTTAGAAAGAAGTGCGTTAATGTAAGCCGGGGTGACAAACTTACCCTGTTCGTCAAAAAAGAAACACCTGTCAGCGTCGGCGTCCCAAGCTACACCTAAGTCCGGCTTTAAAGTTTTTATTTCTTCAATTGTTTCTCCCCGGTTTTCTGAAACTAGCGGGTCCGGCCTGCCTTTAGGAAAAGTACCGTCGATGGTGTTATTAACTATTTTTAAAAACTTTACAGGCAAAACCTTTTGCAAATATTCCACTGCCGGATTAGCCATGCCAAAGTTGGTGTTAGCAACTATGGTTAAAGGTTTAAAATTTTGATATTCAAAATGCTTTAAAACGTAAGTGTAATAATCTTCATAAATTTCTTTAGTTTCTATGGTCCCTTTCTTTTCACTTTGGAACCCAAAGGGTCCCCTTCGGGACTTTCCACTTACTACCATGTCTCTAATTTCGTAAATTCCACTGTCTCCCGAAATAGGCATGCCTTTTTCCCTAACCATTTTCATGCCTGCATATTCTTTTGGGTTATGACTGGCTGTAATTTGAATCCCTCCGTCTACTTTTAAAGTAGCGGCCGCAAAATACAACTGGTCAGTTGAAACCAGGCCAATGTCTATAACATTCACCCCTGCGTCGGTTAAAGCTTTAATTATTTGGTCACGAAATTCTTCTCCGGAAAGCCTCATGTCCCTGCCCACCACCACGGTTTTAGGCTTTAAAAAATGGGCGTAAGCTTGGGCAATTTCGTAGACCAATTCTCCGTTTATTTGGGTTGGGTAAATACCCCGAATGTCATAGGCTTTAAAAATCTTTGTGTCTATATTCATATAGGTAATAATACCAAAATTTAGGTTAATAGAAAAAGGGGCAGCAACGCGCGCGTTACTACCCCTCGGAGCCTCACAAGCTCATGTCGGGCTACTTGCCAGCTGGTTTGCCGTTCCCCCCTTTCAAGGGAGGCGTAAACGAAGGCCTTTCTCGGAAGAGATCATGAAAAGCATTCCGAGCGGCGGCCTGTGTCACCGGTGTTGTCACAGGGCGATGATTGTTTGCAGCGTCACCATCGATCCGATCGGATCGATACCGCGCCATGAACGACGCAGCATTTGCTCTGTCAGCGTTCATATGCTCCCCTACTTCCGGTTATGGCGAGTCCGGAGATCACACTTATGATGGTGCCGTCGGCGCTGACAGCCGGTACGGTTCAGACGAGCACGGACAGGAAAGCCCGCGCAGATCTTATTACGGCCTACCTCCCTCAGATGAAAAGAAAACCTCTGGCGCACAGCGCCGCTGATCATTACATCAGCCAGGTTCGTCATGGATTCTGTCCTCTCTTTCAAATTGTCGACAAGCCTTAGCCTGCCTCCTAATTACCAATACTACGACTAAACTCATGCTTAGTCAACCTGACAACAACCCTGTTCCCACTCCATACTTTTTCCTGTATACTGCCTACTGTTAATAAACAGTCAAAAGTCAATTGTAAATTGTTAAGTGTATTAATCTTGTAGTCTCATGTCATTCAAAATCGGAATTGTAGGTCTACCTAACGTAGGCAAGTCCACACTCTTTAACGCCATAACTAAATCCCAGGTAGAAGCCGCCAACTACCCTTTTGCTACCATTGACCCCAACGTGGGAGTGGTGGCTGTGCCGGACGAAAGACTGGCTAAATTAGCTGTGTTAGAAAATAGTGAAAAAGTCGTGCCTACTACTATAGAATTCGTAGACATAGCCGGCTTAGTTAAAGGCGCTTCAACTGGTGAAGGTTTAGGTAATAAATTTTTAAGCCATATTCGCGAAGTAGATGCTATTTTAGAAGTAGTAAGGTTTTTTGAAAGCAAAGACATTATTCACGTAAACGGTTCGGTTGACCCGCAAAGGGATATGGAAACTATTGCAATAGAACTCCAACTAGCAGACTTACAAAACGTGGACAAACGCTTAGAAACAGTTTCCAGAAACGCCCGCTCCGGCGACAGAGAAATGATTGTAAAAAAACAAGTTCTAGAAAAATACAAAGTAGTTTTAGAAAAAGGTGAAATGGCCAGCACCGTAAGCTTAACTGAAGAAGAAAAGGAAGCAAGTAAAGACATTGAGCTACTCACAACTAAACCCATGCTTTTTGTTGCCAATAGCCAGTTTGATTTAACAACAAAACAATTTAACAACCAATCAGAAAATCAGCCAATCAGCAAATTATCAATTAACATTGACGCTCAACTGGAATCCGAACTTGCACAACTGACAGACGAAGAAAGAGCGGAATATTTAAAAGAACTTGGACTGCCGGAATCCGGCTTAGATAAAATTATAAAAAAAGCCTACGAAACTTTAGGCCTGGTTACTTTTATTACCGCCGGACCTAAAGAGTCTAAAGCATGGACCTGTAAAAAAGGTACCAAAGCTCCCCAGGCGGCAGGTAAAATTCATACAGACTTTGAAAAAGGTTTTATTCGCGCAGAAGTAGTTTCTTGGGACAAACTCCTGGAAGCAAACGGCTACCCCGGCGCAAGAAGTAAAGGCTGGTTAAGAGTTGAAGGCAAAGAATACATCATCAACGATGGTGATGTAGTTCACTTTTTGTTTAATAACTAAGACTGTAAAAAATTAGCATAGAAAAAGAGCAACGCCACCTGAAACCAGGTTGAACGTTGCTCTATGATTCTTTGATGACTTCGCGCCTCATTGGGACCGGCCCTCCTTGAACCGTCGGCGCACCCGTCGTCTGCAGCGGAGCTCGTCGATTATTGCCCAACTGCACGATAGTTCCGGCAAGCGCGGCCTATAGCCAATCTGACTCGATTCTCCAAGTGCAAGCCTTCCCGGCCTCCGTTTCCAGCCACGCCGCTTTCATGGCCGCGTATTCTTGGGCGGTCAAAGCAGGGCTCAACACACACCCCCACCCGGAAACGCTATAGTCCTCCCACTTTCCGAAAGACGTCTTGGTTGCAAGATAAAGTCGAAGATCCAAAAAACCACTGGGATCCTGATTATCCCGCCATGCTCTTACAGCGCGATCAGCTGCCCACATTTCGTCCTTTGCACGCTGCCTTGCCTGATAATTCCTAAAAAGCCTTTCTTCACTCATTGTCCGTCACCCTCCTTTGATGACTGAATATTATACCTAAAATTTTACATTTAGTCAATAGTGACAGATTCAAGAATATGTAGTAAAATAAGGGAAATTTAATAGCTTTAACATATTCCCTAAAGCCTTTTAGCCTTAGGGATAGAAAGGGAAACTTTCTATGCCACGATATGAGCTTATGTACATTTTGGGCAGCCACATTGCTGACCCGGACGTACCAGCCATCACCAGCCAAATTCTAAAGTTCGTAGAAGACTTTGGCGGCACTGAAGTCAAAGAAGAGCAGTTAGGAAAAAAGAAATTAGCCTATCCAATTAAGAAAACCCGCAACGGTCACTATGTTGTGGTGAATTTTTCTATTCCGGCTAATAAAGTAAACGCACTAGACGCAAAAATTCGCACCCAAGATCAGAACATTGTGCGCTACATTTTAATTAACCTGGAAGAGCACTTTGAAAGAATGGAAAAAGACAAAATTGCTCAGGCTAAAATGGGCAAACGCAATATTCCGGAAAGTGTTGAAGGCAAAACCGAAAGTAAACCTACAGAAAACAAGAAGCCTGTCATGCCAGTAGTTGAGTTAGACGAAAAAGCTTTAGAAGAAAAAATTGAAGCCGCTTTGTCAGAAGACCTAACAAAGTAATTTTTGAATTTTTAATTTTATAATTTTATAAATTATTTAAAAATTAGAAATTAATTATTAAAAATTTCTTAAACATATGGATTTAAACAAAGTCATGATTATTGGCCGCTTAACTCGCGACCCTGAACTACGCAACACCCCGGCCGGAGCCGCAGTCTGCACTTTGGGAATAGCCACCAACTACGTCTACACCAACCAAGCCACGGGTCAAAAAGTAGAACAAGTGGAATTTCACAACGTAGTACTCTGGAGAAAACTTGCCGAAATTGCAGCTCAATACCTAAAAAAAGGCCGCAGGGTTTATGTTGAAGGCAGACTCCAAACTCGCACCTGGGACGGACAAGACGGTCAAAAGAAAAACCGTACAGAAATAGTTTGCGACAACATGATTATGCTAGACTCAAATTCTAGCAGTAGCTCCGGAGGCGGTTTTCAAGCCACTTCCCCAAGCACTAAACCTGTCGCCGCTTCAAACTTCTCTGACAACGGCTCTATGTCCCAAGCTTCAAACACAGTTGTTGACGAACTTCCAACTATTCAACAAGGCGAAGACATTAACGTGGAAGACATTCCTTTTTAAACTTTGTTTAAAAAGGAATTGAACAAAATTGACATAATTGCCAGAATTAAATAAAATTTTGGATCCTCAATTTATGTGCAATTTTACTTAATTTTAATTATTTATGTTCATTTAACTTATGCGTCCAAATAATAACAACACCTCCCAACCTCAAGTAAAAAAACAGTGCTACTTCTGCTCAAATAAACTTTCTACAGTTGATTACAAAGACACTCAAACCCTAAGAAGGTTTATGTCACCTCATGCTAAAATCTTAAGCCATAACCGCACCGGCACCTGCCCAAAGCACCAGAGAATGGTGACGGCTTCTTTAAAAAGAGCCAGGCATATGGCACTTTTACCTTTTGTTGCAGCATAAGCTTCCTGGGAGTGGAAACCAAGGTTTCCCCTTCCCAATCCCCACCTTCCTTTCATTTGTTGCCTCGCAGCCGAAGTAAATTCGTTCTGCTCGGCAGCTACTGATTTGATTGATTTAAATCATTCAATCATGTCAATTTTGGTCAATCATTAAATTAATTTATGGATATTTCTGACCTCAAACTCGGCACCATACTCATGTACAACAATGAGCCTTGGCAAATAATTTGGTCCAACCGCATGCGTACCGCTCAAAGAAAACCAGTCATGCAGACCAAATTAAGAAACATTATTACCGGCAAAGTAATAGAATATTCTTTTAAATTTGGTGAAAAAGTTACCGAAGCTGACGTCACCAAAGAAAAAGCAACTTTCCTTTATGCAGACACGGACGGCACCCACTTCATGAACCAGGAAACTTTTGAAACCGTAGACATGCCTAAAGAAATTACCCAAGACCAGGAAGAGTTTTTAAAAGAAAGTTTTGAAGTCCAAATTGTGCGCTTCAACGGCAAGCCAGTTTCAGTTGAACTCCCAATTAAAGTAGAACTTAAAGTTAAAGAAGCCCCACCTGACACCAAAGGCAACAGTGGTGGTAACGTTACCAAACCTGTAATTATGGAAACCGGACTTTCTGTAGACGTCCCTATGTTTATAAAAGAAGGCGATGTTTTAAGAATAGACACTCGCACCGGAGAGTACGTAGAAAGAGCCACAAATTAAAAAAATCCCCTTTTTGGGGATTTTTTTAATTGAACTTATTCTAATTATACTAAGTACCCTAAACTAATACTGTTTATAAAGAATTTATTATATTTCAAATATAACCACTGTGGGTAAATGGTCCGAGACATTTACATCGGGACATGCGTGGGACACAACTTTTAAATCCGGGCTTACAAAAACCATATCCACCACCGCGAAAGCGTAACCTGTGTTGGTAGCCTTATGCAATAAATTAAAAGAACTGGTTCTTTCTTCTCTAAAAACATTAACCAAATGTTTTTCTAAATTTTGAATGGCTTGGGTCTTTTTCCACCTATATCCTTCAGTTTCAAAACTTTCCGGATTTAGCAAAACTCTTTCGTTAACGTTAAAATCCCCACACAAAACACTTGGTGTTTTGTCTTTCATAAGCATTAAAATCTTTTCTACCATGGACAAGCGCCTTTCTGTGTCGTCCCCGTGCTTACCCCAAATACCGTGTAAATTAAAGACATTTAAGACTTTCCCCTTTAAGTCTATTTGTGCTTCTTGTACGTTTCTGGGTGTATACTCAGGGTTGTCAGTTTTTTTAAATTCTTTAAAAGGCACGTCAAAAAAATGCGCCTTAAAAGAAGCGATGGGAAATTTTGAAAGTATGGCATTACCCTGAACAAACTTGCCTTCTAAAGTTACATATTCCATGGCCGGCGCAAAACTTACAAAAGGCATTCCTAATTCTTTCTGTACTTTTGAAAGAAGACGAAACTTTTCCGGAAAACTTTCATTGGTTTCGTTGTATACTTCTTGTAAACACAGAATGTCCGGATCTTGTTCTTTAAGCCAAGCTGTTGAATTGTCTAAAAGCTCCCCTGCCCAAATGTTTAACTGAACCAGTTTTATTTGCATTTATATATTTTAACAATCCCGCCCCACCCTGTACAGGGTGGGGTTTTAACTCATTTACATTAACACGTAAAGCTTAAGCATTGAACCAAGTTCGAGGCAAAATATGAGGATATTTTGAGGCGTACTTTAGTACGGTGAGAAAGACCGGAATATTTTAACAAAGCCCCGAAGGGGTCACTTAGTGAAAATTGGTCAAAGCTATTTTTTAGGCTCTGGCTCTGCCAGGCCAGAAAAATAGTGATGCTTAAGTTTTACCTAAGTCGAGAATCGTTATACACCATAGGAGAAAGCATTGGTCTTACAAAGTCGTAAGAATTTGCAGAAACAACCAAGTTATCCTGACCATTGTTGTTTAAAAATACGTCATAAGATGGAACGGGAATAAGTCCAAGTTCATGGACAAAGTAAACAGTGTGTCCGCTTTTAATCCAAGCGCCCCAAGGATGAGAAGCGTCTTTAGAAGAAACTGTATAACCACTGTCCAACAAACCTGTATAACCAACATTTACCACTTGGTTGAAACTATAGCCCAAACCGTTAAATACATACGCGGAAATAAATCCGGTTTTAGTGTTTTTATAAACTATATAGACCGTACCATTTTCAGAAATTAACTGTCCGTTACGATATGTACTACTACCCAAAACACCACTGCCTCCTATTGGATTTAGAAGTAAAGTTTGAGTAGCACTACGTCCGTAAATGTCTGAAACCCTGACTGAGAAAGTGGAAAAAACGTTACTTTGAGGTGTACCGTATATTTGTCCTGAAGTTGAAAGATACAAACCTGGAGGCAAACTACCACTGGTTAAAGTATAGCTATAAGGAGAATTGCCACCACTTACAACTAACTGCTGACTGTAATACTGTCCAATTGACGGTTGAGGTAAGTAAGTAGTTGAAAAATACAAACTGCCGTAGCCTTGTCCACTGCCTGTCACTGTAACGTAAATGACTGAACAATTCATATTCCCTGAAGTTTGACAAACTGTAATATTAGCATTGCCAGCATTTAAACCGTAAAGGCTCAAAATATTGCCGGAAACCGAAGCGGTGACGGCTGCTTGGCTGGTGTTATTAGAAATATAATAGCTGTTATTGTAATAGTTATTGTTATTATAGATTGTCACCGTTTGCGTCTGACCTACTGAAACAGTAGGGTTACTTGGTGAAAAAGTTAAATAACCATAATTTCCGCTACCACTACTATTGACCATGACATAAAGTTGTCCGCAAGCAACAGTGTTATATTTACACACACTCAAAGTAGCAGAACCTTGCGACTTACCGGTTAAATATAGAGTACTCCCGGAAATACTTGCTTCTACAACTTGATAGTTGGAATTTGAAGATATATAAAACGCACCATCACCGAAAACACTATGGTAAATGCTTACGTTAGTATTTTGATTGACGCTTAAATTTATATTATTTTGACTGAAAGTAATATTTCCAACTACAACACCACCCGAAACAGTAACATACAAAGTGGCACAGCCTTGGTTTAAATAAATATTACCACTGACACACACAGAAATTGTGCTGTTACCATTTGTTAACCCATACAAATTTATTTGGCTCCCGGACACATTTGCTGAAACTACTGAAGAGTTTGAATTGGAAGCAATATAAAAGTTATTATTATAGTTGTAATTATAGTTATTATTGATTGTAACTGTTTGTGTCTGACCAACAGCAAGAGTTAAAGTATTTTGGCTTAAAGACAAACCTGTTGGGCTTCCGCAATTATAATTACACCCACCGTAATTGCCTGAACTTACAACCGTTGACTCTGTACCATTTACCGAAATCTTAAATTCTACATTGTTGTTATTTAAACCTAAATTTGAAACAGTCGTTCTTAAATAACCAGACTGGTCAGTATAACCAATTGGGTCAATTGTAGTGGACCATAAAGTACTACCTTGCAAACGGGCATACAAAACCACTCTTGAGTTAATGTCTGCATTTGAAACCGTAACGTTATAACTGTCAAAATTGTTTTCACGAACAACGCTTAAACTGGGGGTTCTACCGTAATTATAGTTATTGTAATAGTTATAGTTATAATCGTATCCCCCATAATATTGCGCTTGTGCCTGATCAGTTTGACTTAAAACACCAACTACTACAAAAAGTCCAAATAAAAGGCCTGTTTTTATATATTTCATATTTGTAAATTTAATGTTTAAAAGTGTATCAACATTACATTTTATCCCTCTTTTACGGTCATTGTCAAACCCACCAATATAATTTTCTGATTATATTGATTCATTGATTTTTGGATTTCTCAATCACTAAATCATTAATTCACAGAAATCTCATGTAAATTAATTTTTATGGTAATCTCAGTTCATCCGGGGTGTTGTTGTTTTCCCGACTTAAGTTGAATACTGCCAAAAGTAAAATTGCCATGCCTAAAATTTGAACTTTAACCAAAGCTGAGCCCGGAATAAATATCCAGTTCACTAAAACTGCGGCCATGGGAAAGCCAAGTTCTGCTAAAGTGGCAATGGAAGCTTTTGTAAAAGCCAAACCTTTGTAATAGATAAATAAAGAAACCACACCTGAAGTTACGGCAATTATAAATAGATAAAACCAGTCCTTACCTGAGACGCTCGAAAGTTCTGGAATGGTTTTGTTGTAAAGGTTAAGTAGCAACAAAAACACAAAAGCTAAGGAAAACCTTAAAGTTGTCATAACTTTAAAATCCACTTTTGAAAGCATGTAACGACCCAAAACCGTAGAGGCTCCCCACAAAACCGCTGCAACTAAAGCTAAGCCTACACCCCAAAGGTTGGGGTTAAACTGTTCGCCCGGAAAAATTTCAGGCTTAAGTCCCGGAAACGAAATTAGGTAAGCCCCAGCCATAGCAAGGCCTGCAAAAATCCAAAAATGTTTCCCTGCTCTCTCACCCAACAAAGTAGAAGCTAAACCAATTGCAATTAAAGGCTGAAGTTTCTGCAACAGAATTGCTACCGAAGGATTTACAAAACTAAAACTTTGGGTAAAAGCTATGCTGGCTAGGGCCGAACCGCCAACAGCAATAAACAAAACCGCCAACCACTGCTTAAGTTTAAAAGTTTTAAGAGTTTTTAAATTAAATAGTAAAATAGGCAAGACTACCAAAACGTCAAAAAAATGCTCCACTAAAACAATAAAGCTGCTGTTTAAGTCTTTGGTTAAATGAACTCTAAAGGGGGCGTCAGTTGCCCAAAGCATTGCGGCTAAAAAAATAAGGTAAGGTCCCAAGCGCTTCATATATTTTATTTCTTAATTCTTTTTAGAATAATTACCTGCCCGGACGAAACCAGGTCGAACGGGGGTTAATTTGTTTTATATCTAACATAATTTGTTTTTTTAAATCTTCAACATTTTTAAACTTCTTAAACGGGCGTAAATATTTTTTTAAAACCAATTCAACTTTTTTTCCGTATAAATTGCCTTTAAACCCTATTAAATGCGCTTCTATTTTAGGCAGGTTGTTTTTGTCCAAAGGACCAATAACTATCGCTGCCTGATAGACCTTCCTTCTTTCCCCTCCTAATTTAGGAGGGGAGGGCCGCTTGCGGCGGGGTGGTAAAATTACTGCTTCACCAGACCAGATGCCAAGCTTAACTTTTAATTTTTTTAAAACGTAACCCCTGCGGTCTAAATTTGCCGTTGGAAAACCTAAAATTTTTCCATACCCCATGCCCTTAACAACCTTACCGGTTATTTTAATTCCTAATTCTTTATTCATTTTTATCCTTCCAGTGAAGCCAGGTACTTTTCCGCGTCTAAGGCAGCCATGCACCCCAAACCGGCAGCTGAAACCGCCTGACGATACCGAGAGTCGTAAACGTCGCCCGCAACAAAAACACCCGGAATACTAGTATGGGTATAGTTAGTAACTTTCATATAACCCCGCTCATCAGTTTCCAAACCCACTTCTTTAAAAATCTTGCTGGCAGGGGTGTGACCAATAGCCAAAAACACACCTTGAACAGCTAGGTCTCTTTCTTGTCCTGTTTCATTGTCTTTTATTTTTAAACCCGAGACAGCAGTTTCTCCAAGCACGTCTACCACAAAAACATTAGTTACAAAATCTATTTTAGAATTGGCTTTAGCTTTAGTTAACATGATTTTAGAAGCTTTAAATTCGTGTCTTCTGTGCACCACGGTAACCTTGTTTGCAAACTTAGTTAAAAACATTGCTTCTTCCATTGCAGAGTCTCCTCCGCCAATAACAGCCAAGTCCTTACCTTTAAAGAAAAACCCGTCACATGTAGCACAAGCAGAAACCCCTTTACCGCGAAGTTTTTGTTCATTTGGCAAACCTAACCAGTTTGCCTCAGCGCCTGTAGCAATAATTACAGACTCACACTTGTACTCACCTTTTTCAGTTGTTACGGTAAATGGCCTATTTACAAAGTCTACTTTTACAACATTTTCCGCTAAAATTTCCGTACCAAACCTTTCAACCTGCTTAATCATATTTTGCATTAAGTCAGGACCCATAATTCCTTGAGGGAAACCGGGAAAATTTTCCACCTCTGTAGTTTGCATAAGCTGTCCACCCGGGTTAAGCCCTGCTAAAACTAAAGGTTTTAACTCTGCGCGAGCTGCATAAAGAGCAGCGGTTAAACCTGCCGGACCACTACCAATAATAATAACTTTTCTCACATTTTGTTTAGACATATTAAATAGATTTTAACACTTAAAACGGGCGTTTGACAACCCATAGAAATTTAATTAAACTGCAAGGTCCCCCGCGTTGACGATGTCGATTAAAGGGACTCGCTTCTTCCGCCGAATAGCGGAACGTATTTTCAGGATTTAGGCATTGAGCCAAGTTCGCGACAAAATGCGCGGATGATTCGAGCCGTAGTGGATCTACGGTGAGAATCAACGAAAGCATTTTAACAAAGAAATTGGCCAAAGCTACTTTTGGGGGCTGGCTTTGCCAGACCTAAAAGTAGCGGTACTAAATACTGAACTTTACAATTAACAGGGGGTTCTCATACCTCTTTGCGCCTCACAAAAGCGCGAAGAAAGGAGTCATATGAACCTGTTCCTGATTTTCTTGGGAGCTGTGGCTTTCGGGATTCTGTTTGTGAGTTTTAAAGCCACCAAGGCTACTAACCACAAAGTACTACAGAAAACCGGAAGGCTAACCTTAGCTTCCAGGGCAGTGAGCATGCTAGTTTTGGTAGCGCAAGCTACTGAACTTGTTCGCGTAGTCGAACATGCATCCATTGTTACAGTCACGGCCGCTTTACTGCTTCTAGCAGTTATTGTGGCCAGCAAATCAGGAACGGACAGCGAGCTTCACTAATTTCGCCATCATACAAACTCAGTCATATTTGCTCGCGCTGACTCCTGAAACGAAAACCGGCCATCTGCTACAGATGCGCCGGTTTTCTCTTTAAATATAATTTTATAAACCCCGAATAGAATTTAAGCATTGCACCAAATTCGAGGCAAAATATGAGGATGTTTCGAGGCGTACTATAGTACGGTGAGAAAAACCGGAATATTTTAACAAAGCCCCGAAGAGGTCACTTAGTGAAAATTGGTCAGAGTAGTTTTTTGACATCGGGCTTTGCCCGTGACTAAAACTACGGTGCATAAATTCTACTATTTGTATTCAACTAAAATTACTGTTGTTTCTATTTTCTCCGTACTCCGCATTAATGCTATAAGTATTTGGTCCCCGGCTTTAAACTTTGAAACTATGGTATCTAATTCTCTTTGCTGTGTAAGTTTTTCTCTGTTAATTTCAACAATAACGTCGCCCGGCTGTATTCCGGCTAAACTCGCAGGCGCGTTTGGTGCAACAAAAGAAATAAATGCTCCGTCACTTGTGCTTAAGCTACGTAAAGCCTGAATGCTTTTATTAACAGTTACATATTGCACTCCCATGTAAGCTCGGGAAGCTTTACCAAAAGCTTTAAGCTGTTCAACGCTCTGTTTAATAATCGTTACTGGCACTGCAAAACCCAAGCCCCTACCCTCTTGGTCAATGAGCGTATTCATACCCACTACTTCCCCTGCCATGTTAATTAAGGGCCCGCCGGAATTACCCGGGTTAATTGCTGCGTCTGTCTGTATTAAATTTAACATTCTCGGCTTGGGGTCATAACTGGTCCCAACTTCCAAAGCCCTGTCTAAACCGGAAACTACACCTTTTGAAACTGTATTTTGATACTTACCCAAAGAATTTCCAACGGCAAAAACAGTTTGTCCGGTTTCTAAAATATCTGAGTTGCCTAAAACTGCTGGTGTAAGGCCTTTCTTTTCTATTTTAATTAATGCTACGTCGTTAAACTTGTCCAAACCCACAACCCTGGCATCATACTCACTACCATCGGCAAAAACTACATAATATTTTTTCTCAGAATCCGAAACCACGTGATTGTTAGAAATAATATAACCATCACTAGTATAAACAAATCCGGTACCAAAAATAGTACTCTCGGCAAAAGGTCCGGTTTTTTCCCCCACAATATTTACAACCGAAGGCTTAATTTTACGGACAGCTAAAATTCCTTGCTGTTCGTCTGTTATTGTTCCCGAACTTTTAACTCCAGGTAAAATTGGATTAAGTTTTACATTTTGGCTAAAACTTTGAGTTGAAAAAAACAAAATCGCTAAAAGTCCTCCAACACCAACTAATTTCAAAATATTTTTCATAAAATAATTGTCCAGGATTAAATAAAAATTTAATGATTAATCAAAATTTAAACTGCATTAATTTTTGTCATTCTTGATCATTTATGGTCATTTTTGTTCATTTGCTACTCTATATCTCTTTCCTGCAATTCTTCCAATATTTGCTTGGAAGCCAAGAGCCAATTACTGCTACCTGGCTGATTGTAAACACCGTTCATTTTTTCCAAAGTCCAGTCCTTGTAACGTCTTTCTAAAAGCTTGTCTAAGTCCTTTGCCCACTCCCTAGTAGAGGGGTACTCCCGCCATAAGGGATGCCCAGGCTCCACCCCAATACCGCTGCAATTATTGCTATGACATCTTTTACCTAAAGTACTTTCTGAATTAGAAATGGCTAAAACCATTTTCCAATGTTTGAGCTCTGCTATGGTATCGACAATTGCCACAAAAGGAGATTTCTTTTCAGCTAAATATTCTTTAAGTTTCTTTTTTCTATCAGCCAACCTTTCCGCTTCTTTCATTTCGGGAGTTTTGGAAATACTAACAAGGTAAGCTTCTAACTGTTCCAAAGAAAGGTTAAATAGTACGTCGTTTGGCACACTAGCAATAGGACCCAAAGTTACTGGCGGTTCGCTTGGTAAAGGCACAATACCCGCTGCCGGACTTTGGGTTACAACTTCTTTACTCTGAGCCTCGCTCTTCGGTGTTTGTACTGTTATCCAAACACCAAAACTAAATGCAACAAACATTAAAACGGCAGTAACTGCCACCGGCAAGCGTTTAAAAGACTGCTTCCAACTTAACTTAATTTTTGCCGACTGGACAACACTTTTAACTATAGTTTTTTTCTTTAAAACTGTTTTGGCCTTAGCCAAATTCACGGATCTGCCAATACCGTCCATGCTCAGCTTTTTTAAAAACTTTTGTGGTTTTTTAACCAAAAAAGTCTTTTTTATATGCGGTTTTTTTATTCCATCTATACTTGGTTTTTTCATATCCATACAAAGTGTATTATACCATGGCCAAAGAACAAATTTTACCTACTGTCTACACCCACTGCTTCTGAAATATTTTTAAAACCATCTCTCAACAAAAGTTTTACCAAACCGGCATTTATTTCCCCTACCACTTGAGGACCTTCGTAAACCATACCTGTAATTAACTGTATTAAAGAAGCACCTAGTCTAATTTTTTTATAAGCATCTTCGGCAGAAAATACCCCACCACACCCCACTACCACATATTTGCCTTTAGTTTTTTTGTAAACGTATGCCACCAGTTCATTTGCCAAACTTTCCACAACTTTACCGCTAAACCCGCCATGCTGGGACGGACTGGTTTCCAAAATATTTTTGTTATTTCTGTTCTTTGTTAAATTGGAGCAAATTATACCTTGAATTTTATGCCGTCCAATTACTTCCAAAAGTTCGTCAATTTTTTTAAAATCCAAGTCCGGTGAAAATTTCACAAAAGTAGGTTTTGTTGTGGGAATTTCTTCAAGCTTTAAAAGCAAGGCTTCCAACATATCAGGTTCTGTAAAAGGCTGTCCTCCAAAAGCATTTGGACAACTTATGTTCACGGTTGTAAAACTGCCAATTTCTACAAAGCTGCGAAAAGCTTTAATGTAATCATTTATTCCACCAACCAAACTAACTGTACTTGGCGAATTGGTTTTAGCCACGCTAATTCCAAAAGGAATTTTAGCTTGCTTACTTGCAAGCTGTTCTTTTATTCTTACGGCAATTTTTTCCGCACCGTCATTCTTTAAACCATAATATACCAGTAAAGATTTTGACTTAGGCAAACGCCAAAGTCTAGGTTTGGGATTACCTACACAAAATTCACCAGTAACAGAACCTAACTCTGCAAAGCCAAAACCCACTTCGGGCAAAATTTCTATCAGCTGGGCGTTTTTGTCAAACCCTGCGGCTAAGCCAATTGGGTTTGGAAAAGAAATACCTAACAATGTCTGCTGTAAAACTGGCGAAGAATATTTAAAAAGCCAGCTCACCGTCTTTTTCGTAAGCTTATGTTTACCTAAACGCACACCTAAACTTACAACTAAATCATGAACTAACTCCGGGTCAAACCTAAACGCCACAGGCTTAAAAACATATTTATACAAAACCTTAAAAAAATTCATATTTATAGTATGTTCCAGTTTAGGCTGTTTTTCAAGTTAAAAAAATACTCCGCTTTTTAAGCATAGAGTATTTTTTTAACCAACAACACTTCTAACTCAGACCATGTCTGAAGATTGTTTTTTACCTTTGGTTAAAAGGTAAATTATTTCTAGAATACCAACTGTATTTACAATTAGTATTATAACGTAGAAAGCCTTATGGCCGTTGCGTGCCGCTCGCCACAAAGCAATCCCTTTCCAAACTAGGCTCCAAATAACCAGGATACCTAGCAGGACGGTTGTTTGCGGATTCAACGGCAACGCTTGATAACCTTCCCACATAAAACCCCTTTCGTTAATTTATATTTCAATTATATACCTTTTTTATTCATATTCAACAACTTAACATAAAAAAACCGGACAGCCGCTTGAACTTGCGTGTTGTCCGGTACTTGCCAAATTGGGTCAGCGGGAACGAGTGGTTTACTTCACTGGCCTGTAAAACTTCCGACAGGCAACCACCGCCAACGCTCCCAATAGCGGGAGAAGGCTTAGCATGACCGTCCCCCAAAAGTTCGCGACCTTATGCAACTCCCCAAACTGGGGAGCGTCGTCCAGGTGCATTAACCATGGCATTGCCACCCCATAGTACAAAAGCAGAAACGCCACTATTACTCCCAACGCGAACAACTTCTTCATTCAGCCTCCTTAAGTCGGCCATTTACCACGAAAATCTTTAGGCCGCAAAAAGTCATTTCCCCAAAAAGAAAACGGCTTCATGCCGCATAAAAATTTTATTTATATATTACATATTTTTCGCCTGTATTTTACACTAAATTACACCTAATGTCAAGGCTCTAGGCCTTGACCCGGTAAAAGTCGACAATGCCCTACCGAAACTTTTCGAAGATCCGCCATAGCTTTATACGAAGGCGAAGTTGGATGGCTTCTTGACCGTCCGAAGTCTTGACGAAGGAGGTTGGTAAGGGGAGTTTATAACAAGCTTACTCACTAGGTTTCATTTTGTTTTCTTGTTTGATTTTCCTTTGAATAATGCTTGGTAAAATCTTTAATTCTTTCTTCTTGAATGTATATCATGTCCAATATAATTCTTAATGCCTCAATGGCCTTGCCTATTGTAACCGCATCCCATCCTTGTGCATGAACTGTTTCGTCACCGATATTTTTTATGTTTAGGAGTGGGTCTGTTATTCTTTTATCCAGCCCTAAATTAGATATTTTCTGTTTGTAATCATCCTCAGAAACAGCTTTTTTATCACACAGCTCGTAAACGACTTTTCGGCACATCACGGAAGCTGAGTTCAGCAAGCCAAATGAAAACGCTTCCACGGCTTCTTTAAAATATTTTCTTAGATTGTTTGGTATATAATTTGGCAGCTCAACTTGATCTGCTGGATACTGAAAAATTAGTTCGTCCGGAAATAAACCTGTTCCTGGTACTGTGAGTTTTATAATAACCTTAAAATAAGACAGCCTTTCGCAAGCAGTTCTCTTACAACGTAAAATTAAGTGCTTTACTTCATACAATATCCATTCCGGCACTATACCGCCAATTTGCTTTCCTTCGGTATTATCTACCTTGTATTCTTCAAAGTCTTCGCTCTCAATTTTATACATAACGTTCTTTACCCCACAGACAGGACAGTCAAAATAATCTTTACTAATATCTTTCATAAATTTGGAATTATTAATTGAGTAATCTCTAGATAATGAAAACTAATTTACCTTAATTATAAGGCAAATTGAAAATTACTACCATCAGACCAAAATTTTGGAAAACTAAATCCGCATCAATAGAAGCAAACTAAAAACCCCATTCGGGGGAATGAGGTTGTTAGTGGTAGCGCACTGGCGTCTGGGACTTGGTACCAGAGGGTCTTTCAAGCGATTTTAGGGCATCTTTCCAGAGGACAGTTAACGCATCAAGTTGCGAGTTGGACAAGTGCAATTGCTTGAAACAAGGCTTAGTTACTGTTATTATAGTGCGAGCAGACAGGAGGAAAACAAGTGTTTCAAGCTCTGCGCATTATCCGATTTTTGAGTGCCGGGGGGCTGGGTGTCTCCCTTTACTATCTGATACTTTATACCTTTACCGATCTTTTCGGGATGTGGTATATCGCCTCGGCCATAATCGCATCGTTAGTCAACTGGGCCTCCAACTTCGTACTGCAGAAGTATTGGACATTCCAAAACAAGGACGCAAGAGATATCCGTTGGCAAGCAGTAAGCTATGCGGTCATGGCGGCTGTCTTGTTTGTATCAAACCTGCTACTGTTGTATGCTCTGGTGGAGTATGTCCATATTTGGTACCTCGGCGCGCAAGTGATCGTAACCGTCGTATTGACGGTCGCCAGCTACTTCGTTACCAGACGCATCTTTTCTGGCCCGACTACCCCTTGAAATTTAGGGGGTGGTCGGGTGTTTTGTAAATTAAACAAAAACACGACCCTTGCAGGTCGCAATTTAATCAGTTGGCGCTATCTTATACTCAGATCCATCAGGATCCCTCGATATTGCAAACTAATGGTAGACCCGCTATGTATGGGTGCGGTGTCATATACTCTACATGGTATATGGGAAAACTTATTTGGCTTTGGTTAGAGAGATTTATTCCAGTTTAACTTTAGTTAAATCTACGGCCACATCGTAATCTAAATTTTCTTCTTCGGTGTTACTTTTTTCTGACATGATCTCGTCGTAAGCTTTGTTTAGTTTTTCGCCAGTATGATGATTATAAAACTCCAAATTTTTTTTACCACAAACTTTTGCTCTTGTTGCCAGTGCTGACTTACTGGTTATATGTCCAAAAAGTGTTGAGACTTCATATTTTTTTGATTCTCGTACTAAAGCCTCTAATAAACGTGTGCCAATACCACTTCCTGTTCCCGCGCCTTTGCTCCTTAATTTTTCATTTACCTGAAATATGTCAATCTTCATCGTTCTGCTGCCGTCGTCTTGGATATTCAACGTTCCCGAAATAGTACATTCGTGAGGTAGGGATATCACCACTCCGTAAGATTTTTCTGGAATATAAGTGGCCCATTCTATGTCAGGTTCAGCATTTGCAATTTCCTGCAGCCAATTTACCGCTTGTGACTCTGAAGTCTGCCCCTGTCTTATGCTCTCAATCTCTTTTAAAGTTTTCTCTATGAATTTTTGCATTAGTTCATGTCTTGTGTCCGGTGAAAGGCTCAAATAAGGGTTGCGTGATGGTTCGGTGTATCCATTGTCCCGGTTCGATTTGCGAAATACCTCGCTTTTGGCCATTCCCACCCCTCTGGTAAAAAGTCTCTCAAATTTTGAAATATAAGCTTGCGGGTCAACGGCACCCTCTTCATCGGTAGCCTGCAGAGAAGGACTTTTAAATGATTGTAATTTTTGTAAAAGCTTAAATCTTAATTCCTGTACATCACCCTCTGGACCCATTAATCCATTGTAACCACCTGCTCTCTGCTGGTCGTCACTTAAATCGCTTAAGTAATCAAAAATCAGAGATGTGGTTGAAAAATTATAATTTTCGATCCTTTGTGAAATTCTTTCAATCCAGTAGTCCACCACTCTTTTGTCACCACGTTTAACGAATTTAAAATTCGGCCTACCGCTACCATGGTGACTAATTTGTTCTATATAAAGATTAATATCTTGAGTTATAGCGGCTTCTAATTCCGGAGACACCTCCGAGGAATCATGTGGTTGTTCTGGTTTCATGGATTTTATTACTGAATTTTGATTAGTTATAGGGTGTTCCTATGGATATGGCATAATTATACCTAAAACTTCAATTAAATAAAACAAAAAAGTTTTCCAGTTCCCTTTGCTTGAGCAAGTGGCTTTTGGAAAACTCTTTTATTACAGCCGGATTAGTTTTCCAATTTTACCTTTGGTTAACCAGCCGAGTATTGACCGGAGTGGGTTTTTATGGTAGTATTTCTTGTTCAGGTGAATCCTGACAGGAGGAAGCAAGTGAGCAGAGACCAACAGGAGTTGGAGCAACAAGCTACCGCTTATGCAGAAGCACAGGCAGAGGCGGCGGCAAACGAGGTTGGCGGCTATGGTAGCGAATACTACCGAGCCTACTACAGCGCCTATTACAAGGCCTATTACGACAAGCTGTTTGAACTGCAAGGCAACTCTCAAGAGTAGTAAACCGTAGTTGTTAAATGTTCACTTTAATAAATTGACCGCTATTATAATAATGGAAAAGAAAAGGTGTCAGGTACCTTTATTATAATCATACAAAAAGTCCCGACACAAGGTCGGGAACTTTTGTTGGTAGCGCTACCCCGACGTAAAGTCGGGACCTACGCTTCGCTTCGGCGGGGAATTCCACCTCACGGCATACCAACAAAAAGTCCCGACGTAAGGTCGGGAACTTTTGTTGGTAGCGCTACGGGGAATCGAACCCCGATTTAGTGGATGAAAACCACTTGTCCTAACCATTAGACGATAGCGCCGCGTCATACTTCATTTCAACTTTCAAGAATTAAAGCCATTCTTTTTAGTCTGCATAAAGTATTCCTTTTTCCCAAAAATCCGTGCTCGTTCCAACTTAGCCTGGGACTACGCTCCTAATTTTTGGGAGTCTTTTTTATAACTCAAAACTTTGTAAATTCTAACATAATACAGCAGAAAAATCAACCCTTTTTCCCTACCAACGCCAAAAAATAAGCCTGTTCCTAAACCCTAAGTAAAGTTATTTTGTATATGCTATAATCCTTTTTGAAAAGAGGATTCATGAACCAAGGACCTACCGTAATTGTTGTTGGTTTTAGCTTCCAGTGCAAATCCCTGAGAGCTTACCTAGGGCACCCGGAAATACTCAGTGTTTCTGCTAACACAGTTACAGCACTAGAGGCGGCGCCGTTCGTGTTGGTTCATTCCAAACACAACGGTTTGTGCCGCAAACTAAGAAGCATATTTAAGAAAAGCTCTGTGCAGTCAGTCCCAAACGCCGAAGAAGCGTCAGAATGGCTTAAAGTTCTAGTTTCACCCACTGAACCAGCCTCTACACCTAAACAACCGCTCAGCGAGGAGCTTCGCAGAACCCTCTGGCAAGTGGAGTGTGCCATGAATGGAGTCCCCCAACCCTGCGAACGCTCCTACACCGGGTCCAGCCTCGGACCCATGCTCCGACCAGCAACTGTCCACACGGCAAGCAAACTCGACGACCTTTGCAACAGAATTGAGGCGAACGGTCCAGTTGTGGAATTGTTGCCGTCAACACCAAGCAAAAGCCCAAAACCGTAACCAGCGGTTTTGGGCAATTAATTTTCACAGACTTCTTTTAACCTTGATACAATTAGCAAAAAGGTAATTTTATGATATTTAAAAAATAGGAATTTTTACGTATTAGGTATATAATTATTTTTATGGAACAACAAAAAGGATACAAAATTCAACACACAACTTCCTCACTTGAAGGAGTAATACGAGAAGTGGTTTTTGGTATGGAAGATGGCATGGTTTCAACTTTAGGTTCTGTAACAGGAATCGCCGTAGGTAGTGGCAACCATTCTACCGTCGTTTTAGCCGGGCTGGTAATTATCGCCGTTGAGTCCATTTCCATGGGTATTGGCTCTTACCTTTCCAATCGATCTGAGGAAGAAGTTCTGGACAGAAAATTAGCTGAAGAAAAAAGCGAAATTAGCAACTATCCTTTGGAAGAAAAAGAGGAGTTAAGACAAATGTATGTTGAAGACGGCTGGCCAACAAAACTGGCGCAAGAAATGTCAGAGACGGTTTCCCAAAATCCAAATCTCATGCTTAAAGAAATGGCTTTAAGGGAACTTAAAATTTTCCCCTCAAATAATTCAGTATCTATAAAAGGCGGCCTGTATATGTTTGGCTCCTATATTGTAGGAGGTTTATTACCTCTAGTTTCTTATTTATTTTTACCAATTAATAACGCTATCCCAACTTCTATTGTTCTTACATTAATTGGCCTATTTGGTATTGGAGCGTTTGCCACTAAATTTACTAAACAACCGATAATAAAGTCCGGTGTAAAAATGTTAGTAGTAGGCGGCATTGCGCTAATAGTTGGGTTGGTTGTTGGGGTTTTGGTTAAATAAATTTGCTTATTCAATAAACTTAAGGTCCTATAAAAAATATCCCAAATATTTGGGATATTTTTTATTTATAATTTTTAATTTTAACCCTACCCTCTGGAAACAATAGCCGCTATATAAGCAATATAAAGTAAAACAAAAACTGCACCCTGCCACTTTTCTAATGTATGTTTTTTACCCAAAAACATCCAAACGAAAAGTAAAACACTGGTTCCTACTAAAACCAATAAATCAAAATTCAATTCCGGCTTAAAAGCCAAAGGGGCAATAATCCCGCTTACACCCAATATCCAAAAAATATTAAATATATTTGAACCCACTATATTCCCTACCGCTATATCAGAATTTTTCTTATACGCGGCAACCGCAGAAGTTGCCAACTCCGGCAAAGAAGTACCAACAGCCACTATAGTAAGCCCAATAAGTGCGTCACTCATACCGAAATAATTTGCAATTTCCACAGCTCCAGATACAATCCACTGCCCGCCTAACACTAACCCGGCTAAACCCAAAACTATCAAACCCACAGACTTCCAAGTTGAATACAGTTTCACTGTGTCTGTTTCCTGTTCACCATTTTCAATCTTGGCTATGCCAAAAGTGTAATAAAGAAAAATAATAAAAAATGCAATTAATGCTAATCCGTCACTTCTTGTCAAAGAGTTAAAGCCTAATCCGTCCACCAGTTTGTCGTTAGCCATAACCAAAACCAATACCGCAGCCAGCAAACTTAAAGGAATTTCCTTCCATACAGTACTGGAACTAACTTTTAAAGGGAAAATAATTGCAGAAATTCCAAGAATAAACAAAATATTTACAATATTACTTCCTACTATGTTACCAATAGCAATATCTGTTGCGCCTTTAAAAGAAGCATACAAGTTTACAAACAATTCCGGTGCGCTAGTACCAAAAGCCACAATAGTTAAGCCAATTACCAGATTTGACACCCGAAGTTTTTTTGCCAAAGAAGAAGCTCCGTCGACTAAAAAACCTGCGCCTTTAATTAGAAAAACAAATCCAATTATAAATAATACGTAAGTCATTTTATATTTTCTTAGGAAATATTACTGATAAAATTAAAGATAAAACCAAAGCCAACATTATTATTGCAAAACTCCAAAAAGATTCAACATGAACGCCAAAAATTCCCAAAAGCATTTTTGCCCCAATAAACAAAAGTATAAATGAAAGCCCTTTTTGTAAATGGTGAAACCTATGCAAAACATTTTCAATTAAAAAGAAAAGCGCTCTTAAACCCATCACAGCAAAAATATTTGAAGTAAACACTATATAAGGATTTTGAGAAATAGCAAATGCTGCAGGTATGGAATCTACTGCGAAAACAATATCGGTAGTTTCCACCAAAATTAATATCATGAACAAAATTGTAAAATACAGCTTGCCATTTTCCTTTAGCCAAAAATGGCCATTATGCTCTTTGGTGGTAAAAGGTAAATACTTGGCAGCCAACTTAAATACTCTGTTGTCATGAAAATTTATATGCTCTTCTTTTTTGTCAGTAAACAAGCGAATCCCAGTATAAACTAATACCGCACCAAAAATATACAGCACCCAGTGAAACTGACCAATAATTAACCCTCCCGCAACAATAAACAAAGCCCTAAAAACTATCGCCCCCAAAATTCCCCAAAAAAGTACCCTATGATGATATTTTTCATCCAACTTAAAAAAACTAAACAAAAGTAAAATAACAAACAAATTATCTACTGAGAGCATTTTTTCCGTAATGTATGCGCTTAAAAACTCCGTAGCAGGAACTTTGCCCATGTAAAAATAAACAAGTCCGCCAAAAACCAAAGAGACAGCAACCCAAAAAGCGGATTGCAAAAAAGCTGACTTAAACCCAATCTTATGAGCCTTACGATTAAAAAACCCTAAATCTGCTATTAAAAACCCCACCACAACTATCCCAAAAAGAATTAAAAGTTCTGTTTGCATTTTCAAATTATAACACATACTTTCAGCAACAAGCAGTATTTGCTATAGTGGTTAAATGAACAAAGGCATTAACATCCTAGCTATTGAAACCTCGTGTGATGAAACCGCGGCTGCGGTTTTAAGCGTTAATCTTAGCCGGGAAAAATGGCCACAAATAACTACTCTGTCTTCAGTGGTTAAATCTCAAATTGCTTTACATTCCAAAATGGGTGGCGTAGTGCCTGAAACCGCTGCCAGGGCTCACATAAAAAACATTCGTCCGGTCGTAGAAAAAGCCCTCAAAGATTCAAGCTATAAGCTAGAAGCTATAAGCTATATTGCTGTCACTGCCGGCCCGGGACTCATGCCTTCACTTTTAGTCGGAGTGGAGTTTGCCAAAGGGCTTGCTTTGGCTTTAAACAAACCACTCATTCCCGTTAACCACATGGCCGGACACCTTTACTCTGCTTTCAGCCAATCAGCTGATCAGCCGATTAGCGAAAAGGTTTTTCCAAATATTGCTCTAATAGTTTCCGGTGGACATACTATGATTGTTGTAATGGAAAATAAAAAAAAATATAAAGTAATAGGACAAACAGTAGACGATGCCGCAGGCGAAGCTTTTGACAAGGTAGCCAAACTTTTAAAACTACCTTACCCGGGCGGTCCGGAGGTTTCTAAATTGGCAGAACAAGGCAACCCAAACGCAATTGCTTTTCCCAGACCCATGCTAACTCACAAAAACTATAACTTCTCTTTTTCTGGTCTTAAAACTGCTGTCTTATATTATTTACGCGATAATCCCCTAACAGCTAAAAGCTACAAACTAAAAGCTGATGTCTGTGCCAGTTTTCAAGCGGCAGTTGTGGATGTATTAGTGCAAAAAACAATGCGTGCCGTAAAAGAATACAAAGCCAAGTCTGTAAGTCTATCTGGAGGCGTGTCCGCAAACCGCTCACTGCGTGAAATGTTAAAAGTTAATTGTCAATTGTCAAAAGTTAAGTTCCTCCCCTCTCCTTTAAGCTTAAGTGGTGACAACGCGGAAATGATTGGCCTAGCTGCCAGCTTTATGCTCCACAACGGTTTTAAACCAAAAAACTTTAAACAAGTCAAAGCCGACTCTAATTTAGAGCTTTAAAACTACAGACTTGTCACTTGTTCACTATCAAGTTATAATATTTACAAATCTAATGCCGGGCGTCACCCGGCTCACCTCGGCCAACTGGCAAACGGTAGAGATGCTAGAAGAACCCGTGACATTCACGATGTAGACCTAGCCGGAGACTGCCCGTTAAAGCAGTGAACTAAGCAACTTTCACGATGGTACCTTCCCCTTTAGGGGGAATTGTGAGAACACATTTTGTGTTCTTTTTATTTTTAAATTGCAGATCAGCGCGAATATTTGCGTAGCGATCCGCAAGAAGATTAGCGATATGGAAAAAGCCTACGATCACACAAAAGTAGAAAGTGAAATTTACAAAACCTGGGAAAATTCAGGTTACTTTAATCCTGACAAGCTAAATGGCGAGCCCTACACAATAATTATGCCGCCGCCAAATGTTACAGGCACTCTTCACATTGGCCATGCATTAGGTACAACCATTCAAGATATTTTAATTCGTTGGCGCAGAATGCAAGGCCGAAAAGCCTTATGGCTACCGGGTACTGACCATGCTGCCATAGCCACTCAGTCAAAAGTAGAAGCAGAACTTTACAAAAAAGAAAATAAAACACGCTTTGACTTTTCTCGAGAAGAATTTTTGAAAATGGTTGAAGATTTCGCCCAAAAAAGTCATGACACAATACTTACCCAACTCAAACGCTTAGGTGCTTCTGCCGACTGGAGCAGAGAGGCTTATACTTTGGACGAAAAAAGAACCCTGGCAGTTCGTTTGGCTTTTCAACATATGTACGAAGACAAAATAATTTACCGCGGAGCTAGAATTGTAAATTGGGATCCCAAACTTAAAACCACAGTTTCAGACGACGAAATTGAATGGAAAGAAGAAAAATCTGCCTTCTACTATTTAAAGTATGGACCTTTCACCATTGCCACGGCTCGCCCTGAAACTAAGTTCGGCGACAAATACGTAGTTATGCATCCTAAAGATCCACGCTTTTTACAATACGAACACAATCAAAAAATCGAAGTTGAGTGGATCAACGGTAAAATTACTGCCACAGTTATCAAAGACGAAAGCGTGGACATGGAATTTGGAACGGGAGCCATGACCATTACTCCATGGCATGATGCTATAGACTTTGAAATTGCCCAAAGACACGGCTTAGACAAAGAACAAATTATTGACGAACGCGGAGTGCTCCTACCTATTGCTGGTGAATTCGCCGGCCAGCACATTAAAAAAGCTCGGGCGGCAATTATAAAAAAACTTCAAAGCAAAGGTTTAATTGAAAAAATTGATGAAAACTATACCCACCGCATCGCCACAAACTCACGCGGCGGCGGAATAATTGAACCACAAATAAAAGAACAGTGGTTTATAGACGTAAACCGCGAATTTGCCATGAAACACTCGGAAATTCCCGGTATTAATCCTGGTGACATGGTGACTTTAAAACAACTCATGCGTCACACAGTCCAGGAAGGTTTGATTAAAATTATTCCTCAACATTTTGAAAAAATCTATTTCCATTGGGTAGACAATCTTAGAGACTGGTGTATTTCAAGGCAAATTTGGTACGGTCACAGAATTCCTGTTTGGTATAAAAACGGTCAAACATATGTCGGAGTAGACACTCCTAAAGACAATGATTGGCAGCAAGATCCTGATACTCTAGATACTTGGTTTAGCTCTGGCCTTTGGACTTTTTCAACTTTAGGCTGGCCCGCCTTTGCCAAGACTTCAGCAAATAAACCCGATGATTTTTCAATTTTTCATCCTACAGATGTATTAGAAACCGGTTACGATATTCTTTTTTTCTGGGTTGCCCGTATGGTGCTCATGAGTACTTACCACTTAGGTCAAATTCCTTTTAGAACTGTATACCTACATGGTTTAGTACGTGACAAAGACAGACAAAAAATGTCTAAATCCAAAGGCAACATTATTGACCCGCTTGGAGTTATTGAAACCTATGGTACTGACGCACTTAGGTTTGCTTTAATTTTTTCTACCGCAGCCGGTAGTGACATTCCTTTGGCAGAAGACAAAATAAAAGGCATGAAGCACTTTGGCAACAAATTATGGAACATTGCCAGATATATTTTAACCAACGTTGAAGATACAAAGTACAGGGTAGATAATTCATCAACCCTCAACCCTCAACCCTCAACAGAAGCAGATAAAGAAATCTTAAATAAACTTAACGAACTAATTAAATCATCAACTGAACACTTAGAAAACTTCCGTTTACATGAAGCTGCTCAGGAAATTTACCAATTTACTTGGTATGAATTTGCCGATGCATACATTGAAACTTCCAAAAAACAACTAGCAGATGAAAAACTAAAAACTTCCACACTTTCAACTTTACACTTTTCACTTTTAACTATACTCAAACTCCTCCACCCTTTCATGCCATTTATTACAGAGCATATTTGGCAACTCCTTAAAGAAAAAGATTTAGTAAAAAGTGAAATGTTAATGATAGAAAACTGGCCTAAATAATTTGAACAAAAATGACCTCCTCCCCGGGCTAAAGCCCGGGGTTTCCTTTTCCGGCATGAAAAC
>CAZFTX010000004.1:58478-69924 GCA_964521955.1 uncultured Candidatus Saccharibacteria bacterium | reverse complement strand
GTTTTCATGCCGGAAAAGGAAACCCCGGGCTTTAGCCCGGGGAGGAGGTCATTTTGTTTTGAAGACAATTTAGTTTAAAACTAAAACCCTTATGCATTAGCGTACTAGTACGCTAATGCATAAGGGTGAAAATTTTCTATTATTTAAAAATAGACAATAGATTACAAAATAATATATTATACTAGCGTTTGGTGATTACGTTTTCTTGAAGGAGGTCGAAGATGATTACATGGATTACTCGTCTGCTTTGGGTAAGGCGTGCTAAGAAGGCTATTGCGGAGGGGAAAACTACAACGTGCGCAATGTGCGATACCCCAATTATTCCGGGTGACTTTGTTGCGGTTGGGGAGAACGAGAAAGGTGACCCGGTTGTTGTGCACGCGGGCTACCACTTTACTCTAACTGGTGAGGATGCCATTTGCGAAACCGGCGCTTTGGGTAGTGCGATTTGGGACGGCAATCAAGCTGTCGGCACCGGCGAGTCGCTTCTGGCAAAAGCCGCCAGGACTGGTGAGGGTCAGTACCGTTGATTTCAAATGAGTTTGCTACTTCTCAGTCATTTAATTAAAAAGTAGCCCAATTATTTATTTAACTTAAACCTTGGTTTTCATAACCACCCACCTTCGGGTGTTTTTTTGTTATGACTTGCGAAAGAGTCTATAAATATGTAAAATATATCATCACTTTGAAAGGAGGTGGTGCTTAATGAAGGAGGTTTAAAACTGGTATGAAAAACCAGATCCAACTTCATTTGCGGCACGTGAGCGATTTCGGTGAAACCCTAGTTGTTCGGGACCTTGGTGGTAGTAAAGCATTAACCGATCCCGTCGACGAAAATGTAACCGTTTTCGTTCCAGTCGGCCGTTTGGCTTGCCTTGTCGGATTTACCTTCGGCGGGTTTTGCTACGGCCGTGATTCTCACGTCGTCGTATTTAAAAACAGCGAATTGCTTGGGTTTTTTCTTGCAGGATGCCCTCAGGTCCGAGTGTTGTTGCAGGACCTGGTTGAAGGCCAGCACGTTGACGTTTTTCCTGCAGTGGAACCCTCCGCTGTTTACGCTCGGTTGCCCCGTCCCTTGCCTGTGCTTTACGGAGCTTCCGCTGCTCAACCTACCCATGCAGTTGTTTTATGAGACTCGCTTCGCCGTTGGACCCAGGCATCCAACGGCTTCTTTTTTTATTTTTTATATTTATTAGGTAGTCAAATTATTTATTTAACTACGATTTCCGTTGTCACAAGCACCCACTTTCGGGTGTTTTTTTGTTGGTTACGAAATCTTCTATATGCTGTATAATGAATCTATGTTAAATCTTTATGAAAAAACTAAAGAATTTGTTAAAGAGAGCTTCGACAACAACGAAGCTCAAATGCTTCATTTTGAACGTACCGTATATTGGTTGAAATATTTGAAACCTGATGCAGACGAGCCATTTTTAATTGCAGCTTTTGGTCATGATATTGAAAGAGCTTCAAGGATGAAAAAAGAAAATATGGGAAGATCTAAGGGTTTTTTAGATAAAGATGACTTAACTTATCATCAAGAAAAAGGTGCTGAAATTTTGGCAGAATTTTTGGTAAAAATTGGAGCAGAGAATACAATTGTAGAAAGGGTTAAGCATTTAGTTTCAAAACATGAAGTTGGTGGTGACGCAGACCAAAATTTATTAAAAGATGTTGATAGTATTAGTTTCGTTGAAAATAATACTCAAATATTTTTATCCCGAATTGGTAAATTAGGCTACAATGCAATTAAGGAAAAGTTTGACTGGATGTATAACCGTATTTCTGACCTAAAGGCTAAAGAGTTAGCAAGGCCTTTTTATGAAAAGATGATTTTGGAATTAAATAAATTGAAAAATTAAAGAAATAATTTACAATTATGGAAAATTTTTTGGTTAGGATTTTTGCTGCAGTTTTCTATGTAGCCATGGTTGTGGTGAATTTTTTGGCAAACGGCTTGCCAATTAACAACCGTTCTACGGGAGAAATCTCCGACGCATATTTTAATCTATTTGCGCCGGCAGGAATTACTTTTTCCATTTGGGGTTTAATTTACCTTTTGCTTGGTGGTTATGTAATTTACCAATTTAAAAAAAACACTCAAGAAAGAGATGTTTTGCTTAAAAAGACCAACTTTCTTTTTATTGCAACTTCGCTTGCCAATATTTTGTGGATATTGTCTTGGCACTATGACTATATTGGTCTCTCGGTGGTTTTAATGTTGGCGTTGCTTACTCTTTTAATTCAGATTGCGAACCTGCTTCGCTCGGAACAATTTACTTCAGGAGAAAAGTTATTTATTAAAACGCCTTTTAGTGTGTATTTTGGCTGGATTACCGTAGCGACAATAGCAAATGTTACCGTTTTTTTGGTAAGCGTGGGTTGGAAGGGTTTTGGTATTGTCGACTTTATTTGGACCAGTGTTATTTTATTTGTGGGTGCGCTTATTGGAATTGCGCGCTTACACAAAGACAAAAATATTGCCTACGGACTGGTTTTAATTTGGGCGTATTTGGGAATATTATTTAAACACATATCTTCTAGCGGTTTTGACGGAAAGTACCCGAGTGTTATTGTTACGGCAAGTCTATGTGTAATTTTGTTTGTATTTTTTGTAGGTAGAATAATTTTTAAAAAATAAATATTATGTTTGTTAAACTTTACGCAATTGCGCTCCCTGTATTTTTTGTAATTGATATGATTTGGTTGGGGTTTTTGGCTAAGGATTTTTATCGCGCACAAATTGGCGCACTTTTGAAGCCAAATGTAAACTGGACGGCGGCAGTGATTTTTTATTTCATCTTTATTGCCGGCCTTGTGGTGTTTGTTATTACTCCGGCTTTGGAAAAAAATTCATGGACACACGCGGTTTTTTTAGGCGCACTGTTTGGACTAGTTTGTTATGCAACCTATGACTTAACGAATTTAGCGGTTGCTAAAGACTGGCCTCTTTTGGTAACAATTGTTGACCTGGCTTGGGGGTCGGTACTTGCGGCTTCGGTTTCGGTTATAACTTATTTTATTGCAAACAAAATTGGCCTATGAATTTTTTTGTAATATTGGGACTTCTTTTGTTTGTTTACATGGGCTTATGGTTTGTTGTTTCTTTAATTAAAAAAAGAAATGACGTGGCCGATATAGCTTGGGGATTGGGATTTGTGCTTATGGCTTGGTCGTCTTTTTTTATTTCCCAAACTTTCAGTGCCCGGGGTTTGTTGGTTTGTATATTGGTCAGTATTTGGGGGCTGCGTTTAGCGTGGCATATTTACTCACGTAACAAAAACAAAGCTGAGGACTATCGCTATCTCGCATGGCGCAAAGAATGGGGTAAGTGGTTTTATATTCGCTCGTATTTTCAGGTGTATTTTTTGCAGGGTCTTTTACTTTTTATGATTGTTTTGCCGGTGCTTTTAATTAACAAAAGTCCAGCGGTACAATTTGGGTGGTTTGATTTTTTTGGTATTGTTGTTTGGCTTTTTGGGTTTTATTTTGAAGCAGTTGGTGACGCTCAGCTCGCTAAATTTATTAGAAATCCTGAAAACAAGGGTAAAATAATGCAAAGCGGACTTTGGGCCTATACTCGGCATCCTAACTATTTTGGCGAAGTAACACAATGGTGGGGTCTTTGGCTTTTTGCTTTGGCTGTTTCTGGCGGATGGTTTGGGGTGATTGGGCCAATTACAATAACTTTTTTAATTTTGAAAGTGTCAGGTGTTCCACTGCTTGAAAAGAAAATGGAAGAAAATCCTGAATTTGCGGAATACAAACGGAGGGTAAGTGGGTTTATTCCGTTACCTCCGCGTTAAGTTTATGGTTAGAAAAAAGAAGTGCCCGCCCCGACCGAAGTCAAGAGGCGAGCACGGGCTACTGATGTGATGGGTTTTAGTTGGGCGTGGTTTGGTCACTCTTGCGGCGCCTATCTCCTGTGTCTGCGGGACGAGTACACGCAAACAAATTTGGCGGAACGTTTGAAATTGCCGTGATTAGATCGTTTTCCGTTTCACCACACTCCAATTCTTTGTGCCGTTTCAGTGCGTCAACACTGTCTTCACCATGGAGAAGTAGAACGCTGTTGCCACACCCTGGGCAGGTTGCGTAGTTTTCCATAATTCCTCCTCACAACTGGAATGCAAGAATAATAAGGCATTTACAAATTTTAAGCAATGAGAATATTTTTAGCTACAACGAACAGTGCAAAAATTGAAAGGTATAAAAACCTTTTAAAGCACACAGGGGTGGAAGTAGAGGTTTTTACCCCTAGTGATTTTGATTTGGAAAACGAAAAGGTAGAAGAAACGGGAAAAACTTTGCTTGAAAACGCAAAGTTAAAAGCATTGGCTTTTAAAGACAAGGTAAATATACCCATACTTTCAAACGACACGGGTTTTTGGGTAGAGGGTGAAGGTTTTGTACTGGCACCAAAAAGAACAGCTTTGGCAGGGGAGAGGGAAGAAATTAAGTCAAAGGAAGAAATTGCAAAATTTATGATTGAGTTTTGGCAAAATATAGCAACAAAGCACGGTGGAAAAGTAAACGCCGCTTGGCTGGAAAGTTTTGTGGGTATAGATGTTGATGGAAAAATTTATAGTACTAACTCTAAGAGGGAAGTTATTTTAACAAACGAAATTGTAGGAATGCCAAATCCTGAGTTCCCGGTGAGGGCTTTGTATGTTTCTAAAGCAAGTGGAAAGAGACCGCTTTTGCATACACCCAAAGAAGAGCTTTTGGAAATGCAACCTTTAATAAATGCTTTAAAAGAACTTTTGTTAAAATTTAAATAATATTTTTTTGTGTACCTGAGCAACTATAAATCTCACCTTTGACCCATTCTTCGCCAGGAGAGGGAACGAATATTGTATAGTTATCTATTTTAAAAAAAAGCAACCCGCCCCTCGACGATGTTCGGGGGCGGGTCTTGGGTTTTCGGTGCGGCGGTGGATAGTTGAGCGCGGTGAATGCGCTGCTTTATTCGCCGAGATGTAATTCGCTCGGAAGGCTGCAGTTGTCTTCCAAACTGCGGATTGGCTGGGATTCGTACATCACAGCAGCTTGAAGCGGAGTGTGACCGGAAGCTTTACACAGCCCGTCTGATTTTGTATCGGGTTCAGTGTCCGGATTTGGTTTGTGCTCAATGAAAACCCAATCAGAACCATCGAGTCTTGTGAGCTTGATTTCTTCAACGCAAAAGGGGCAGAAGCCGGTCTTTTCTTCTTCCATCATGCGACCTCCTTTGGTCAGTTGATCAAAGGAATAGTACCGTATTTATCAGCTTAAAACAAGAGAGGGTTTAGATGCTTTTTTGTAAGAGTTTTTTTAAAGTAAGAAAGTCCTTTTTTAAAGTTGGCCTAAGTTTAGGGTTGTAAAGCACAGAAGCCGGGTGATAAGTAACAAAACATTTTCGGTTTTCTTTATTTAAAACTATTTTTCCATGTTCAGTGGAAAGGGAAACGCTTCTACCAATTACTGAAAGCGCAGAGTATCTGCCTAAGACAACAACAATTTCCGGTTTTAAAGCATTGAGCTGTTTTTCCAGGTGCCACTTGCCGTGCTCTATGTCTACCGGTTTTGGGGTAACGTAAGAAGGGAGATATTTTACTGCACTGGTAATGAAAACATTTTCCGGGTCTATGCCAATTTCTTCCAAAAGCCCGCGTAAAACTTTTCCCGCTCTCCCAATAAACGGTCTGCCGGTTTGCGCTTCTTTTTTCCCCGGTGCTTCGCCAACTATAAAAACCGGCAAAGTTGCGTTGCCTTCACCCGGGACCAGCATGCCCACGGAACGGCTTTGGCAAATTTTACAGGCCAAAATTTGTTTGTTTACTTTTTCTAAAACTTTACGCCTGGCTTTTATGTTATGAAAACTTGAACTCATATTTATTAATATAACACACCAATGACAACAAAAGTATTTTTTGCTAATATGAGTGTATGTTTGAAGGATATGAAAAATATTTAAAAGACAATCCCCAAGGTTATTGGTTTAAGGCCAAACTTTATGGTTGGGGCTGGGTTCCGGTGAAGTGGCAAGGCTGGGTAGCGGTTTTGGTTTATATTGTAGCTATTTTTTTGCTTGTTTTAACTTTGGACGAGAATTCTTCTGGAAAAGAAATGGTTTTTACTTATTTCTTGCCCTTACTGTTTTTAACTGTAATTTTATTGTTTATTTGTTATAAAAAAGGGGAGAAGCCTAAGTGGCAGTGGGGTTTGCCAGATAAATATAAAAAATAAATTTAGTTTAAAAGCATACAAAATTGTATGCTTTTTGCTTTCAAGTATTTCTTTATTAAAGACATAAAATTCATTTTTTGATAAACTTAGAACATGTTTTTACTTAAAAAAATAGATAGTTTTTTAAACGGTGTGACTATGTACAAGCTCGTGCTTTTCGGGCTTTTTTCTTTGGCAGGGGTTTTAGTAATTTTTGCCAGTTTCGGGTTAGTTTCATACAGTCCGGTAGCATTAGCTCTTTCTTTTTTGGTATTAACTTTTTTCTGCTACACAATAAATTTTATATTTGAATACATATACAAAGCACCTTCCAACATAGAATCTACTTCGATTACGGCATTAATTTTGTTTTTAATTCTCCCGCCTTTAAGTACGACTGGGGATTTAAAGGTTTTAGTTTTTGTCAGCTTCTTGGCAATTGCTTCTAAATACCTTTTAGCTTTTAACAAAAGGCATATTTTTAATCCCGCGGCTTTTGCTTTAGTTGTTTTAGGTATTAGCGGTTTAGGTGTGCCTTTGTGGTGGGTGGGTACAATTTATCTTTTGCCTTTTACCATAGTTTTTGGTTTGTTGGTGGTAAGAAAAACCCGCAGGTTTCAAATGTTTTTGTCAACCGTTGTTACTAGCGTGTTAGTTGTGAGTGTTTTAGGGCTGACTAATCAGACCCCTTTAAAAGAAGTTTTAACTTTACATTTTACTTCGTGGCCAATAGTTTTTTTTGCTTCAATTATGGTTACGGAACCTTTGGGTTTGCCTCCAAGAAAACATTTACAAATTTTATATGGCATGTTCATAGGTGCGGTTTCGAGCTGGCCTTTTATGGTAGGACCTTTTTTTGGCACCCCCGAGCTTGCTTTAATTTTAGGCAATTTACTTGCTTATACAGTTAGTTTGAAAAGAAAGCTTGTTTTGTTTTTACAGGAGAGGTTGGAAATTGCCAAGGACACTTATGAATTTGCTTTTAAATTGGAACCCAAGCTGGCTTTTTTGCCTGGTCAATATTTAGAATGGACTCTTCCCCACAAAAATCCTGACGTTCGTGGTGTTCGCCGTTATTTTACAATTGCTTCTTCTCCTACAGAAGACACTTTAAAGCTGGGGATTAAATTTGCAAAAGAAGGCAGTAGTTTTAAAAAGGAACTTTTCAATCTTTCTGAGAGTAAGGCGGTTTATGCAACGCAACTTTCCGGAGATTTTGTTTTACCTAAAGATCAGGGGAAAAAATTAGTATTTGTAGCCGGAGGTATAGGAATTACCCCGTTTCGTAGCATGTTGAAATATTTGTTAGACACCAAAGAAAAAAGGAATATTGTACTTTTCTATTCTAACAAAACTCAAGAGGAAATTGCTTACAAAGATTTGTTAGAAGAATGTGCAAAAAGTTTTGGTTTAAAAACTGTGTTTTTAGTTACCGACTCGCCACGGCTCGCGCCTTTTGTTGAGACGGGTCCGCCTCGGCTCGCGCCTGTAGTCGAGACAGGGTTTTTGGACCAAACAAAAGTTGAAAAATATGTTCCTGACTTTAAAACCAGGGTTTTTTACTTGTCGGGGCCAAATGCCATGGTAGAAAACTATAAAGCAATGTTGATAAAAATGGGCGTGGGTAGAGGGTCGATAGTGACTGACTATTTCCCTGGCTTTGCATAAAATTTTTGAGTTATGTCTCCATATAAATTTTCTTACAATTCTATGGGTACAACCTGGCAAATAACTGTTTGGGACAAGATGTCCCAAAGTTTTTTTAATGAGTTAGAAAAAGAAGTTATAAATTTATCAGAAAGTTTTGATCAAACATATTCTAGGTTTTTAGATAATTCTTTAGTTTCTGATTTGGCAAATAAAACGGGGAAACTTAAAGTAACTGAAGATTTTGTCAAAATGCTCAAAATGAGTTTTGAATTAAACGAAATTTCACAGGGCAAGTTTAATCCGGCCGTAGGCAACGCTCTTTCTGACTTAGGTTACGACAAGAATTATACACTTGTTCCAAAAGACAATATTCGCTCTGTGCCAAACTTAAAACAAGCAGTTAAAATAACTGGACAAAGAGAAATAGAGATAACAGAGCCTGTATTGTTCGATTTTGGAGCTTTGGGAAAAGGTTATTTTGTAGATAAAATAAAAAATCTATTTTTGGAGAAAGGCCTGAAAAGGTTTTTGGTAGACGGAAGCGGGGATATGGCTTATGAAGGAAACGGAGAGGTTATAAGAGTAGGCTTAGAGCACCCGACCGACAAAAGTAAAGTGATAGGGGTTTTAAACATGTCTCAAGGCTCGCTTTGTGGTTCGGCAGCGAACCGTCGGGTTTGGGGCACTTTGCACCATACTATAGACCCATACAAGCTTACTTCCACAAAAGGAGTTTTAGCAACTTGGGTTTATTCAAGCTCTACAGCGCTCGCAGACGGTTTGGCAACATGTTTGTTTTTAGTTGAGCCTGAAGTGTTTCAACAAAAATATGATTTTGAGTATTTACTTTTAAGCGAAGATTTAAAAATAAAAAAAAGCCCGGGTTTTTTAGCCGAGCTTTTTTAAAATTTATGTTTAGTTTTTAATTCGTACTTCAGATTAAATTTTGGCGTCTACTTTGATTTTAGCTAATGCATCCATAAAACCTTTTGGAGTTAAAGAGGAACCGTTAACAACCGTTAAGTTCAGTTCGTCAATATTTTTCCCAACAACTGCTTGGTTAAAACCTTCAGAAAATTTTCCCTGTACTAATTTGCTGGTAGGATGTACCGCCTTGCCTTCAAAAGTTGCGGAAGTTATAATGTCGTCTTTAAGTACTAAAGTAATCAAGACTTCTTCTGCACCCGCAGGGGAAACATAGTTGCCTGTGGCAGTGTAAGAACCGTCTTCGTATTTTTTTGTAACCACTACCGGAGGGTTTTGGGATTGTGAATTTGTATCAGAGTTTTGGGTAGTTTCCGCAGGTTGTTGGTTTTTCATAGCCCAAGCAATTAAAGCAATAATAACTGCTATTGCAAGGATAATAAAAACAGTTTTAGAGCTACTATTTGTTGGAGTGGTGGATTGGTTCTCTTCCATAAAATTCCTTTCAAGCTGAATTTACGCACCACTGCTTTCTAGTCTGGCAAAGCCAGAGCTTTAAAAGCAGCTTTGGCCAATTTTTTCGTTAAAATACTTGCGTTTATTCTCACCGTAGATAAACTACGGCTCGAATAATCCGCACATTTTGCCTTGAACTTGGCTCAATTCGTGAAATTCAGATCATAAATATTTATTTGTTAATTATAGTAAATTTTTCACATTTGGTAAATTTTTTTTAAAAAACTGGTATAATTAAGCAGTGAAAATATTTCTCAGGTTTTTTAAAACTCTTTTATTGTTAGCCGGCATTCTTGTAGTTATGGATGTGGTTTTTGTGTTAGGAGCGGCTTTCGTAGAGCCGAAACTAAAAAAAGTAGACGCAATAGTGGTTATGGGTGCGGCAATTAACAGCCCCGAACTTTATAGCCGAAGTCTTAAGGCCTTAGAGCTTTATGAACAGTCTTTAGCTCCGGTTATGATTTTAACTGGGGGAAGGATTTCAGATAAAGATATTAGTGAAGCTGCTTATGCAAAAAAAGTTATGGAAAGAAATTCAAAAGAGCCCATAAACGTAATTTTAGAAGATGCTTCGACCAACACTTATGAAAATATGAAGAATGCCAGAAAGCTTTTGCCTGAAGCTAAAAGTATAATTGTAGTGACTGACTCTTACCATTCAGCCAGAAGCGTATTTATGGCCTTATCCGTTGGGTTTAAAGAGGTTCTTTGGGCTTCCGCAGATAATACGGCAAAGCCTAAAACTAGTCTTTATCATTATTTTAGGGAAATGGTCGCGCTTCCCTCATATATCCCAAAATTTTTAGGTAATTGACATTTTTTGGGGTATATTGTAGTATTTATGTACAAATTATCCAATGACAGTTGGTCTTCGTACAGCCTAAGGGCTCGTCGGAGTTAAATTGTAAGCCATGAACCATTCACTATAGTTCAGGTACATGGCACAGCCCACCGAGGAAGTATATGGCTTTATTGCTTTGCCACTAACGGCTAGCTTATTGACTTATAGAAACTCGGACAGGATCCGAGTTATTTTTTTTGGAAATTTGTTAAGAAAGGTCGAAAGTAAACGAAGTTATCAAGTTCATCAAGTGTAAAGTTTTAAAGTACTGATACTTTTTACTTTATAACCTGAAAAAATAATTTAGTATGGCTAAATCAAAACAACAAAAAGACATTGACTTAGATGAATTAACTAAAAAGTTAAAAACGGCTAAGTCAGTGGTATTAAGTAAGTATAGTGGAACCACCGTAAAAGATTTAGACAAATTTCGTAAAAGTCTTAGAGCGGAAAAAGTTTTCTCTAAAGTATATAAATTAACTTTAGTCCAAAAAGCACTTTCAAGCGCCGGAATTCAAGGCACTTTGAGTGACTACAAGACCCCGGTTATTTTGGCTATTTCCGAGGAAGAAGAAACTGCTCCAGCTAGAGTGATAAAGAACCTGGCTAAAGAAATTAAGACAATTGAAATTTTAGAAGGAATTTTTGACAACCAAGTGGTTTCAAAAGTTCAAGTTACTGCTCTTGCAGACTTGCCTTCCAAAGACCAGCTCAGAGCCCAGTTGGTGGGAACTATTAACGCTCCTGTTTCTGGTTTTGTAAACGTCTTAGCAGGAAACTTAAGAAGCTTAATTAACGTGCTTAATGCTGTAGCAGCGAAGTAAGAATCAAGAATTTAGAATTACGAATTTCGAATAAGAAACATCGTAATTCATAACTCATACTTCATAATTCAATTAATAAATTAATCTATATAAATACTATGTCAGAAGAAACAATCGTTCCAGAAAAATTCAAAGCTTTGGTAGAGCAAATTGAAAAGCTTTCAGTTTTAGAGCTTTCAGAATTGGTTAAAGTTTTAGAAGGTAAATTTGGTGTTTCTGCAGCTGCTCCTATGATGATGGGTGCCGCTCCAGCCGCTGCGGGTGCAGCTGCTGCCGGTGAAGAAAAGACCGAATTTGCAGTTGAATTAACCGATGCCGGTGCTAACAAGATCAACGTAATTAAAGTTGTTCGCGAAGTTACCGGTTTAGGTTTGAAAGAAGCTAAAGAAATAGTAGACGCAGCTCCAAAAGTAGTTAAAGAAAACGCTGCTAAAGCTGAAGCTGAAGAGTTGAAGAAGAAGCTTGAAGAAGCAGGTGCCAAGGT
>CAZFTX010000004.1:0-58378 GCA_964521955.1 uncultured Candidatus Saccharibacteria bacterium | reverse complement strand
GTAGTTTTTGTTTATAATACCTATCTATGAATTTTTGGGAAAAGTTAGAAAAACCAATATTTGCTTTGGCGCCAATGGAAGCTGTGACCGACACAGTTTTTCGGGAGATTTTTGCCATGTATGGAAAACCGGACGTGTGCTTTACAGAATTTGTAAACGTGGACGGATTGCTTCACCCAACCGGTTATGAAAAGTTAAAAATAGATTTAGAATATACAGAAAAGCAAAGGCCGGTAGTGGCGCAAATTTGGGGTAATAATCCGGAGAATTTTTTTAAGGCAACACAACTAATAAAATCTTTAGGTTTTGACGGGGTGGATATTAATATGGGTTGTCCTCAGGACAAAGAAATTGCACAAAACACATGTGCCGCTCTTATCCGTGATCCTAAATTAGCTGGAGAAATTGTCATGGCAGTAAAACAAGCAGCCGGAGAAATGCCGGTTTCGGTTAAAACTCGCACGGGTTACAGTTTTTCGGAGGTGGAAACCTGGATTGGGCATTTGTTAAAGTTTAACTTAGCCGCGTTAACTTTGCATGGACGTACTAAAAAGGAAAAATCCAAGGTTCCGGCTAATTGGAATGAAATAAAAAAAGCAGTAGGCATACGAAACAGTCTTGGAGTTAAAACCATAATTTTAGGCAACGGAGACGTAAAAACCAGGCAAGAAGGCTTGGACAGGGTCAAGGAAACGGGGGTAGACGGTATTATGGTGGCTCGGGGCGCTTTTGGTAACCCTTGGCTTTTTAGAAAAGAAAATTTTAGAGAGCCGAGCGTAAAAGAACGCCTGGAAATTATGGTTAAACATGCCAGGCTTTTTGAAGAAAAGTTTTCAGACAAAAAGCCTTTTGTGATTATGCGCAAAAATTTTAAAGCCTATGCTTCCGGATTTGACAGCGCTGCAGAGTTAAGGGTGAAATTAATGGAAACAAAAAACGCGGCCGAAACCGCGTTGGTAGTAGAAGAGTTCTTAGAGAAAAGGAATTAGGTTTTAGGGCTAAGTGATTAAGTGCTAAGAAGTTTAAATGTTAGTATGTCAGTTTGAGTAGGGCGGTATCGTTTAAAACATAAAAAGTTTTATTCGCTTCGTCTACGTAAAAGTCTTTCATTTTGTCTAACTGCGGGCTTAGTAAAGTGTTTAAAAGTTCGCCTTTTTTATCCATAACTAAAATTCTTTTGTTTTCTTTGTCCATTAAATAAAGGTTTTTGTAGGTTATTTCAGTATAGATTTTTCCCTTCCCCACAAAAGGCTTGGCTAAAACTGGCATATTAAACTCTGCTAAATTACCAGCTTGAAATTTAATAATTCCGGTTTCATTAAGTAAATAAATACTTCCGTCAATGGCAAAGTCTTGGGCGTTTAAAAGTTCGGGAGTTTTCAAAGAAATTACTGGTCTGTTAATATTGTTTCCGGTAACTAAAAAGTTTACTATTTGTGAGTTGGCTTTGTCTATAATGTAAACTCTGGAATTGGTCGGATAGTATTTTATGCCTGCGGTATTTTCTTCAGTTGGCACTGAGGTCGAAAATTCGCTTCCGAAGGTGTTTGTATTAGAATCCCAGATAACAAGACTAGAGCCGGTATAAATTACTAAAGAACCTTCTTTGACTTGAACGCTGGATTTTATTTCTTTATTAATTTTTAAGACTCCGTCTTCAAATTTTTCAGTTTCTCGGTTGAAGCTAATAACTTGACCGTTCGTTTTTGTTGCAAAAAATTTAGGTAACTTAATTAAATGTTCAGCTTCTGAAAGGTTGCCTAAAGAAGTGATTTGAAAATCTGTATTTTTTTCAATTTTTTTGCTTAGTTCTTCAAGTTGTTTTTTTGTTTGATCATAAAGTTCGTTTTGTTTTTTTGGTATAGTAATTTGCGAAAATTTTTCTTGTGCTTGTTTGTAAAAATCTTTTGCAGAATTTTGGTCGTTGTAAAGTTGAGCTGAATTTGAGTCTAAAAGTAATTTTTGGACCTCTTTTACTTGAGTATTGAATGCTTCGACGGTTTCGCGGTTACCTTTTAAATACGCAGTGATACTGACGTTAATGAAAAAAACTAATAGTAAAATTCCCGCAGAAAGTAAAAAAAACTTTTTTGATGGGCTTAAACTTTTTAATTTATCTTTAGTTACAATATTTTTTGCGGCTGAAAAACCTTTTGAAGCGGCATCTTTTAAATTTTGGCCAGAACCTTTGGCATTTTTTCCAAAGCTTTTTAAATTATCAGTGACTGAAGAAACACTGGGTAGGCCCACTTTCGGTATTCTTTTTAAATTTCTAAAATCAAAAGCATGTCTTAAAACGTTAAAAGCAGTTTTAAAAGGGTTGTGGATTTTCCAACCTTGAACGGAAGTTTGTTCGGTTAAATAGTTTTCTAAGTCAACCTCTTCTTCTTGAGTTTGGCCAAAAGGTACTTGTAAGTTTAAAAGAATACCAAAAGCAACCTGAGGTCCGGAGTTGTCTTTTAAAAGTTGGATTAAAGTTTGGGTGGAGGTTAGGAAGTTTTTTTCAGCTAGGACTTTTTTTAGACGATCAATTGAAATATGGTTGAAAAGTTCGGTTGTCGAAAGAATCATTAGGTCGTTTAACCGAATTTTTCCGGAAGCATAGTTTTCAAAAGTTTTTAAAGGATGGGTGGATGTAGGGGAGCAGGAGATGTCTGTGAATTCGTTGTTGCGCAATAAAAATGCATTAACTTTGCCACATGTGGCTATGCTAAATTGATTTTGATTTTTGGCAGCTACAATACAGCTTAATTTGTTAAACCAGTTGGTTTGACCTAAGGAAGCTAATTTTCCCAACTCTTCGTTAATTTGAGAAATTGCGTTTTCAAAAGAATTTTCATTTAATCCTTTTTTATAGGCACGTTTTAAGCTTCCTGAAATTGCCATGCAAATTTGTTCGCAGGATTCAACGGCCGCTGGGTTGAAGATTGGCATTTCTGCCACAACATATAGTTCTGCTTCGCTGTTACTGGCTTTTTCAGCCATAACGTAGACGTAGCTGGTTGTTTGTTTAAAATTGCCGAGAGTAATTTTGGCAATTTGGCTTTCTAATTCTTCCATAATTTAGATTTATGTTGGTAATTTAAAAAGATTATATATTGACATCTTCAAAATACTCAATAAGAGTAATTATACAATATTTCTAAGGATTTTAAAAATTTGTTATAATAACTTTATATGTTAGAAGATATAGTGAATTCCAGCAGCGAATCCGTAGTTTTAAGCTTTTTTTTAGCGGCTCCTCAACGCAGTTTTTCTGTTCTTGAGGTTTCAAGGCGTCTTAGTATGCCAAAAAGCAAAGCTACTCATGCTTTAAACCGTTTAAGCCAAGCCGGACCTCTTTCTAGCTTTAGTAAAAAAGCTAAGAAATATTATATAATCAATCAAAAATACAAACTTCTTCCGCCCATAAAAGAATACTTACTTAAAAACGGTCCTAAATATACAGATGAATTGTTTTTAGCCATTGGTCGACTGGGAGAAATTAAGGCTGCTTTTTTAAGTGGCATTTTTGCAGGTTACAGCAATTTGCCCGTAGACTTACTTTTGGTAGGCAAGGTTAACTTAAGAAAATTGGACGAATTTTTAAAAGCCGCCTATAAGCTTATGGGTCAGGATATTAATTACAGCATAATGACTGTAGAAGAGTTTGAGTTAAGAAGGGACACTTTTGACCGTTTTATCAGAGATATCTTTGATTACAGGCACGTTGTAGTTTTTGATAATTTAGCAAAAAGAAAAAAATAATTTATACTCTTACTTTTAATCAGAGACTTGCGACTAACCAAATTTTATGACCGAAATACAAAATCTTTATATTCAATTTTTAAGTAATTTTCCGGAAACTTTAAGGCCGTTTATTTCTATTGGTTTGGCCGTGCTTTTGGTTTATGCAATTTTCAAAGTCATAAAAAAAGACTTTATTTACCTTATTGCTTTAGTTATACTTTTACCCGCTTCGGTGCCAATTTTGAAAAACGTTTGGCAGGGGATAGTCATGTTTATTAAGTTTTTGTTGAATACGAAATAATGTAACCGACACGAATTCACGAATTAAACACGAATGACACAAAAACTAAACAGTACAAGATGCACTGTTTTTTTTGTGCGTAAGTACGCCGTAGTTTTAACGAAGGCGTGTGGATAACTTTTCTTTAGTGAACGAATGTTCAATAAATTCAAGGACTTGTCTTTAGGTGAACGAAAGTATACACTGAATAAGTGATAAGTAATAAGTGATAAGTAATAAGTCAAAAGACATTAAAACATTTTAGCATTTAAACGTCTAAACAAATCCGAATAATTTCCTTTCAGGATTAACCACTTAACCATATGAAAAAAGAAATTACAGAAAGACAGAAACAACTTTTAAAATTTATAGTCGAACAAGTTCGTGAGTACAACCTTCCTCCCAGTATTTCCGAAATGGCTGAATTTTTGAAAGTAAGTTCCAAAAATGGTGTTGCTAAACTTTTAAACGCACTTGAAGACAATGGATTCATTAAAACTTCTGGCAAGGCTCGAGGTATAGAAGTTTTAGAAAGTTTAGGAGACAGTTTAGAAAGAGACATTATTCGAATTCCGCTTTTGGGTCATATCCAAGCTGGTAGTCCACATTTAGCCGAAGAGCAAATAGAAGACTGGATAAACATGCCAAGTACTTTCATTAAAGGCAGGAGAGACGTTTTTTTGCTCAAAGTTCGCGGGGACAGTATGATAAACGCAGGAATTTTTGAAGGAGATTTAGTCATTGTTCGTCCGGTGAGAGAAGCAAAAAACAACGACATTGTAGTTGCACTGCTTCACGATGAAGCCACGGTTAAGCGTTTCGTGCAAATTAAAAACCGCAGTTATCTTAAAGCGGAAAATCCTGATTATAAAAATATTTATCCTAAAGAAGACTGGATGATTCAGGGAAAAGTAGTTGGAGTAATTCGTAACTTAGAATAATTTTACTTATATGTCTGAAATGCAAAAAATAAAATTAAATATTCTTTCCCAACTTCGAGGGCTTTGCGCTCATTGTGCTCTTGGACAAATTAAAGAGCACCGCTGTCCGGTTAGGGAAATTTCTACTAGAGTAGAATCTTTGTCCGGCGTACCGCTTATAGTAAACGACCAGTTTAAGGGAGTATTGTGGGTTAGGTAGCGCTAGGTTGTAGGAAGTAGCTTGTTAGATTATTAGGAAATAGGATAAATCAAGCACCACTTTTTGGCAAAAAAAGTGGTGCTTGATAAAAAAATACCCGTCCGCAGCAACTTGGTGCAGCTACGGACGGGAGGCAAAGCCTTAAGCACAGCCACATTTCAAGTGGCTGTATGGAGGAGAGAAATGTGGAGGAACAGACCCACCACATTTCAAGAGATAACTTTCAGGTAAAACTTGATTCATCCTCCGATGAATTTGAAAAGGCTGGTCGAACTGTCGCAGAAGCTTTCTGGGGAGCTTTGTGAGAGTTCTGTTCCAGGGCGGAACACGTTAATGCAGTAGTTAGAATTATGGAGTAGAGCTGCTAGCCCGCCACCACAGGGTCCGATACTGCAAATGCGCTTAAACCAGCCTTATTGGTAGGCACTTGTGATTATGCCAAAGTTGACAGTGTTTGTCAAAGTGTCCTTGACCCAGTAGAATCACATTGCAATTTCTCTATTTATTTATATATTGGTAAAAAAATAATATTGAAATATCTAACACGTTTATTATAAACATGTTGCAATGTAGCTCTACTGGGTTGACTTTCTTAAGCTTTTTAGTTATACTTAAAACTCTTTGAGTATTAAGCTGCTTGCCACTTAATAGTGTTCACGGTATTAGCAGAGAAAGAGAAAAATACATGTCTGAAGATACAACAACTCCAGTAACTCCTGTTACCCCAGAAGTTCCTGCTACTGAGCCTACAACTCCTGCTACTCCAGCAGCTTAAATTTAGGCCCAAATTTAAAACCCCCTAAAGGCTTCTTAGCCCTTTAAGGGGTTTTTATTTTGTAAAAAGAGAGAAGGGGCGGAAACAGTTACGTTCGCCCCCGAAAGAGTCAGTTTCAGGTAGTTTTTGTTGGATCCCGTTCAGATATCGTCTCTGATGTTATCCGCAGTGAAGGGTTTCTTCAAAGCCAGAATAAGTCTGGATCGGTCAGGGATAAAAACATTCCTAACCAAGCCGAACTTTTCAAAGCGTTTGATAAGCCAGAAATTGATATCTATCTGGCCCTTGAGTATGCCGTGGCAGGCGCTTCTTTCGAAAGCGTGGTGCAAGTTGTGGAACGTCTCACCAAAAGTAAATGGCGCAAGCCACCAACAGTTGGTGGAAGTGTCCTCGGTTTTAAACGGCTGGTTGCCGAATGTGTGGCTGAAAGAGTTTACTGACCAGGTGAAATTCCAACCAAACACTACCGGTACTATAGCTCCCCACAAAACACTATTCAGACCTGTGTGAAGTCCCCAGAGAAAGTAGCTTGGGACAAACAAACTAAGTCCAAGAAGAACGAGCGGTACGTAGAAAAATCTGTCCAGCCACATGAGGAACGGATCTTGTTGTAACTTCGCGGTCTTTTGAAGCAGTCGTGATTTTGGAAAGTTTGGAGATTTAAAAACCATCCACCAAACATGGGCGTGCCAAAAACCGTCCTTGGGGCTGTGAGGGTCGCCGGGTTCGTCCGTGAGTTCGTGATGAATGCGATGTATGCCAACCCAAGTAATGAGTCCGCCTTGCAGTGCCATGGTTCCAAAGAATGCCAGTAGTCTTTCAAACCACTTGTTACACTCAAAACCTTTGTGCGTTAGCAGGCGATGGAACCCAATGCCGATGCCTAAGCTGCCCATGACGAACCAGACAACTCCGGTAAGAGCCAGCTTACTTATGGCCGTGACCACGCTTTGTCGATGGAAAGCAAGATCGCTTACAAACGCGACAACGGCGTACAGTGTAAGCAGGTGAAAGATTGCGAATACTGAACCAGTCAGTGGATCGAACGTTTTGCCTTTCATAATGAGTCCTCCTTAAGGAATCTTTAGTATAGCAAAAAACAGACCCAAATAATTCTTGTTTGTGTCATTAGTGTTTTTTTGGAGTATTAATGTCGTTATTCTAAAGTTATAACAACTATTTCTGAATTTGTACCTACTCTTTGTGGTGGACCCCAAGTGCCGGCGCCACTGGTCGTATAGACTTGCATATTGCCAAAGCTTTTTAATTTATAATTAAAATTTTTATAAACTTTTTTTGTAATCAAACTTAAAGGAAAAACCTGACCCATGTGAGTATGCCCGGAAACTTGCAAAGATATTCCTGCTTTTTCAGCGGTTGGAATTTGGCTTGGTTCATGCTTTAGAAGTATGCTGGGTTTTTTTGGGTCAAGCTTTAAAGAATTCAGAATAAATTCTTCACCTTTTGCAGTTAAAGCGTCTTTAAAAGTTGTTCCAATAATTTGAAGACCTTCAACCTCTACCATTTTGTTTGCTAGAATTTTAATTCCAACTGAACTTAAGGCTTCGGTATATAGGTTTGGGTTTCTAAATTCTTCGTGATTTCCCGGGCTAAAAAAAGTTCCGTAGGTGGAAGAAATTTTGCCAAAGGGTTCCGCTAAAGTTTGATATTGTGCCGGAGGTCCGTCATAAAAGTCTCCGGGAATTAAAACCATGTCTGGTTTTTGCGCTTTAACTAATTCAGCAATTTTTTTTGAGAAATTTACATTTCTTACGTGACCTAAATGCGTGTCTGCTACTAAAACAATTTTTTTACCTTTCCAATTTTGAGGTAAGTTTTTTAAAGTTACAGTAATTTCACGAACTTTGGTTTGGTAAGAATTCCAAACTCCATATACACTAACAAAAAGCGCGAGGATTAAAAGTCCTGAGCCTAAAAAAATACCAATTCTTTGAGCAGAAAAAATAGAAGTAGTGCCATATATTGCCCAAGCCAGAATACTCGCCAAAAGCAGCCAATAAGCAGTACCAATCCATACCGCTGAAACTGTGTAGAAACTCCTGGCAATGGAGCCGTAGTATTGAAATGAAATAACTGAAGCAAAAGTAAACAGGAAAGACAGAATTAAAAAAGCTATTTTTAGGTTGAAAATAGCCACAGGGTCAGTTACGTTAAAAAACTTGACCACACTTTTGTGAAGCAAGAGATGGCCAAGGGTTAGAAAAGTTTGAATTATTAAAACGACAAATGCAATTAGCATATTTTATATGTATATTATACAACATTTAATACACAAAATGAAATAATATTTTTTGTATAATGTTGAAATAATTTGAAGTACTGTTTTTAGAGGGTGAGACGGTCTGTTGCCGGGCTGGACTTTTGGCTGAAAAAGCCTTATAATATGTTAACTTATGAAATTTTTTGTTGAATTACCGACTGCTTTAAGGGTTGGATTTTTTTTGGCCACAAGACAACTTAAGCGCGCAAACAAATGGACCACTGTCTTGATTGTTTTTATTATGATGCTGACTTTCATGAATTTGGTGGTTGTAAACGGTATTTTAGTAGGTCTTCTAACCGGTTCATACAAACAGTTTCAGCAGTATTATTCCGGTGATATTTTAATTACTCCCGCAAAAAAACGGGAAATAATAGACAGTAGCCAAGCTTTAATTTCAAAATTGCAGAATAATCCCGATGTTAAAGCGTTTTCGCCGAGGATAGTTGTTTCTGGTCATATTCAGGCAGACTTAACTCAAAATACCCCAAGTAAATTAAAACCTAATGAAAGCGGTGGTAGCATTGTGGGTATTAATCCTGACAAAGAAGAGTTGGTAACAAACCTTTCAAGCTTAATTATTGAAGGTGAGCCTTTAAAGTCAGGAGAAGAAGGTTTTATTGTAATTGGAGCCAACAGGTTACAGCAATATTCTGCTTTTGCGGATGTAGAGATTCCAGGATTGGAACTTTTACAAAATGTCCAAGCCGGGAGTAAGGTTCGTCTGAGAATTTCTTCCACAGATGAAAATGGTAATCCTGTCAGCATAAGTAAAGACTTAATTGTAAAAGGCGTTCTCAAAAGCAAGGTGGATGATGTGTCTCAAAAGTTTTTTATGGTAGACACTGAGTTAAGAAAAATGGTCAAAGACAGCGAACTCAATGTCCGGGAGATTGCGGTAAATGCTCAAGAGGGTAGGGAAGAGGAACTTTTAGCTTCAACGCGGGCAGTGGTGGACTTAAACAAAGTTAGGGTGCAAAGTTCGGTAGAAGCCATACCTTCTTTTTTGCGCGACATTGAAGCAACTTTCGGAATTATTGGAAACGTTATTGGGGGTATTGCTTTAGTGGTAGCGTCTATTACAATTTTTATTGTTATTTTTATTAACGCGGTTACAAAGAGAAAATATATTGGGATTTTAAAAGGTATTGGAATTAAAGCAGGGGTTATTGAGTTTGCTTACATATTACAAGCTTTGTTTTATGGCATAGCGGGAACAGTTATTGGCAGTGTGATAGTTTTTGGTTTTTTAAAACCATATTTGGACAAAAATCCTTTGGACTTTCCTTTTTCGGACGGAATTTTGGACGCTAACTTGGAAGGCACTTTAACGCGTGTTGGAATTTTACTTTTAATAACTTTGGTTGCCGGATTCTTGCCCGCAAGGATTATTGTAAAGAAAAATACTTTAGACTCAATTTTGGGTCGATAAGGATTATTGTGTGTGTCAATAATTTGCTCGGCCACGCAAATCATTGACAAAAAAATTTAACATTTATGATACAAGCGAAAAATATTGTCAAAACTTACGTTAGCGGAGAAATTGAAACCCACGTTTTAAAAGGTGTGGATTTAAACATTGAATCCGGCGAATTTGTGGCAATTATTGGCCCTAGTGGAGCGGGGAAGTCTACGCTTATGTATCAGCTAAGTTTGCTAGACCACCCAACTACCGGAAGTATATTTATAGATGGACAGGAGACTACCGGTTTAAACAGTGACACCAGAACTACTTTCAGGCTAAACAGCTTGGGTTATGTTTTTCAGGATTACGCGCTTTTGCCCGAACTTACCGCAGAAGAAAATGTTATGACTCCGCTTTTAATGCAAGGCTTAGACCCTAAAAGTGCCCGTGAAAAAGCTACTCAAACTTTAAATAAAGTTGGGCTTGAGGGTAAGGGTAAGAATTTGCCCAGTCAACTTTCCGGCGGACAGCAACAAAGAGTTTCCATTGCCCGAGCCATTGCTCATGAACCGAAAATTTTGTTTGCAGACGAACCTACTGCAAATTTAGACACCGCAACTTCCAAGGAAGTTTTGAAAGCTTTTTTGGATTTAAACGCACTTGGTCAAACCATTGTTATGGTTACGCACGAAGAAGAGTTTGCCAAAATGGCGCAAAGAATTGTGGAGTTAAAAGACGGCAATATTGTTTCAGACAAAAGGAATTAAACCCAGCACCACTTTTTTTACCAAAAAGTTGTGCTGGATAAAAAAAACCGGCCACCCAAATGCTTGGAAGGTGGCCGGGTTCTCAGTTTTCCTAGGAGAAGTCCTAGGAGAAGCGCGAATCCTCTTTAGGAATTGTATAATTGCAATGAGGGTTGTTACACAGAAAGTAGTGGAGTTATCTGTGTGACGGGTGGGGTTATCCAAGCAGACTCAAGCTTGAAAGGGACTCCGTTCCGTCCAACCGGCTCATTGGCCACATTGTGTGTGTTGATTGGAGATCTCAACACGCCACCACACAATGCAACGTTGTTGCGAGCATACTATAAATTCGCTTCTGTGTCAAGACAGAAGTGTTTTTTATTGACATAAAAAGAAAAATATTTAATAATGTACAGTTGGAAATTCTAAAGGGGGGACAAATGGAACCTAGAGTTTTTGAAGGAAAGTGGAACTGCAAGCAGTGTGGTAACGTTGGTAATCGCGGACCGGCTGATTTTTGTCCAGCGTGTGGTGCGGCTAAACCTGAAGAAGTAGAATACTATTTGCTTGACGAAGTCGAAGCCGTAACCAATTCAGCACAGTTGGCAGAAGCTAGCGCGGGCCCCGATTGGTCCTGTACCTACTGTAAAGGCGCAAACAAGGCGGGGTACAAGTTCTGTGACAGTTGTGGCGCTGGTTCAGACAAACCCAAACTTCCTGCGTCGAATACTCCAGTCGTTCGCCAGGTGATTCCCCAACGTTCTTGGCAACCCAAAGCTACAAAGGCGTCGTCGTCGAAGTTTGGTTTGCTTTTTTTGTTGGTAGGGCTCTTCTTGCTTTGCTTCGCCGTTTACAAGCTTTTAGTCATGCACCCGACTACTTTGACTGTCACGTCGGTCGAGTGGAAAAGGGAAGTCTTGATTGAGAAGTTTGTGACTAGCAAAGACGCGGGGTGGAACACACCTAGCGGCGCCAGAATTACGGGCAGTAGGCGCAAACTCTACTCTGCTGCGGTACCTGAGAAGGTTACGTTCGAGAACGAGTTTGACGGAACTGAAGAATACGTTTGTGGTAAAGAAAACCTAAAGAACGGGTACTTCCGAGACAAGATCTGTACTAAGAGTAAGTACAAAAGAGTCCGTCATGTAACCGAAGCCAAGCCGGCGGTCTTCAGAACTTGGTATGAGTACGAAGTTGACGGTTGGGAGTACGCCCGCACGGAAACAGCGACCGGCAATTTTTCGCAACCAATAACTTGGCCCGCTTTGAGCTTTGGCAGGAAAGAGCGAGAATCCAGCCGGCATGAAATCTATTTTATTCAGTTGATAGACAAGAAGACTCAGAAGGAGTATGTCTTTCCTGTTAATTCAGCTGAGTGGAAAAGGTTCAAGCCCGGCCAAGAACACGTGGCGAAGGTAAACTCAATCGGCTCAGTCAGGCTTGTTGACCTGAAGTAGCCTGTTCGCGTGCTATGCTTCCGCACTCTCACTTTATACAGCCAGCGCACTTGTTGCGTCTGGCTGTATTTTTAATCTAAAAGAAAAAGCCCCGAGGTATACTCAGGGACTTTTCTTGGTAGCGCTACGGGGAATCGAACCCCGATTTGGTGGATGAGAACCACCTGTCCTAACCATTAGACGATAGCGCCGAATTTCTTTGTAATTTTAGCAGTTTGATTTAAAATGCTCAATAACCGATAGATTAATTGTGTAGAAATGATTTTTTTATCACTCTCTTGACTAGAGTGATAGTTTTTGATAAATTAAAGACAGTTAAAATGAAAATCAAAAAAATAACCTTTAATTTAATATGTGGAGATTTAAAAGACTATCGCAGGATAGTGCTTCTGCATACGCCTACGCTAAAACAAAAACAGCAGCCACAAACTGCCAAGCTACAGCTCTAACAACTGCAGTTTTTTACTTCGCCAAACTAAACTTTGGCACCAAGGCCAGTAATTCTATAAAGGATTACTGGTTTTGCTTTTTAAATTATTAATTTTACTACTATGTATTACCATACTAATGAAAATAGGTTATTTTCTGACACTGACTTAGATAGTTATCTTCATGACCGCAGGGAAAAACTTGAAGCTAATATACAAGGATTACAGCTTGCTGTTTTTTCCAACCCTGACGACACTGCTTTAATTAAACAACTATACAATCAATACTTTTTAAAAACTCCTGTTCTAAAAGAAAATCAGCTAACGGTTAAACCGGTAGAAGCGGATGTTGATGTTAGAAGTAATGGGTTGCTTTATGATGAAGGCGAATCATTTACAACAAAAGGATTAAATATTACTGTGGAAATTCCATTTGAAGGTGAACCTGAATTATTCCTTTGTCGGCCATCATCTTGGTCATCTGCTCCTAAGCCGTGTGCAAGTGTTCAAACAGCTAAATTAATTATGACCTATCAAACTGCAGAAAAAGAATCTGAAAAAATAAAACAGCTTTGGTTAAGCTCAATAAGTGAAATTAAAAAGTATTTAAGTTGGATTGAGGGAGACTTGGTTAAGTATAATCAATCACTTGAGACTGATATTAAAATGTTGGTTTCTAAACGTAAGCAAGAATCCGGTAGTAATCAATCTTTAATAGAAGCTTTAAGACAAGATTAACTATGGACAAATCCAAAAATAATCTAAGTGACGAAACTAGCAAAAAGGTAATACGCAGTGGAATGGAAATTGTTGGCGGCGTTTTGCCATTTGTAGGCGGTTTTTTATCTGCTGCGGCAACAGCTTGGTCTGAACATGACCAAGATAAGGTAAATGATTTTTTTAGACACTGGCTTCAAATGCTCGCTGACGAAATGAAGGAAAAACAGCTAACTATTTTTGAAATAGTTGCCAGACTTGATATGCAAGATGAAAAAATTACCAAACGCTTAGAAAGTAAAGAATACCAGTCGCTATTAAAGAAAGCCTTCAGGGAATGGTCGGCGGCTGAAAGTGAAGAAAAAAGAAAGTTGGTTAGAAATATTTTAGCAAATGCTGCATCCACAAACCAAGTTAGCGATGATGTAATAAAGCTATTTTTAGACTGGCTAAAAAATTATTCAGAATTTCATTTTCAGGTTATTGGTGCAATATATAACCAAAATGGTATTACTAGGTTAGGTATATGGCATAAATTAGGTAAGCAAACTGTACGAGAAGATTCAGCCGATGCCGACCTATTTAAGCTTTTAATAAGAGATTTAAGTACAGGCAGTATAATACGCCAACACCAAGAAAGAGATTATCATGGAAACGCGATTGTTAAAAATGGCGGGAGAAACAAGGGTTCGTCGGCTTCTGGCACACGGACAGCAAAGTCGGCTTTTGACAATGAAGAGCCGTACGAATTAACACAACTTGGAGTACAGTTTGTGCACTATGCAATGACCGACTTGCCGCCAAAAATAGAAGCTCCAAAAGAAGCTACAGATTTTCATGATGTTAAAAATGCAACAAAATCAACTGATTTAACAGCTTTTTAGTTTTTTTATTACTATATATACAAAAAATCTAAAAAGCTATTATTATGCCTTTTACAATAGAAGAAATTCAGCATACAGGACTTGGTCAATTATCGCAGCAAGAGTTGAAGTCTGCTATTGAGGCTTTTAATGGCTTTGAACAGTTATTTGAAAAAACTTGGGTAGACAACTACTTTAAAGGCATGCAAAGCAGATACTTTGTTTTAGATTTAATCCAAGCATGGAATGATTGGAAACAAATAAGTGACCTTCCAAAAGCTAATGAAATTATTCCACGGTGGAAAAGTGGGTTATATGAGCATGGCGTAAAAAGTGAGTTAAGAATTCTTGCTTACTTAAGAAAATCAAAATTAGATATTGAATTATTTCCACCAGTTAATAATCGTCTTGCTGACGCGAGAATAAAGTTGCCTACAAAAAAATGGACCTATGTTGAAATTTCAAGGCGACATTTTTCTAAAACTCACATACAGGCACAGTTTATTTTAACAGAATTAAGTGCCGCTGCGGCAAAAGTTAAAGTTGGTAGGCATGGCAAAATTGGAATTAAAAGAGAAATCACAAAAAATCAAGTAGCAGAAATAAAAAAATGGCTTGAAAATTTACAAGCCGAACCTGCTTATTTTAAAGATATAGCTGTATTTCACACAACAGGCATAGAAACAGGCGGCGCAGATCCAGGAGATTTATCAACCTTATTTGTAAAAACACCGAGACGATTTGGTACGAATTTTAAATCAGACAATGGTCAAATTGTGCATAAAGGAACGGCCATTTTACACACGGAAGATGTCGGAGCAAAGGAAATGTTAGAATCCGAAGCTAAACAATTACCTAAAAATGAAAGCGGAATTATTGTACTAGACTTAACTCATGTGGTTGATGGTGTAAAAGAATGGGAGCCTTTAATTTTGAACCGCTTTAAGCCAAGTATTAACACAAGGATTAGCGGTGTTATCTTATCATCGACTTTTTTGACACAAAATGGACCAGAAACGACTGGTAAATTTTTGAAGAATCCTTATGCAAAAATACCTATTTCCCAAGATTTGATTGAAATTTTAAATAGCTACTTTAATAAACAGTAATAGTTTTCCAAAAGTCATTTGCTAGACCAAAAGGAAATGGAAAACTTTTTTGTTTTAAATAAAGCAAAATGTTATATTATAGCCATGAACGGTGAAAAGTCTTTAGAACGGCCAGGTTACAAAGATTTATCTAGACCCTTTAGTTTGTTAAGGGATTTGTTTGAATTTGCTGAAAAAAAAGGCTTTGACGCGACTAGCTTTATTGATTACGACGATACGGGTGTGCATGGTAGGAACCAAGCAAGCGATAATCCAAGAGCCGTTGAGTTGCCTGAAAGATTTACTGCTTTAGTTGCTGACAGACCGGGACAATATTATATTGTTGCTTATGAGAATAGGTTAGACAGATATTATAAAGAAGGAACCAGGGGCAGAACAATTCGACTATCCAGCGTAAGGAAAAGGAATAAATCTGACGAAAGAGTTAAGGAGATAGATTGGGTAGAAGTTGATCCGTCATTGGGCAGTAAAGCACAAATGACAATTCGTGAATCAGTTAATAATAAAAGTTTCGTGGACTTAAGTACAGCTCAAGAAGACGAGGTTGATCAGCCACATGGTGAGGCAACTATAAGATATGAGCTAGACCCTAATGGTAATAAAAGTGTCGTAGAATCAAAATTTAACAGATTAGACGAGGGTATTTTTCTTTTTCGCGAAGAAAATAGGCCTGTAAGGTGGGTAAGGAATTTGAAAGTTGATAAAGACAGTAGCGGAGCCGTTCAAGCTGTTTATGAAGATGCTTATTATATTGGTAGACCGAAAGAATTAAAAAGAAATGAAGCTGCAAAAATCAAAACTTTTGTAGTAGGCTCTATAGATAATCCAACATCAATTAAAGTAGAAATTGGTTTGGAAGGTTTAGGTAAAAAACAAACCCTGTTAGAAGATAAAGATAAAAAATTAAGTGTAATTGTTTATGAAGGAATTAATGCTTACCAAAACCATTTAGAAATAGCTAAGCTAGACCCTGCATATGCCGCTCTTTTTGCAGAACCTGTAGATGTTGAAGAATTGATAAAAAATTTGAAATTTAAAATAGGAATGTTAACAAAAGATTGGGATAAGCCTCAAGCTGTTTTTTCTCCAAAACCTAACTTGGAATCAGGACGGAAAGAGCTTGGCTCATAGAGGTTTGTGTTAGCATAAAAAATTATTATGAATGAACAAAATCCAGAGCAATTACAGGGTATGTGTCAACATGGTAATAACCAAGTGACATGTGTAATATGTGAAAAAGAAAAAGTCGCAGGAACTTTCAAAAATAAAGTGAGTAATTTTGTCAGGACAAAATATAAAAGATTTGTAGAACCTACTGTGCAAAAAATTAACACAGTAAGAGGTAAACCAACAGCAGAATCAATTACATCGCAATTAGAAAACTCACTGCCTTTAGATTTTGACAAATTCATGGCGGATTTGCCAAAGGAAGATAAAAAAACAGAAATTGATGAACGAGGTGAATTAAAAAATTGGGATGAGGAAAAATGACTCAAATAACATTGACGAGATGTACACAAATCTCGTTTACTAAAGCAACGCCAAGGCTTCGTCGAGCAGGAATAAGTTTTCCAGTGGCGTATTGGAGAACTTTTTTTGTTTTGTTTAATACAAAAGTCAGCTATAATATAAAAAATAATCTAATTTTTTGCTTAAAATGATTGAAGGATTTAGGAGTAATCCATTTGACGAAGAATCAAAAGAAGATGAATCAAAACCGGAAGATCCTCAACGTCTTATCACAGAAGAACATTTGATTAGTGAATCAGGAAGATTAAATTCTGAGCGTATTTTAGAATTGGAGCAAAAATTTCGGGACAAGTTAAAGATTGTAGTTAAGGGAGAATACGATATGGAAGATACAGAGGCTTATTATGAAGCTATAACAGAAATGGATAACGCTTTTGATGAAGCCGCAACAGTTTTGTTAAATACTCTAGAGCATTTAAAAGGTCATGTTGTTACTGGCGTGATTTTTCATAACCTAAACAGATTACTTCGAAAAGCATCAGAATATTCTTCTGATATTTATTCTCTATATGGTGTATACGATAGAATTATCAAAAACTTTCCAAGATTAGAGGCTCGTTTAAATGAGGGCGGAGTAGAACCTATAGAGGCGGTAACGCTCATATCTAAATCAGAAGTAGACAAACAACGCATTGAAGCTATTGGCTTTTTAGTGAAGCAATTACCCGCTATAGATAGATACTTAAAAGTAGAAACTTCATTGGGTTATTCTGTAAATGTTGATCAAGTTTACCCTGCCCTGCTTGTTTTGTTAGAAAACTCAACAGAAACAACAAAACAAAATGTTTTAAGTATGGTTAAACAGCTAACGGCTGACCCAGAAACTTGTCCTGAAGGTGCATGGATTATTGGGAATATGCTCGATTACAAACTAAGTCCAAAAACGGTATCTGACGAAGCTGTTAAAATTGTGCAAGATGTTTTACTTTATCACGGTATTGATGAAGATACAGCTGATCAATGGATTAAAGAGTGGGCATCTTCTGGTGATACAAAAGCTTTGTTCGTAAGAAAAAACCTCGAAGCTTTTATAAATTTAGAATACAACGAACCTGGAGTAACTAAATACCTTTCTGATAAGTATGGCATAACTGCTTTTGGAAGATATCCAGCAGGAATGTTATTGGAGCAAAAGGCAAATGTAGCAAATCAAGAACGTCCATATGGTATTGTCCTGTACCCTAAAGATGACTGGAATGGAGCTTTTCATCAGGACGAAGGAATCTTTGGAAATTTAAGAAGCCGTTTGAAAGATGATCCTAACCTACAAAAATATTTACTAAGAGTATATGAATGTGGTTCTAAAAAAGACATTGCCAAAGCTCTAATTGATTTGGATAAAAGTTACGGGGCATCTCATAAAATAGCTTTTGCCATTATAGGGGGGCATGGCACTAAAGAATCAATTAATTTCGGTGGTGGTAGTTCTCCTAGAAATCAATTATATTCTAAAGATTTACACAGAAGTAGAGTCCAAAAAACAGGAGAATTTTTTGAGCCTGAAGCGACAATTGTATTAGTGTCCTGTTCAACTGGGCAGAATGAAGGGGTAGGACAAACTTTAACAGAAAAAATCGGAATGAAAGTTATAGCTCCTACCGTACCCACTAATGTCAGAAAAATAATCCCCAGATTTGTTAATGGGAGAATAGATTTTGATGTTGAATATACAGAAAAAGATACAGCTGTAATTTACGCACGTACTAAAACTTCTAAACCAGCAGAAGGATTTAAAGCAGAATAAACCTCCTTTACCAACCTTCTTTGTTTCTCTATGTGGGGCTTCGGACGACCAAGAAGCCATCCAATTATGCCAAGGCTTTGTCGGACAAAAATAAGTTTTCCCCGACTTCGCTAAAGCTACGACGGGCAGGCACCTGTCTCAACTTGGTCTATCAAAAAATTTTCGGTTTAAAAGCAGAATTTTCAGGCTTGGCCTGATGAGTCTGTAGAACAATCGAAAGGACGGGGCTGTTATAAATCAGTTAGTTATCCGTGAAAACTTGACTCTCATCAACCGGGTACGGGCCTTGGCTGAAAAGCTTGACCTGACGGTGACCGTTGGGCATTTCATGGTGGGAACGGCACAGGGCTACGGTTCCAATTGCGTTCACTTGGAAGTCGAAGGGGATCGCGCAGAAGTCTTTGTTAGGCGGGTTTTGAAACTTCCACATGTTACGTCAATGTGCCTCGGGCATTAAGCCGGGGATGACCGTCGCCACAGTCCGTTGGAAGCGCAAAGCGCTACCAACGGATTTGTTTTTTATAATATAAAAAAATCGTAATTATTGTTATTTTTTTTGACTTAATTTATTGAAAAAAATTTTCTCCGAACGAAGTTTTTTATGTGTGCAGATTTTATAACTTTGGTTCCATTAAAGTATGCATGCTCACAAATTTTTTGTGTTGACAAACGGGTAATTTTTTGTTACTTTAATATGTTTACTAAGCATTGTAATTGTAAGTATCTAAGAATTTTAGGTATTTATTATACAGTGCTAAGTGGACTAAGCTTCGCAAAGTCTGTGTAGGTAGTAATTCAGTAACTCAGTAGAGGATCAAAGGAGGAAAGTAATGAATAGCAATCGGTGCAAGGGTTTCTCCCAATCAGGGTTTTTTTCTGTCCTTGGGGTGATCTTTTTGGTTATTTGGGCGATCGCTCGCTTCATGGCCGTCGTGCAGTTTGATCGGAACTGTGGTGGCTACCTAAAGCGTGCCGCTGACGCTAGCACGATCGAGCTGGCCATCCAAGAACTTGATAGAGCCATGACTTACATTGAGAAGAGTAAATTGACCAGTGGTTACACCTCGGTCGTTTACAAGACTCCGGATGAAGATGTTGGTTTCTGGTATCTGAATCTCAAATCTGCTCTTGTCGAACTTCGTAAGGTAGGACCGGAGACAACTCAGCTTGAACGGAGTAATATCCTGCTCAAGCTTCGAGAAACCTTGCTCGATAAGAAAGAGTCCGAAGAGATCACTCTACCAAGCGGCGTCACGATTTACCCCAATAACAGCTTTTACGCTTTTTGGGCAATTGGGAGCTTGCTTACAATCATCATTGGGAGTTGGCTGTCGTCGTCTTCTTGATGTTTTCGTGCTTGAACCGGAGAGAGAGCTTCGTTGACAGCCAAAGCAAGACAAGAAAGCGGAAGCCTGCTTGGCTTCGCGCCAGAATTCCTGACAGTATTCAATAACAGGGGGGTAATGAAAGATGGTTGGATTTAGGAGAAGGTTATGATCAAAGCGACCACCAGGCGTGTTTGGGAAATGTTGGACCATTCCAAGCCGCGCGACAATAACAATGCTTATCTGCAGCCCGGCACCTACGAACTGGAGCGCATTCCGAATCCGTATGGCTTTGCGGGCAGCTGGCTGGTAGTCAAAGGCACAACAATCGGCATGGCTGAAGGCGCATGGAAGGGCTGGATCAATGGAGTTCGGGTCAACCGTGAGGGTCACCCAAACTTCGGCAAGTGCATCAACTGGGGCGACTTTGAAATCGTTCTTGAAGAGAACGGGATACTCGTTCCTCCACCCACCGACTGACTGCGCAAGTCATGTCATCAACAGGCGCCTGTTCAAGGTAACACTTGGCAGGCGTCTTTCTTTTGGGTAATGTTGTGAGACAGAGGAGGTGCTTTACTGGGGTCATTCTACTCGTTATTGCTCCAATTGTTTTATCCCTTGTAAGATAAATATAATTCTGCCTTTTACTTTCAAAATATAGGATTTTCTTGTAATTTATTATCTGAAAAAATTGTAAGTATTGTTAATATTTTTTATCTGATATAGCTTTTAATTTGTTCTTCGGCTAGTTTTGTAGGTACTGCGTAAGCAAGTTGATTAATTAGTCTTATTTGGTTTTCGTTGTCAGGCAAAATTTGCTCAGAAGGTGCAAGGCTCTTGCCGGAAAAAGCTTCGCTGGTTTTTCCGTCTATCATAAGTTTGATAAAAAAGTTATACCGAGGGAGACCTAAAAAATCTTCTTTAGAAATTGGGTAAAATTCTTTACTCAAACTTTCCGCGTCGTCTATACCGACTTCAAAAGCGACCATGGTACCCACATTGCCTAAAATGGCGTTTTGGATTTTCTCTGGCAGTTGGGCAAAGTACTGGTTGGTTAAGTGGACTCCAAGGCCGTATTTTCTTGATTCAGAAAGCATACTCGCAAACGTGTCGGTTATTAGGTTTTGAAACTCGTCTACATACAAGTAAAAGGGATATCTTTTTTCTTGCGGAATTTTGGCGCGTTTTAGTACGGCTGACTGCAGTTTAGAAATAAATATTAGTCCTAGCATTTGAGCGTTAATTTCGCCAATTTTACCTTTAGAGAGGTCAACTAACAGAATTTTTTCTTGGTCTAAAATTTGGTCAAAATTAAAAGAAGATTTTCTTTGGCCAATAATATTACGCATTCTCGCGTTGTTTAAAAAGTGTCCAAATTTTGAAGTGAAATAGTTAAGCATTTCTGACTTGTGAAAGTCGGAAGTGTTTGCCATTTGCTTAGTCCAAAAGTCTATAACTAAAGGATCTTTTAGGTATTTGCGTTTTTTTGCTTCAAAATTTTTGTCTATGAAAAGTTTGGGAATTTCCACTAAACTTCCGCCTTCCGGTCCTGCCATAACGGTTAAAGAAGCGCATCTTAGCCAATGTTCAAACTGAGGGCCAATTATTCCTGTTTTTTCTGGATCAAAAAGTTTGTAAAAAATTTCTATTGTCTGGGCAACCAAAAAGTCTTTTTCATGTTCGTCTTTAGAGTCTAAAAGGTTTAGGCCAAAAGAATATTCGGTGTCAGAAGGGTCAAATAAAATAACGTCTTCCAGGCGGTTTTTTGGAATTCTTTCCAAAAGCCACTTTACAGACTCGCCATGCGGGTCAATAAAACACACTCCGCGCTGGTTTTGTATGTCTTGCAAGCACATATTTTGAAAAACCGTGGACTTGCCCACTCCTGTTTTACCAAGCATGTACATGTGTCTTAAGCGATCAGTGTCTTTAAAGGCAATGGACTTGGTTTTGTTTCTGAATGTATTTTCTCCTATGGTTACTTGTGTCATAGAAATTTTTGTTCGAAGTAATAAGGGTTAAGTACAAAAGAGTAGTGGGACAAAGCTTCGTCCCTTGAGGTTTGCCAGTTTAAAAGTTTTTCAAATTGTTTTTTTTCATTTTCAAGCTTGTCGGAAATTTCGTAATAAAATTTTAAGGAAATGATTCCGCGAGCTTTTTCTAAAAGTTTTTGTCTTTGGGTATAAATAGTTTCAACTTCAGCTTTGCTAAGCTCTTCTTTTACTGTTTCTGGTTTGTTTTCTTGAGTGCTTAAGGTTTCGCTGGATTTTAAAAGTTCGTTTTGGTTCATATTTTTAAGAAGCTAAAAGTTTTTGAGTAATTAAATTTTCGCAAGTGGTTTCAACAAAGCGTTTTACAGGTCTTGCCCCAAACCTAGGGTCAGACAAGGTTTTAATTTTATTAATTAGGATTTCAGGGTCAATTTTAAATTTAACTTTGTGCTTAGCCACGCGGGATTCAATTTTTTTAATTTCCAGCATTGCAACTTGAAGCAGGTCAGATTCGGAGAGCGGGTTAAAGACTAAAATTGCGTCAAAACGATTTAAAAATTCCAAGCGGAAAGCTTTGTTTAGTTCCGGCATGAGTTTTTCCGTAATAAAACTTTCTTGGTTTATGTCTTCTTGGTTTAAAAAGCCTTTAATAATTTCCGAAACACCTAAGTTGGAAGTCGCCATAATTATAGTTTGGGTAAAGTCTACGGTTTCGCCTTGACCAGAAGTTAAACGACCGTCGTCTAAAAGTTGAAGGAAAACATCAAAAACTTTAGGATGGGCTTTTTCTATTTCGTCTAAGAGTACTAGGCTGTAAGGCTGGTCTTTAACCGCATTAGTCAAGCCTCCACCGGCGTCAAAACCTACGTAACCTGCAGGGGAGCCAATTAACCTGGCAACAGTGTGAGCTTCGGCAAATTCAGACATGTCAATGCGTACAAAACTTTCTTTTTTTCCAAAGACTTTTTCTGCAACTAATTTTGCAGTCTCGGTTTTACCAACACCTGAAGGGCCCAGACATAAAAACGAACCTAAGGGTCGGTTTGGGTTTTTTAAACCTAAGCGCGCCCTTTTGATAGTAGAAGTAATTTGTAAAAGAGAATGTTTCTGACCAATAATTTTTGTATTGAGTTCGGTTTCTAAATTTTGTAGCATTTCTTTGTCAGAAATTTGCAATTGGTTTAAAGGAATACCAATTTTATCAGAGACAATTTTGTAAATATCATCCTGCTCAATAATTGCATTTTTTTTGGTTTGAATCAGTGCTAGGCTCTCGTCTAATACGCTTATGCCGCTTGCAGGCATGGTGCCTAAAACGGGAAAACGTTGTGAAAGTTCTAAAATTATTTCAAAAACATTTTCTTGAACTGTAACTTTGGATTCACCAGCAAATTTAGCAAAGACATGCTTTAGAATTTCCAAAAGTTCTTTTTTTGGCTGGGTGCTTAAGCTTACTTGTTCAAAAAAGTTTAAAAAGTTAGGTTGCTGGGTTTCTAGCCACTTAAATTCCTTAGATTCCAAACTTAAAAGAATTCGCGCCTTACCTTTTTCCGCTAAAGGCTTAAGCAGCTGAACCATGTAATTTAAAGAAGCCGGTTTGTTGTAAATTAATTGTCCAAAATTGTCTATGATTAAAACACATTCAGGTAAGCTGTCTAAAGCTTCTTGAAATTTTTGGACTGGCACGTTGCCGCCGGAGTTAAGGGAGTTAAAACTTTCAGCTTCAAGTTGGACTATTGGAAGTAATTTTTGTTTAGTGTTTGCAACCAAAGTCTTTACCCAGCCGTGTAAGAGGGTGGTTTTTCCGATTCCCGAAGGCCCAACAACTAAACAGTTGTTGTTTACACGTCGGTTGATAATTCTAGAAATCCTGGAAATTTCTTCTTCTCTACCAATAACGTTTTCTAGTCTGCCGTTTAGGGCTTCCAAGCCCAGGTCATAGTATGTAATTTTAGAAAATTCTGACATAGGTCACTTTCTTTTAGTTTTAAGCTGCTAACTCTAGTTCAAAAGGGGAGTTTTCTTCGTTTGTAACAACTTCTTCGTTAGTGGTTGTAGTTGGTCTAAAGTTTAACACTTTGTTATTTAGTTCACTAACCGAACTTTTTGTATTAGTTCTTAAAGCTGGTCTGATGGATGAGTCAATTACAGTGGTTGAAGTTGACGTTCTTTGTGTAATTGGCTGAATATTTGACTTGCTTGAGTTAGAAACTTGCTGAGTAGAAGAAGTTATTTGTGTTGGTATTACCGTTGTTCTAGTCGGAGTTCTTTGAGCAATTTGAGGCTTTTGAACTTCTCTTTGTTGTTGTACTTGAGGTTTTTGAGCAGTTTCAACAGTGGTCCTTGTAGGTGTTGTTGGAACTGTAAGATTAGGTTGTGTACTAGTTCTTCTTACAGAGCTTTGGGTTTGAGTTCTTTTTGTTTGATTTGGAACAGTTCTAGTTCTAACAGAATTAATTCTTACTGGTTGTGTAGAAGTTCTTTGAATTACTGTTTCTACTTGCTCAACTAGTTTTATTCCACTAGCTTCTACTTGTTGTACCGCGGCTTCAACTGTTTGTGTTCGAGCTTCAGTACGTGTACTTGAAGTTTCAATAATTTTCGAGAAAGCAACGTCAAACACTTCCTCACCACTGTCTACAATACTAATGGCTTCCTGTGGTTTTAAAACCTGCTTTAATATTGGAGTTTTTATTTCTTGCTCTTGAACAACTGTTTCTTCAACTGTTTCTAGTTTCTGGGTTTCTTGAGTTTTGGTAATTTGTGTAGCTTCTTCTAAAATAATTCCAGAAATTTCTATTGCTTGAACTTCGGGCTTTGTGGTTTCAGTTGGTGTTATTTTGACTTCTTGAGTTTCTATTCCATCTTCAGATTGTGCAAGTTCAGCAGCTCTAATAAATTTTTGAACTGTAATAAAAGGTTCTAAGTTTTTAATTTCTTCAATTTCTTCAGTTTGAGTTAAAGTGATTCCAGCGTTTTCTAAAGTTTCAGTTTGTTTAATAAGTACTTCTGGTAATTCTTGCTCTAAAGTTTCTAAATCTGAAAAGTTTGACTCATTTTCTAGGTAATTATTTAAATCTTCTGAATCTGAAACAACATCTAAAATTTCAATCCCATTTCCGGTTTCCCAAGTTTCAACAACAGCATAAGTAGCAGAAGTTTCAGGGATTATAAATTTTGTTTCCTCTTTTAGTTTTAAAATTTGTGGTTGAGCTTCTTTAGCAATAGTTACAGTTTCAAAATTATTTGGTTTAACATTTTCTTCAGGGGCTTCTTCTACAAAAGTTGATTGATCAATAAATAAATCAATAGCATTTTTGTTCGGTTCTGTTAAAACTATTCTATCAACACTTTTTGTTGTTTGAAATTTAACCGAGCTTTCTTCCGAGTCTTCTGAAGGTGCAATGCTTTCACTTTGGCTAAGTTCAGCGATTTGTTGAATATTAAGCGTACCCTCAATATTTGTTGGGGTATAAACTTCAGAAATATCACTTTTTGCAGGGATGAGCTCAATTCCTAGAATGTTTTGAGTTACAGGTAAAGATTCAACTTTGGGAGTTGAGACTTTAGGAATACTTGTTGGGGTTGTAATAGTAATATCATCGTGGTCATCAAAGGCATCTGATATTTCAATTCCCGAGGTTTCGTTTAGAATTTCACCAACAGAAGATTCTAATTCTAAAGTCCCAATATTTGCTTCTGCAGGAATGGTTTCTAAGTCTAGCTGTGCTTTTAAAGCTTCAAGACTACCTATAAAGCTAGGGGGATAATCCTCGTCGTTATCATCGGATACTATTTCAGGAACTTCTGTTACTTCAACCAAAACCTCTGGTTCTTTTTCTAGGGTATAAAGTTCATAACTAATATTTCCCTTTTCATCTGCGAAAAATACTTCTCTAATAAGAGTATCGCTGCCAGGTTTGGGATATTCAGAAATTGAAAAGCCGGTAGTATAAAGTTCCTCAAGCATTTTTGTATTGCGAGTGGCAAGCTCAGGGTCTTGGATTTCTGCTGTTATGGAAGTCCTTTTTCCGTTTTCGTCTTTGTATAGCCATTCTTTAGAGTTTTTGCTTAAAATATCACCACCTTTTGATTCCGCAATCTTTTGCCAGTTTTGATCCATTCCTAAGGAAGCAGTGACTTCTTGTAAAGAACTGAATTGGAATTTGGGAGCTTCATTTTCATTTTCTTCCTTTTCGTTATTATTTGCAAAATTTTCTGTTTCAACTTTGGAATTTTCGTTTTCAGGGTCTAAATCGCTCTCTATTGCAGAAATTACTTCATCAATTTGACTGGTCTCAGGGGAGGGACCATTGTCAAAAGCTTCAGTTTGGTCTAATTCTTCTTCAATTGTGGCAATTCCTTCGTCTACCATAAAAAAATCGTCTCTTCCCGAGACGATGTAAAAATAGTAGCGCTATCCTGCTCGGGAAATTAAGGCTTATTTGGCGACCTGACTAAGTCCACTGATACACTGATAGTTTGCAGATAACACTGATATAAATCAGCGAAATCTGTGCTATCTCTTGTATCTGTGGTCAATTACAGTTGCGGCACAGCGCCGGAATTTAACCCATATTTGTTGGATTATCACCGGACTTCCCCAAATAAGCTATTTAGTTTTGTATTAATTTTATTATATACCTTAGGTTCTGTAAGTCAAACTTTGACTACTTATTTAAAGTTAGTTGGTATAATAGGGTATGTACTATTTTTATATATTTTTATGCAAGGATAAGAGTCTTTATTGTGGTAGTACTACAAATTTAAAGACTAGAGAAGCCCAGCATAACTCGGGTCAGGGTTCAAAGTATGTTAGAAGCAGGGGAGGGGGAAGGATGGTTTATAGTGAAAAATTTAGAAGTTTAAGCAAGGCTTTAAAAAGAGAAGCGGAAGTGAAGAAGTTAAAAAGAAAACAAAAAATTACTCTAATTTCTAATTTCCGCCAACTAGCGGACTAATAAACCTATAAAGGTTAAAAGCTATTTTGAGAATAGTTAATTTTATTGTATAATTAGAGATAGAAATAAGCTATTTTGAAACAAAAATGCCAGTAAAAAAAATTATATTTCCTAAAGACTTTCTTTGGGGCGCGGCCACCGCTGCCCACCAAATAGAAGGTAATAACACAAACTCTGACTGGTGGAAGTGGGAGAAAAGTACTCAAAGAGAAGCTGAGCTAAAAGCAAGGGGAAAAAATCCTTTAGATTACCAAAGCGGCATAGCTTGCGATTCTTACAACCGTTACGAAGAGGACTTTGCTTTAGCTAAGGAATTAAACCAAAATGCTACCCGTTTAAGTATTGAATGGGCGAGAATTGAGCCCAGGGAGGGGTATTTTGCCGAGAGAGAGTTTGACCATTATGAAAAGGTTTTACAGTCTGCAAAAGCCAACGGTTTAACAACATTTGTAACTTTACATCATTTTACCAACCCAATTTGGTTTGCGGAAAACGGTGGTTTTTCAAAAGAGGATAACATTTATTTTTTTACTCGCTTTGCTAAATTGGCAGCTAAAAGGCTTTTTGAGTACGTGGATTTTTTTATAACTTTCAATGAGCCGGAAATATACTCTACACATGGTTTTTTGTTGGGTGTGTATCCGCCTTTTGAAAAAAGTTTTTTAAAAACTTATAGAGTAATAAATAATATTATTAACGCTCACAATTTAGTAGGAAGAGAGATTCATTTTTTGACCGGCAAGCCGGTAGGGATGGCTTATCACCTTTCTGATTTCAAAGCCTCTTCTATTTTTTCGGAACCTATAAAGTATCTAGCGCATTATTTTTCGAACGAATTTATTTTAAATCGAACGCTTAATTATTGTGACTTTGTGGGAGTGAATTATTACAATCACAAACATTTGGGACTTTTAGGGCTAAGAAGTAAAAGTCATAGTAATCACGAAACTTCGGACATGGGTTGGGGAATACACCCAGAAGGTTTGGAAAGAGTGCTGTTAAGTCTAAAAAAATATAAAAAACCAATTTTTATAACAGAAAACGGGATAGCTGACGCAAAGGATATAAAACGAGAAAAATTTATTAAAGAACATTTATATTTTGCAAACAAAGCTATGCAGGCGGGAGTGGATTTAAGAGGCTATTTTTATTGGTCCTTGCTTGATAATTTTGAATGGGCTCATGGTTTTTGGCCAAGATTTGGTTTGGTGGAAATAGACAGAGAAGACTTACTTAGAAGAAAAGTCCGGCATAGCGCTCTTAAGTTTGCTGAAATATGTAAAAATAATGGTTTTGAATACCTTATTTAATTGAACAAAAATAAAAAAAACGATCAGGAATAATCAAGAATTATTTAATGCAAGGGGATTTTTCTACATACTAACAACTATTTACTAGCCACTCTTCGTTATGGTAATATTTTTAACTATCTTCCATTACTTTATCGCTGCATTTGTCGACGGTCTGGACAAATTCCTTATTTCAAAAAGGAAGATCAAAGCTGTTAACTACACGTTTTTTACTGTGGTTTCGGGTTTGGCAGTAATTCTTCTTTGGCCATGGGTATATGAAAGTTTAAACACTGGAAAAATTTTATTAAGCTTATTTTCGGGGGCGTTTTTTTCCTTAACTATATATTTGTTTTTTAAAGTTATGGAAGACGGCGAAGTTAGTAGGGTTATTCCGTTTATATTTGGGTTGGTCCCAGTTTTTGATTTAATAATTTCTCAGTTTACTGGTAAAAACAATCTGGAAATTAAAGAACTTGCCGCAGTGGCTTTACTTGTTCCAGGTGCTTTTTTAGTAGCATATCGAAAGCATAAGTTTTTAGGCAAGCATATTCTAATGAAGGTTTTATGCGCTTTTTTCTTTAGTATTTATTTTGCTTTGTGGCAGTTTTCAGCGGAAGGTGGTGGAAGTTTTTTAAATAATTTTATGTGGAATAGATTAGGTGCGGCAGGAGTTTTAATTTTACTCTTAGTGCTTCCGCAGTTTAGACACGCGGTTTTTCATGTTAAAACAATTGAAAAGAAAAAAAATACAACCTTTTTGTTTTTAATCAAACAGGCTTTGGGTGGGGCGAATCTGATTTTTTTAAGTTGGCTTTTACTACATGCGAAAATTTCAGTTGTAAATTCACTTCAAGGTTCTCGTTATATGTTTTTATTTGTAGGGAGTTTGTTTTTAAGTAGGAGAGCCAAACATATTTTAGAGGAGGAGCACGAACCTCATGTTTTAAAACTAAAAATTATTGGATTGGCCTTCGTTTTGGCAGGAACTGCCATATTGTTTATATAGCAAACAATATGAATGAACAAAAATAAATAAAAATGATCATAAATGACAAAATATAAGTCTTTAAAAAATGAAATTATTTGATTCAAAAAAGAAAAAGTTTTTTTGGTTTATTTTGGCAATTTTTATTATATCTTTTTTATTGTCAGTAAATGCAGGTTCTAAAGTTAAAAATCCGATTTTTGGAGTTACTTTCAGTCCTGACCAGGCCGAAGCTTTGGGCTTGAATTGGAAAGATGTTTATGTGAAAATGCTGGATGACCTAGGGGTAAAAAACCTGAGAATTTCAGCTTATTGGAATCAGGTTCAGCCACAAAATTCAAACGATTACAATTTTGAAAAGTTGGACTTTCAAGTTTTAGAAGCGGAAAAAAGAGGGGTAAAGTTAGTTTTGGCTATAGGAAAAAAATTACCAAGGTGGCCGGAGTGTCACATTCCTAATTGGGTAAAGGAGTTACCAGAGTCTTCTGCCAAAAATGCTCAGTTAGCATACATGGAAACTGTGGTAAAAAGATATATGTTTTCTTCTGCGGTTGAAATGTGGCAGGTAGAAAACGAACCCTATTTGGACTTTGGTGAGTGTCCGATTTTAAACAAAGAGTTTTTTGAAAAAGAAATTGCTTTGGTAAAAAATATAGACCCGAGCAGGAAGATTTTAATTACCGACAGCGGTGAGCTTTCTTCTTGGCTTCAGGCAGGCACTAAGGGGGATGTTTTTGGCACAACGCTATATCGTTACGTTTTTTCAGATGTCTTTAAAAGGTACTGGGTAAACTACATTCCTTTTTGGTTTTATAGAATAAAAGGTGGGCTACTTAGGGTGGTTGAGCCGGGTAAGAAAATTGTAATAATTGAGTTACAAACCGAACCTTGGACAACTAAAGGCATAACTAGTACGCCCATAGAAGAACAGTTTAAAACTATGAGTATACAAAAATTTGAGAAAATGCTTTCGGTGGCAAAAGCAACCGGGTATTCACCGCAATATTTATGGGGTGTAGAATGGTGGGAGTGGATGAATAATCAAGGACATCCGGAATATTGGGAAAGAGCGAAAAAAATATTTGATTGAACAAAATTAAATAAAATTGACCAAAAATAAAATAGAGATTAAATTATAAACAAATTATTCTAATTTCTAATTAACCTAATAAAAAAATCCTGCTTCCGCAGGAATGTAAAAAATTATGAATATGAACAAAATTTCAAAGTTCGTGCTTATTGTATCAGTTCTTAGTTTACTAGCTGCGGGGTGCAGCAAAATAGAACTGAAGCAAGAACAGCCTAGTTCTCCAAAAGAATCTTATGGGGAGCTACCTAGGTAGAATTGAGCAAAATTAAAAAAACTCTATATTAAGCATTTTGTTCTGGGGTGGTGTTGTTTGATTCACTAATAAGCTGGTCAGCTGATTGGTTGGTTTCTACAACGTCAGGAAGTTTTATTTGGCCAACTAAAGTTTGAAAGTCTGGTAAGTCAGAAGTTGAAGTAAGGCCCATGTGCTGTAAGAATTCAGTCGTGGTTTGGTAGTAAGAAGACCTTAAGTCGTTTGGGTTTTGAGTTTTTTCTATAAGTCCTCTCATGAGTAGAGTACGAATGCTGTATTGGGAGTTTACTCCGCGTATAGATTCGATTTCGTTTTTAGAAATTGGCTGTCGGTAAGCAATAATACTAAGAACCTCAACAGTTGCGTCCGTTAGTTTTTCTCTTAAGTCAGAGTTTAAGAAAGTTTTTACAATTTCAGAATTTTCAGGGTTAGTTGTCATTTGGTATTCTCCGTTACTTTCTAAAACCAAAACCCCAGAGGTTTTTCTTTCTTCAACAAGCTCTGTAAGAGCTTTTTTTATTTCTTCTTCTGTGGCTTGCGTGTACTTTACAAAGTCTTTTATTTTTACAGGTTTGCTTGCAACAAACAGTAAACTTTCGATTTGTGATTTTAAATTCATAAGATAGGGCTAAGTATTTTTAGAGTAATTAGGTTAATTCTTCCACTTTCTTCTTAATAACCACATCAGCAAATAAAGTTTCTTGGTCAGCAACAAAAACTTTTTGTTTAATCAGTTCTAGTAAAGCTAAAAAAGTAATTATTATTTCAGACTTGTTTTTTGCGGTAGTAAGGAGTTCTGAAAGTTTGGTTTCAACCTGCTTGCCAAGCTGAATCTGTAGCGCATCAATTCTTTCTTGAATGGAAATAGCTTCTTTTATTTTAGCCTTAGGTAAGCTGTCTAGTTCCTTCAGTCCGCTTAAAACATGCAAAATGGCACTGTGAAGTTCTTTGGTGGTAACATTGGGGTCAGGGTAAAAAGTAATTTTTTCTTCAAAGGTTAAGGTTCTTTCAAAGCCCTGTCTTCTTTGGTTGTCTAAATTTTTAAAATACTTGGTAGCTTCTTTAAACTGTTTATATAAAAGTAGTCTACTTTCTAGGTCTAAAGCGGAGTCTTCGTCCTCAGCTTCTTCTAACTCTAAGGTGGGCAGTATGGCTTTAGACTTAATAACTAAAAGCTTAGCGGCTATGGCTAGGTAGTCAGCTAAAACTGTAGGGTCAATTTGTTCTAAAGCTTTTAAATACTGTAAAAACTGCTCAGTGACTTCAGCCAGAGCAATTTCAGTTATGTTAAGTTTGCGTTCTTCTATTAAAGAAAGCAGTAAGTCTAAGGGTCCTTCAAATTGTTTTATTTTTATTTTTTCCATTTTTACAGACACTAATATACAAATTCACACTAATGACACGAATAAGTAAGTCTATACACTAGCTACTTGCCACTAGTCACTTTTTTGGGTAAATCTAACTTAATATGAAGTTCTTTGAGCTGTTTTTCTTCCACTGTTGAAGGGGCGTTCATCATTACGTCTTCAGCACTGCCGTTTTTAGGAAAAGCGATAATTTCACGAATGTTTGGTTCATCTTCTAAAAGCATCATCATTCTATCTACCCCCGGTGCCATGCCACCGTGAGGTGGGGCACCATATTCAAAAGCTCGAATCATGCCTCCAAATTTTTCATCCACCGTTTCTTTGCTGTAACCTACAATCTCAAAGGCTTTGTACATTGTTTCCGGATGGTAGTTACGAATAGCACCTGAGCAAATTTCTAAACCATTTGCGACAATGTCATATTGCTGCGCAACAATGTTAAGAGGGTCTTGGGTGTTTAAAGCTTCTAAACCGCCTTTTGGCATGGAAAAAGGGTTGTGTCCAAAATCAATTTTCTTTTCTTGCTCATTGTATTCGTACATTGGGAAATTATAAATCCATGCCCAAGCAATTAAGTTAGGGTCTTTTAACTTGAACATATCTCCAAGTTTGCTGCGTAGTTTGCCTAAAACTTTGTTTACAATTTTTCGGTCGTCTGCACCAAAGAAAATAATGTCACCTGGTTTGGCTTCTGTTTTAGAAACAATTGCTGAAATTTCTTGGGGTGAAAGGAATTTAAGAATAGGGGAACGCATCTCTTTTTCATCTAATACAATGTAGGCCAGCCCCCCCGCGCCTTCCTTTTTTACAAAGTCTGTGAGTTCGTCAATTTGTGAACGAGTGAGATTGCTACCATCCTTGCAACAAATGGCTTTTACACAACCATCGTTTTTAATGGCGTTACCAAAAACACTGAAGCCAGTACTTTTTAAATCTTCAGTGAGGTCTGTCATTGCCATTTCAAAACGCAAGTCAGGCTTGTCACTACCATATTTTTCCATGGCATCTTGGTAGGAAATTCGAGGGAATGGTTTTTTCCAAATCTTTTTTTTCGCGAAATCTTCAGCCAGAGAAGTGAAAAATGGTTCCATTATTTCAAAAACTTGCTCAGGGTCATTTATAAATGCCATTTCTAAGTCGCACTGGTAGTGCTCGCCGGGGCTTCTGTCGGCTCTCGGGTCTTCGTCGCGTAAAGCCGGTGCGATTTGAAAATATTTTTGTACTCCGCCGACCATTAAAAGTTGCTTGTATTGTTGAGGTGATTGAGGCAGGGCATAGAATTTTCCGGGATGAAGTCTGGAAGGCACAAGAAAATCTCTTGCTCCTTCAGGTGAAGAGCTAGTTAAGATGGGGGTGGTGATTTCAATAAAACCTTTTTCGTCCATCCAGTCGCGAATGAACTTAATCATTTTATGTCTCTTTATGAGCATGTTCTGCATTTTTTCACGGCGCAGGTCTAAAAAGCGGTATTTTAGTCTAATTTCTTCACCGATATTTTGCTCTTCACCATGGCCGTGTGCAACCGGGAAAGGTAGAGGTTTTGAAGAATTAAGAATTAAGAATTTAGAAGTATAAATTTCTACGCTTCCGGTTGAAAGGTTGGGGTTTATGGTTTCTTTTGAACGATCAATAATTTTACCCTCTACGCTCACAACAAATTCGTCGCGAACCTTGTTTGCAACTGCAAAAGCTTCTTTTTGTTCTGGGTGAACTGCGAGTTGGACTATGCCGGTATGGTCGCGAAGATCAATAAAAATCACGCCGCCATGGTCGCGCCGTGAGTTTACCCAGCCTTGAAGCTTTGCTTCTTCGCCTATTTTGGAAACAGTTTGTGCACTTAAAGTTCTTGTTTTCATATGGTTCTTTCGCCTCCAATAGACAATTGGTGCGAATGTAAGTTAATTTAGCTATAGTATAGCATTTTTACATCATTTGCCAAGAAAACTTCAACAACAGACCCCCGGGAATTTTTTTGCTATAATGCCTAACGTACACTAATAAAGTTATAAAGAAATCAAAAATGCTAAAAAAAATAGTATTGGACTTGGAAACGCAAAAGTTGTTTGAGGAGGTTGGAGGTAGAGGAAAGAATCATTTACTTAAGATTTCAGTGGTTGGAATTTATGATTACAGTACTGAAAAATATTCCACTTTTGAGGAGTATGAATTGCCAAAGCTTTACCCTCTTTTACAGACAGCTGACCAAATAATTGGTTTTAATATTAAAGATTTTGATTTTGAAGTCTTAAAACCCTATATAAATTTTGATATCGATGCCATACCATACTTGGACCTGTTAGAAGAGGTTGCTAAAGTTTTGGGGCATAGGATTAAGTTAGAAGACATTGCTCAGGCAACTTTGGGTAGCGGGAAGTCTGGTAGTGGGAAAGACGCAATTACTTACTTTAGGCAGGGGAGGATGGATGCTTTAAAAAAATATTGTTTGGACGACGTAAAAGTTACCAAGCAAATTTACGAATATGCTTTAAAAAATAACAAGCTTTTATATAAAGACTTTTTTAAGGTTAAAGAAATTCCTTTAAAGATTTTAGAAACCGCCCCACGCGAAGGTGTTTTGCATCAAGCAGCCTTATTTTAAACAACAAAAATGAATAAAAATAAATAAAATGAGCAAAAATTACAGAAAATTGATTTGGGTTATATTTTTGTCAATTTTGTCACTTACATTTATTTTTTTAATTTCTAAAGTTTTTTCTGGCAACTTAATTTTGTCTCAAGGGGCTAATGTCGGACCATTTTTTTTCCGTTTTTATGGTTTATGTTTATCTTTGGCGGTTGGGACAGCATATTTATTTGCTGTAAAGCGAGCGTCTAAATATAGTATTTCTGAAAGTCAGGCTGAGAATATTTTATTTGTAGTTTTAGTTTGCGGGTTTGTAGGAGCTAGGCTTTATCATGTTGTTTCTTCTGTAGGGTATTATTCCCAAAATTTTAGTGAGATTTTTAAAGTCTGGCATGGTGGACTGTCTATTTACGGCGCCGTCTTGGGCTCCTTTTTGGGCCTCGCAATTTATCTTAAATTTTACAGAACCCTCAACACTCAACCTTCAACCCTGATTGGTATCTTAAACTGGCTTACCCCACCTCTTTTGCTCGGGCAAATAATTGGAAGGTTTGGTAACTTTTTTAATTACGAAGCATTTGGCTACCCAACAAATCAACCCTGGAAAATGTTTGTGCCGGAAACTTTTAGACCCGAGAATTTTTTACAAAACAGTTTTTTTCACCCATGGTTTTTGTATGAAGTTATTTTTAATTTATTAATATTGTTTATAGTTTTAAAGATGGAAAAGCGAGGTAATTTTAGCAACTTGTTTTTTACCTACCTTTTATTGTATAATGCGGTCAGGTTAATATTAGAGCTAATAAGAATAGATAGTACTTTTATAGGTATTTTTAGGTTAAATTTTATAGTTTCATTGGTTTTAGTCATAATCAGTTCAGTTATTTTAATTAAAGACAGTTATAAAATTGATAAAGTTTACAAAACATAACATTATTTCGCTTGTTTTTGCCTTAGGATTGTTTTTAATTTTAGGTTATTTTTCCAAAGGTGTGCCTGTATTTAGGTTTTTAGCTCCCGTTTTTGTGTTGTATTCTTTGATTCTATTTTACTATAACAAGTCGTATTTACACTCTATAGAAAAATATAATTTTTGGATTGCAATCAAACCAGTATTGTTTGTATCCGCAGCTTTTGGACTTTTGTTTTTTATTCCTAACTTACCAATTTTAGTTTTAGTTTTAACAACTGCAAGCTTTTTTTTGTTTTTGTTTGAAATTTCCTTAAATAAATTTGCAGAAAATTTACTTACCAACGAAATACTAATTATTTCTTTCGGGGGCTTTTATGCTCTTTCTGCAGCTGATTTTTACTTTCCGAAGTATCAAACATTCTTTATTGCTTTGGTTTTAGTGTTTAGTTTTTTTTTAGTCAGGTCTTTTTACGAATTCACCTCGCTTTCCAAAAGGAACAAAACAGTTGTTGCAATGGTGTTGGCAATGTTAACCGCTGAATTTTTTTGGGCTCTAGCTTTTTTACCCTTGCATTTTTCTGTTTTGGCTTTAATATTGCACAGTTTGTTTTATGTTTCTTTAATGTTGAATTATTACGAAATTTTTAACATTTTAAATTCAAAAAAAATTAAGTATCATTTGTACATTGTTGCGGTTTGTTGGCTGGTTGTACTATTGTCCACACCTTGGAAAATAATTGAGTAATTTTTTGAGGGAACAAACCTCTTAAAGTTACAAAAAGGGTTTTTCACTCAAGTCTCCTTTTTTTCTGAGGAATGCTCGGACAGAAATAAATTCTGATCCTCGTATAAAGAACATTTATAGAATTTTAAAATTATATATCGTATGACAAAAATTGGTATCTGGAAAATAATAATCCTTTCAGTAATTTTGGCGGTATTGACCAATGTGTTATTTGGTCGATTTCTTTCAGCAAAGTTTTCTACAATTCCGGCTTTAAATCGGTTAGGTATAGTAAGCCCACAAACCCCAATTGTTATAGTACAAAAAGAACAAGTGCGTGTAAGTGATAATGGGGATGTTCAAGAGGCGGTAGTTGCTTCTAAGTCAAAAGTTAGCGCGGTTTTTTCTTTTTCCAATGGTAAGATAAGTATTGTTGGTTCTGCAATAAACTTAGCAACAGAAGGTTTGTTTTTAAGTGTAAAAAAAGTTTTTGCTGAAACCAATGTTAAATATTTCGTATTACTTTCAGACGGTAGAAGTGCAGAAATTTCCACTTTAGTTTTAGATCCAGCTACTGAATTGGTATTTTTTAAGGCCAATTTAAACAATATTCCGGTTGCTAACTTTTTAAATTCACAAGACTTAAATTTAGGTGAAAAATTAGTATTACTTTCAAATACTAATCCAGCTGCTACTACTGAAGCATATTTGGGAATGGTTAGTTCTGTTCAAAATAGTTTGAGTAAAAACTTTGACGCAGACAGTCCTCAAAGGTCTTTTGGGTTTACATATTTTAGCGAACCTACTTTGGGCCAAGCAGTTTTAAATACTGCTTCGGAATTTGCGGGGATTTGGGATGGTAAAAAAGTTATTTCTTCGGATGTGATTAAAAAAACCGTGTCGTTATATTTTCAAAACTCTGAACAAATTAAGAGACCAAAATTTGGATTTAAATATGGTTTGGTGACTAATTTTGAAAGCCAGCTTTTAAATATTTCAAACGGACTTTTAATATCCGAAGTTGCTTTGTCTTCCAGTCAGAGGGGGCTTTTGAAAGATGATGTGATAATTTCAATAAATAATGAAAAATTTTCTAATATATCTCAGGTTGAAGAATTGCTGGAAAAATATAAACCCGGTGACGTGTTAAATTTAGAAATTATGAGAAGTAAAAAAACTTTAAACGTTGAGTTAACCGTTGGAGAATTGAAATAGCTTATAGCTTTTTAGCTTAATAGTAAAATTAAACATGACTGACAAGAATAAGAGAATTTTGGTTACCGGTGGTGCTGGGTTTATTGGTTCTAACTTTGTTCATTTTTGGGTTAAAAAACATCCAAACGATAAAGTGGTGGTTTTAGACAAGCTTACTTATGCCGGTAACTTAGAAAATTTACAAGCGGTTAAAGATAATATTGAGTTTATCCAAGGTGATATTTGTGACCAGGCGGTTGTAGAAAAAGCTTTTGAAGGAGTAAGTACTGTAGTTCATTTTGCCGCTGAAACCCACGTTGACCGTTCTGTTTTGGGTCCAATGCAGTTTGTGCAAACTAATGTTGTGGGAACTCTAGTGCTTTTGGAGGCAGTGAAAAAATTTGGAATTAAAAGATTTCACCATGTTTCAACCGATGAGGTCTATGGTTCTATTGATTTAGATTCTAAAGAAAAATGGACGGAAGAAAGCCCTTATAATCCCAGAAGTCCTTATTCAGCAAGCAAGGCGGGCAGTGACCATTTGGTCCGTGCTTATTTTAACACTTACAATTTACCGGTGACTTTGAGTAATTGTGCAAACAATGTAGGTCCATATATGTATCCAGAAAAGTTTTTTCCACTTGCAATTACAAATTTGTTAGAGGGAAAAAATGTACCAGTTTATGGTCAAGGAAAACAGGTTCGTGAATGGCTTTATGTGGAAGACCATTGTAGTGCTATAGAAAAAATTTTGGAAAGGGGTAAGTTGGGAGAGACATATTTTGTCGGTCCGAACGATAAAGAAATTTCAAATTTAGAAGTAATCAAGTTAATGTTGCAAGTTATGGGTTTACCAGAGCAAAGAATTGAGTTTGTAAAAGACAGGCCCGGTCACGATGCAAAGTATGCTTTAAATACTAATAAAATAAAAAAAGAATTAGGTTGGTCGCCGGAAAATAACTTGGAGCAGACTTTAGAAAAAACCATAGAGTGGTATAAACAGAACCAAAATTGGTGGAAAAAGATTAAAGAAAGTGCCGAATATAAAGCTTACTATCAAAAACAATATACCCATGTCTAACACTATAGAGTTTGAAATAAAAAAAACTAATATTCCGGGTCTTTTGGAAATTCATATGGACAAGCACGAAGATTCCAGAGGGTTTTTTACTGAAAAATTTCAAAAAGAAAAATTAGTTTCTTTAGGCTTTCCAGAAAATTTTGAACCAGTTCAAGAAAATCTTTCTTACAACAAAAAAGCCGGAGTAACACGTGGTATTCATGCTGAACCCTGGGACAAGTATATTAGCGTTATTAAAGGAAAAGTATTTGCAGTTTTTGTGGATTTAAGAAATGGCGAAAATTTTGGTAAACTGATTTCCGTAACTGTGGATTCAAATATTTCTGTTTTTGTGCCAAAAGGGGTGGGAAATTCTTTTCAAACTTTGGAGGACGATACTTATTATTCTTATTTGTTAAACGCCCATTGGTCGCCCGAGTTACAGAGTAGTTATAAATCTGTTAATTTAGCTGACCAGGACTTAAACATTCAGTGGCCGATAAATTTACAGAATGCGATTGTTTCTGACAAAGACAAGCAAAACCCAAACTTAAAAGAGATTGAACCATATATCTAACCAAATTAACTTAATTATTCTAATTTCTAATTAACCTAAAATCTATGAATGTAATAATTTTAGGAGCAAAAGGAACTTTGGGTACCGAGCTTATGAAAATTTTTCCGGGTTCTTTGGGTTGGGATAAAGAAGACTGTGATGTGACTAATTTGCAGCAGCTTAAAAGTAAATTGGGTGAATTGAAAGACCAAATAGACACTGTTATAAATTGTGTAGCTTTTAACGATGTGGATGGTGCAGAGTCAAATGTTGAGACGGCAGTTTTGTTAAATTCGACTGTGCCTAAAAATTTAGCACAAATTTGTAAAGATTTTGGTTTTACCTTAGTTCATTTTTCCACTAACTTTGTTTTTGACGGACAAAAAGGTGAGTATGTAGAAAAAGACGAAGTCAATCCTCAAAGTATTTACGGCCAGTCCAAAGTTTTAGGAGAGAGAGCTGTTTTGGAGGCCAAGTGTAAAGCTTACGTGGTTAGAACTTCAGTTTTGTTTGGAAAAAAAGGTTTAAGTCCTTCAAGTAAGAGAAGTTTTGTGGACATTATGTTAGACTTAAGTACGTCTACAAATGAAGTTAGGGCAATTAAAGACGAGGTCAATAGCGTAACTTATGTTGTAGATTTGGCACAAGCAGTTAAAAACTTGCTTGAAGCTAAGCCTGAATATGGAATTTATCACTTAACAAACAGCGGTCAGGCGAGTTGGTTTGATTTTGCTCAGGAAATTTTTAAGCTTAAACATTCGCATGTAGTTACTGTGCCTATTTTAGGTAAAGAAATGCCACGAAAAGCCCCTAGGCCAAAAAAAGCGGTGCTTATAAATTCCAAATTGCCACAATTAAGACCTTGGCAAGAAGCACTCAGTGAATTTCTAATTTCTAATTAATCTAATTAAACATAATCCTAATGATATTAATTATATCCGAATGTTCCGAATAGGGAATTCGAATAATTAGGATAAGAATTCGCATAATTCGTATTATATTGTATGAAAGGTATAATTTTATCTGGTGGTAGTGGTACAAGGCTTAGTCCTTTAACCAAGGTAACTTCAAAACAGCTTTTACCGGTTTATAACAAACCTATGATTATGTATCCTTTGGAAACGCTTTTAAAAGCGGGAATCAAAGACATACTCATAATTGTTTCGCCTGACCATGCGGGTGACTATTTAAAACTGTTAGGTAGCGGTAGGGAATATAACGCCAATTTTGTTTATGAAATTCAAGACAAGCCTGACGGTTTAGCCCAAGCTTTCATTATTGGAGAAAAGTTTATTGAAGGGGATAGTGTTTGCATGATTTTAGGGGATAATATTTTTGAAGACGACTTTTCTGAAACTATTCGTAATTTTAAAAACGGTGGACATATCTTTGCCAAAAAAGTTCCGGATCCTGAAAGGTTTGGAGTTGTAAAGTTTGGCGAAAACGGCCAAGCTGAAGCTATTGAAGAAAAGCCTGCCAGTTTTTTGTCAGACTACGCCATAACTGGACTTTATTTGTACGACCACCGAGCGGCGGAAGTGGCTAAAGCGGTAAGGCCTTCTTTAAGAGGAGAGCTGGAAATAACCGAAATGCACAATTGGTATTTGAAAAAAGGCGAATTGAAAGTAGATATTGTAAAAGGTGAATGGATAGATGCTGGAACTTTTGAAAGCTTGTTTAAAGCGAGCGAACTGGCGAGAAAGAAAAATATAAATTAACCTAATTATACTAAGTACCCTAATTGTTCTAAAATATGCAGTTTTAGGTTAATTAGGTCAATTAGAATAATTAGAGTGATTCTTAATTTTTTTATGACACAAAAACAACAAAAAATAATCTCCGCAGTTTTAGTTAGTTTGGCAGTGGTCTTGGGTTTACAGGTTTTAATTTACATTGTGAATTTGAACCAAATTAGTATTTATGTACAGCTGTGTTTTATTTTTTGGTTTTATTTGAGTTTAAAAATTACAGTTTTTTACGACCTGCACTATAAAAACCTTGCTTTGGCTCCAAAAAAGCAAGGAATAGTTAAGTGGTTTGAAAGTGATATTAAGTCAATTTTTTTGGCTTCAACAAGTCGTTTAACACATGTTTTTCGCTGGAAATATTTGAGGAACTGGGTAAACTATTTGATTTTGCCCGGATTCATTTTTTGGTCTACCGCCGGTTTGTTTTACGTTAACCTTGGTCAGACTGGGTTACAACAAATATTTGCAGTAATTTCTTCAATCGCACTGATTTTGAATTTTTGGTATTTAAAGGAAGCCTTTTTGAGGAAGGAGGCTAAAGTTGGTCATGATATTTTTAGTGTTCTTTCAGCAATAAAAATTTATGCGCTGGCTTTAACCTTTGGTATGGCTTTGGCTTTAATGCGAAGGTTTTGCGAAAGTCCCGGACTCTTTACTTTAGGTGTTTTTTCTTTTAGTTTTTTGTTTACTTACCAGTCGCTTTTTCAGGCAAATTTGCTGAAAATAAAAACCCTTCTGGGTGTGGGTTTAATTGCTATAATTCAGGCATCTTTAGGCTATTTTGTTTATATGTATTGGGGGCTGAACTATTTTACTGCGGCAGTTTTTCAAATTGCTATTTATAATTTTCTTTGGACCTGTTATCACCATTACTTGGAAGGCGATTTAACGAAAAAAATCTTTTTAGAAAATCTTTTTTTAGCTTTAATAATTATTGTTCTGGTAATTTCCAACACCAATTTTAAGGCTCGTATACTTAATGCTTGTTAATAGCTTTTGTCACTTTAGTTTTCCTCTCCCTTTAGGGGAGAGGGTCAGGGTGAGGGAGTTATTTTACTAACAATAACCTCTCCCCGGTCTGCTGGCTCTCCCTCTTCTCGCAAGGAGAGCGAGCCCATAAGGAATTTTTGCTATTATACCCAATACATAAATCCAACGGCGAGGAGGGCTAAAATCAACAACACAAAGTTGTTGATTTTTTTATCAAAACCACCAGTTTTCTTTTGAATTAAATTTTTAATGTCAGAAACAAGTAAGATTGCAACCATGCCGCCTAAGGCAAGGCTAATGTTACGGCTTTGAGCAAAAGGTTTTTGAGTTAGGTTTGAGAAAGGATTAGTTTTAGAGAAGGATTTTTTACTGCTGGTGCCTAAGTTGTCTTGGGTGGTTGTGGAAGTGTCTATTACTTCAGGGGTGGCGTAATTTTTTTGTCCAGATGCTGAGCCGGTACGGATAGCGATTTCTGTTTTTTTTGGTTCTTCTTTTGGCGTTTCAACAACTGGGGTAGTCGGAGTTTCTGTTGGTGTTGTAGGTTTTGGTATTATTTCGGGAGAAGAACTAGGTTGCGGGGTCGTTGATCCTGAGCCTGCCGTAGGTCCTGAACTTGTTGAAGGATCTGAAGGGGGAGTTGTGGGGGTGGGTTTTGGTTCTGTCTTTTTCACCACTAGACTTCCAAAAGTATTGGTTATGGAGGAATGATATTCTCCGTTGGAAACATTTCCAAAAAACAAACCCATCCCTTGGTCTTTAAATTGTTCGTTTAAAACATTTGCTCTATGAGTGGGGCTGTTCATCCATGCGGAAACTAAACTTTCCGTATTGTAAAACTCAATTGCCAAGTTTTCCCCAAGCTGTAAGTAAGGGGTGTATCCTGCTTCAACAATTTTTGGCCAAATATAGTTCCCGTCAGGGTCTACGTGGGCAAAATATTTTCTGGTAATCATGTCTTCTGACTTGCTTTGAGCTGCGGTTGAAAGCCGGTTGTCAGTGTTTAAAGTACTTAGATTTCTTAAGGAGCGTTCTTTGTTTATGGCTTCAATTATGTTTTGTACTGTTAAGTCTGAAGCGTTGCCAATATTAGGGCGGGTATGGAAGATTACCAGTCTAATAGCAACAATAGAAAAAAGCACAAAACCAAGTATTTTAAGGGTAAAATAGGGGGAGTGTGCTTTTTGTTTAGGTACTTCTTTCATACTATATATATTATCACAGAAATATCTATGTTAAAAAAAGTCTAAAAACACCCATTAAAACCCATAAATAAGCCACAAATTTTTTAACCTAGCTCTTGACAAAAGTCATTTTTTATGTTAATATATAGTTTAATTATATTTTAATAGCATATTTGCATATGACTCAAATAACTTTTCCAAATTCAACCCCGGAAGTAAACAAGCTTTTGGGTATGGACAAAACTTCGGGCTCACACGGCCACGAAGCTGTAAAGCCTGACTTAGGTCAGGTGGCTTTAGAAACTACGCATGAAGCTTCAAAATCTAAAATGGACTTAAAGTTGGAAGGCAAGCACGCTGTTGAACATGAGGGTTCTGAAGCTGACGCTTCTGAAAAAGTTAACCCAGTTTTAAAAGTTGTTAAGACTGTTTTACCGTATGTAGCCGTGTTTGGTGTGGGTATGTTTTTGTATTTTTTCTTTTTAAGCGGAACTGACTTTAGTTCTTGGTTTAAGCGTGTGCCGACACGAGTTGAGACTCCAAAAGAAAGCGCACTTGATGCTTTAAAGAAAAGTCAGTTAGCCGACTATAACACTTGGGTGTCAGGGTTTTATTTTCAAGTTTCTGACCCAAAAGTTACTGACCCGGATGCCGACAATTCCGGTAATGGTCTTTCAAATTTTCAAAAGTATCTTTTGAATTTAAATCCAAAAAGTTACGACACTTTAAACTTAGGCATGGCTGACAGCGAAGCGTTGGCTTCAGGGATTAACCCACTTTCCGGCGGTAATATTACAGACGCACAAAAAGAAGTCTTGGAAAAATATGTAGACATGGAAGTTGTTATGAACAGGTTAGCTTTACATAACCTAAAAGCCTCAAGGGCTTCTGGTTACGTTGCAGGTGCTCAAACCGGTATTCGCGGTAGCGGGACTTTTGTGCCTTCGCCGACTAGGACTGAAAATTCAAACACTTCCGGCCAGAGTCAGCTTGCTTTAAACGAATTAGACATAGATACAAACATTCCGGGCCGTTTGGAAATTCCTTCTTTAAACATAAACGTTCCAATTATTTGGAGCACTGATCCTAAAAACTTTGACAATGACTTAAGAAGTGGGGTTATACATTACCCCGGCACTGCCATGCCCGGCCAGGTAGGTACTGCTTATATTTCCGGACACTCTTCTAACTATGTTTGGGCTAAGGGCGACTATAACAATATTTTCTCCAAGCTAGACAAGTTAGCCGACAACACAACTTTTAAAGTTACAGTTGTTCAAAAAAACGGTCGCGATGCAAGGTTGTTTTACGTTGTGACTCGCAGACAGGAATACAAACCAACTGACCAAGCGCAGTTTGAAAACGCCGGAAAGCCCACTGTAGCACTTTCTACTTGCTGGCCGGTAGGTTCAACTTCTAAGCGCTTAGTGGTGTTTGGGGAATTGACGCAGGTAGAGAGATAACGTACACAGATAACGCAGATTTATAGTCTCAAATTAATAATTTGTTGTTAGCCCCGACGAGCTTAAAAGCTGTCGGGGCTCCGACCTCCGACATTATAGTCGGAGCGTCGGAGGTAGAAATGCTGTTCCTTAAAAAATTAAGGAACAGTCTTCTGCCCGACAAGGGTGGACCAGCAAACGGTTCAAACCCGTCTGGCAAAAAATACAAGCCTGAGGAGGCACCATGAAAAAGATTAGTTTTGTTGTACTCGCTCTTGTTCTTTCGACGGTTGCGTTCGCGCAGCCGGTTGAAAACTTCGAACCCAAACCGACCCACCCCGGCCATGTGGCCGAGGTGCAATCCATGACCATCAGCGGGCCGGCCAAGTCGCCGGTTGTGGAGTTGGGTCCGACCGAGCTTCGGTACCCCGGACAACCGGTGGTTTACCCGAGCTCCGAGCTCGTGGTAACCCGCACGCCGCGCTCCACGGCCGCCATCGCTTCGTTCCTCGAGCCGACTGAAAAGTTGGTTAGCAGGAAAATGGAACACACTGAAATGATTGAGCGGAAAGTGACGCTCAAAGTCATTTCCAGCGCTGCAACCATCCAAGCGTCGTTTCCCGATGCAAAAGATGGCTTTGTGGACTGGGTTCCCGGCGGTGACCCCGTTAGGCCTCACAGTATGCCCCCAATCAAAAATAGGGAAGAGCTTTTTTCTGACGAGTATGCTCGTCATTGGAAGGCGGCGATCAAGCGGTTTGAGGTTGAGGGGAAGGAAGGTGCCGAGCTAGACGCAGTTCATGAGGGTCTGATCAAGGAGATGGAGTCATGCGAGGAAGGGCCTATGCCTGACTACATTCAGATGATGATCAATGGGGTTACAGTGACACGCAGAATGAGGGTGAATCAAGGATTGATGAAGTCTTTGGGTAGTCCTAACTGGTGTTCAGTGGACTCCGAACTCATTAGTCAGAAAATCGGCGTTGTGTACTTTTGCGACAACATCGCAATCGCTTATACGCAACCATTCTTCCGGACTGAAGCTGTTGAACTGTTCCTGCCACAGTTCCGGCCAATGACTATCGATGTGACTCTGCCCCAGGTTCGTGCGGTAATCCGCGCGCAGCTGGTCAGAGGCATTCTGCCGCCCGTGCCCAAGCGAGTTTTTCCACCACCGGTGGAGATTTCCAAGAAAAAGGGTTGCGGGCCGAAATGTCTGCTACCGCTTGCGGGCTTAGGTCTCATTCCTCTCTTTCTGGGAGGCGATGACACGAGCGCTGTCGGCAACAAGCCTGTGCCTCCAGGCGGGGTCATCAGCCCCAACTAAGGGGTAAACAACAACTAATCAATCTCGACGGAAGGGGCGGCGACTACGGTCACCGCTCCTCTCCCTCACTATTACCTTTTTCCCAATTTACCGTTATAGTTATATATCGACAAGCTGGGAGTAAAGTAGTAAGTACTCAATAAAGCCATAAAATATATAAAATGGCTTATAAATAAGCAAATTTAGGTAATGCTATTGACCCAGTAGAATCACAATGCAAATTATTTCTTAAATTTCCCTTTAAAAATAGGGTAATTCACATAGAAATATCACATTTATAAAGGCAGGTTGCATTGTTGCTCTACTGGGTTGACCCAGTAGAATCACAATGCAAATTATTTCTTAAATTTGCCTTGAAAAATAGCATAATTCCCCACAAATAAGCCCATTATTAGAACATATTGCATTGTTGCTCTACTGGGTTGACAAACTCCTAAAATAAGTGTATAATTATTGGTTAATTTAATATTTATTTTATATTGTAATTAAGTTTAAGGAAAACCATATGAACAACATAATTTCTAACTTAAAGATAAAGTTTGGAATTTTACCAGCAATTGGGCTTATTTTTGTAAGCGCCATGTTTTTAGGTTTAGCTCCTCGTGAAATTCACGTTGCTAAGTCTGAAAATTGTGCAAACGCACCGACACAAGCTACCTTAAATTATTTTCCATATACTTATGAAAGCGTTTCTGGAATTGGTTGTACTGACTTCGCACCTTTGGTTATTCGTAACTTAAGCCGTGGTGAAAGTTATCCAACTTCTTTGCAAGACCACGCTGACGGCGTTACTGCTTCTGCTGGTGACGAGCTTTTGGTAAGAATGTACATTCATAACGGTGCACAGCAAGGTTTGGATCCTCAAGTTACAACTGCTAGAAATGTTCGAGCTGATATTACCGTTGACGGCAACGCTGAACCGGAACACGTTATTGGTGGAACCATTTCTTCTTCTAATACCAACACCGTTGCAGGTTCCATGTCTGTTCATACAGGTGCGAACGAACGCTTAGAAGTTGTGCCTGGCAGCGGGCAAATTTATGACTACCAAGCAAACGCAATTTCTTCTGCCCCTGTTGGTGGAACTGCTTTTAGTGTTTCTTTGGGAGACATGGAAGCCTGTTTTGAATTTTCTAAATTTATAGTTTTTAAAGTTAGAGTTGTAGCTGAAACTCCGCCTGTTTCTACAGTGGGTAGCGGACAAATCTCCGCATCTTTAGGTGGCCAAGTTATTGGTGAATGTCTTTATACTGGCCACGTTAACTGGTCCACAACTTCTGTAAACGAAGCTATGGTTACAGTTTCAGACCCTGACTTGAACTCTAACAGCTACTATGGCAATGACAAAGTTTTTTCTTGGTCAACTGCTTCCAGTCAAACTGTGCCTTGGATAGAACCCGGTAGGCCTTACAGGTTTACTTTATGGCAAGTTAATCCCGGCTCTGAAGGTCAACAAATGACTTTTCAAGGCGGTCAAAGTTTTAACGTTAAACATTTAGACGAAGCTTGGGTAACCGGCGGCGGTACTCTTTCCTGTGGCCCTGAAACTCCTCCTTCTGTTAATAAAACTCATTCTTTAAACGCTTACTTCACTTCTCCTATAAACGGCCAATGTTTGTACAACGGCAGTGTTACTTGGAGTTCAGAAGGTTACTCTGCGGTTTTAGTTACTGTAGACGACCTTGACGATTCTACAGGTGAGATTCAGCATTCTCAAGAACTTTACGGTAATAACCAAACTCCTTGGTTAACACCTAACCATAGATATGTTTATAAACTTTATGACATTTCTAACGGTTATGAATATAGAGTAGAATTGGCTCAAAAAGGTTTTACAGTACCGAATTTGGAATGTGGTGGCACACCACCTCCTCCGGTTAATCCGCCTGCTACCCCAATAAATTTTGAAATCAGCGCTAGTCGTTTTTGTGTAGGTGAAGCTCCTCAATACATTGTTACTGCGGATAAAGCTTTGGCTGGCAAGAAAATTTTGTGGACTTCTAAGTTTAACGGACAGTTAACTAGCGAAATAGATGCAGACTATGGTTTCTATTTGGGTTTGAACAATAATCGTGCTGAATGGGCACAATTTGGAAATGCTTGGAACTCTTCTCATATTGGTAACTGGGAAAAAATTGCCAATATTGATGGTGTAAAAAAGAGCGTAACTTTTACAGTCAGAGACTGTTCTACCCCAACCCCTCCTCCGGTTATAAAAATTTGTCCTTCAAATGTTTCTTTGAGTTTGTCTAAAAATTCTATTAACGTAGGCGAGTCTGTTTCAGTTAACGTTCCTGCGGGTTGGTATGGAGGCAATATTGTTTCCAGCAACGCAAACGTAGCTTCAGTTTCAGGTTTAACTGTCAGAGGCAACTCTCAAGGCAGTGCTACTATTTCCGGTAACGGTTTTACCGCTCCTAACGGCGCTACCAATTGTGGCCTTAACGGAGTTACTATTCATGTTACCCAACCTGTCACTCCTCCTTTAACTTTGGTTTGTAGCCCTTCTAATCAGACCGTAAACGTAAACCAATACGCTTATTTTTCAGTAAGCGGTGGTGAGGGAACTATTAACTGGTCAGCTCCTTCCGGCAGTCCTTCTGCTGGAGTTTCTAGTCCAACTTTTTCAACCTTTTATACAACCGGCGGAAACAAAACTGTAACCGCTACTCGCGGAAGTCAAAGCGCTTCTTGTAATGTAAAGGTAGAAGTACCAACTCCTCCTCCTGTTTGTGTGCCAAACCAAAATGCTGTTTTAACAAATTCAAATATTACCTTAGTGAGTGGAAACACTTACAGAACAACTATTTCCTACAGTTTCTCAGGTAACAATCATGTTAAGTTAACTTATGTTGACCCTGTGGATTCTCAGGAAAAAGTCTTCGTTCAATCTGCTAGCGTAGGTGGTTCTAAAGTCTTTGAAAATTTGTTAGCAAACAGTTCTTATGTGTTTAAAATGTACGACACTTCTTCTTGTGGCGGCGTGATTGCAACTTTGGTTGTAAGAAAAGACGTTGGCCAGCAAGTTTGTGTGCCGAATACAAACCCTAATTTAAATCTTTCTACTCCGGTAAAAAACGGTAACACCTATTCTGTAGTTGTCTCCTGGACTTCCGGCGGAACTCATAAGATTAAAATTGGACATAACTCAACTTCAAATGTAATTGTTACCGGTAATGCTTCCGGTAGCCACACTGTAACCGGTTTACACCCTGGTTCTAGTCATACTTTCTACATGTCAGACGAAGACTGTGGGACTTTGCTGGACGTGGCTGCAATAAGTTTGCCTTATGAACCTATTAACCCTCCTTCAGGTGGTAATACTTACAACAATTGCGTAAATAATTCTTGTAATGTAAACATTACAACTACTACAACCAATACTAATACCAATAACTATTACTACAATTACCAAAACAACCAAGAGTTCAGACAACTTTCAATTGTTAAAGAAGTAAGAGCTGTAAACGGTGGGTCTTTCCAAAATAGCGCCACAGTTAACAACAATGACTTGGTTGAATACAGAATTACCGTAAGAAATAGCGGTAATGCAACTATTAACAACATTAAGTTAACTGACCCGCTTCCTTCTGGAGTTTACTATACAAGCGGCAGCTTTAATGCAAACGAAATATATGTAGGCAGTTTGAACGTTGGTGAAAGCAGAAGCTATTCTTTCCAAGCAAGAGTTACCGGCAGTTCTAACCAAGGTATTCAAAACATTGCAACTGCATATGGTGATTCTGTAAGTCAGGTGCAAGACGACGCTTGGGTTTTCGTAAACGGCAACGTTGCCGGCGGAAATGTTTCATTGACCTACTCTAAAAAGGCTTTCAACGAAACTAAGAACCAGGACGCAACTGCGGTTTTTGCTTCAAGAGAAGACTATATTGTTTACACCTTAACTGTTGTAAACAACGGTAACACTCCTGCCAATGGTTTTGTTATTACCGACGACTTGTCACAGGTTTTGCCTTACGCTGACATTGTTGAAAACGGCGGTGGCACTGTAAACGGCCAAGTGATTACTTTCCCAAGTATTAACATTCCAAGTAACGGAAGTGTTTCTAAAAGCTTTAAAGTCAGGGTGAAGTATCATTTAGCTTCCAACCTTAGCTACACCATGAACAACACTTACGGCAACACTGTTGTTGTAAGAATCAACCAACCACAGGTTTTAGGTGAATTCATTGCTCCTAAAACCGGAGCAGATACTGCGGCCTTTGGTTTCGCCTCCATGCTTACATTAGCTTTTGCTGCTTACAAAAAGCGCAAAGCCTTAATGAGCCTTACAGCAAACATTATCTAAATAAAAAAATATAATAAAACCCCCGTCCCGAATTTGTTGAGGGGCGGGGGTTTTAAAAAAGCTTTATTGTTTTCTGATTGTGTGTTTAAATACATAATCAGAAGGCAGTAAAATTTAAGTACATGTCGAAGGAGAATACATGAGACTGCGATTGGGTATAGAGCAGGCAAAATGCTTGCAATCAGCTTTCGTCGCGGCTGGCGTAACGAGTGTTGACGGAGTGCGTCTGGATCTTGACGGCGATTGGGGAGATTCATCCCGCGAGGCTGCCAAAAAGCTTCGGCTCCGCATATATGGGATGAGCACTCATCATGTGGGGAAACTTAACAACGCTTTGGTGAGCGTTGGTTTACTACCGGAAGAAAGCGGGATTGAATTGGTGTATTCTGTCTATGCGGCGCTTCTTTTCCTTGAGTCTGCCGTGAGCGAAAGGGGTGGCGAGTGTGAGGCCAAAACGCAGACTGAGGAGGTTGTTGATCTGCCCTATATTGAATTCGAGTAAAGCCGGCGGGCGAGCATTGGGGGTGGTGTAGTTTTTTGGGGTCATACCCAAAGACTGCCCACCCCTTCAATTTAGTTTGCAAAAAACTGAAAGGGCTGATAATATGAATTTAAGTTAAGAAAGAGAATATAAATACCAAAACAAACCCAAAAGCAACAAGTTTTAAGTAGTGCTTTGTGGGTTTTTATTTTATAGATGTTCCTGAGGATCAGGCTTTGCCTGGTTTAAGGGACACCTTAAAGAAAAGGGAGGTATTGGAAGGGAAAAGCACGAAGTGTTTGTCCCTCCAAAGATGCTATGGACAATTTTTACTTACAAGAATTAATAAACGAAACAATTACCCGAGGCGGTGGTATAGTTTTAAACATGGACGAAAAGCCGGCTTGTGTGGTTTTAACTATTGAAAAATACAACCAACTTGTAAGTCAGGCTACACAACAGAAGACTACGGAAGTAGAAGAAAATTTTACTAATAAGCTAATAAGCCAGGAAGCTAAAAAGCTAAAGGTATTGGTTACCGGCGGAGCCGGCTATATTGGTACCCACGCGGTGAAAGAACTTTTAAATTCTGGTTATGAAGTTATAATTATAGACAATTTGTCAACGGGGAAGAGAGAAAATTTGGACGAACGAGCAAAGTTCTACGAAGGCGATTTGGCAGACGTAAATTTTCTTCGGGATATATTTGCCCAGGAAAAAATTAACGCGGTAATGCATTTTGCCGCTTCTTTGGAAGTTGAAGAGTCAGTAAGTGAGCCGTTGAAATATTTAAAAAACAATTTAGAGAATACTTCCAAACTTTTAGAAGTTATGAATGAGTTTGGGGTAAAGAAAATTGTTTTTTCTTCTACTGCCGCAGTTTACGGCAACCCGGAAGTTGTACCGGTTACAGAAAATTCAGTTACTCTTCCAACCAACCCATACGGGCTTTCAAAACTCTTAGCTGAGAAGTGTGTGGAATATTATGTAAACTTTTTAGGTTTTGACGCAGTGGTTTTTAGATATTTTAACGCTTGCGGTAGCAGTCCGGATTTTGTAGTTAAGCCCACTCATGAGTCTCATTTGCTTCCAATAGTTTTACAAACTGCTTTTGGCAAAAGACCTCAGATTACGGTTTACGGTTTTGACTATGACACACATGACGGTACCTGTGTTCGTGACTACGTACACGTTTCCGACATTGCCGCTTTCCATACCCAAGCTTTGGAAAAAATTGAAAGCGGGGAAATAAAAGGTTTTCACGTTTACAACATTGGTACTGGCAGGGGTGTGAGTGTTTTGGAAATGATTAATACCGCTGCAGAAGTTTTAAACCGTATGATCCCTATGGAAATTGGACCGCGCAGACCGGGGGATGCAAGTATTACCATTGCTGACAATTCAAAACTTTTGGAACGTTTTGGAGAAAATTTTAAATACAGCGACCTTGAAACAATCATAAAAACCGGAGTAAGTCAGATTTAATTGAGCTTATAGGTTTTAGCTGGTAGCTTATGGGAAAAGCCTCGTTTAGTACGAGGCTTTTGTGTTATAATAAAACAAATTAATCGAAAAATAATGAAAAAACTTTCCATTGTGGTGCCAGCATATAACGAGTCAAAGAGAATAGGAAAAACCCTCGTTGCTATGCATAATTTTTTAATAAAGCAGGCTTTTGAGTATGAAATTTTAGTGGTAGACGACGGTTCAAAGGATAACACGGTAGAAACTGTTAATGCTTTAAAGTCACAAGTAAAAAACTTGAGCGTTATTGATAATACAGAAAATCATGGAAAAGGTTGGGTGGTTAAGCAAGGTATGCTTCAGGCAACAGGCGATATAAGGCTTTTTATGGATGCGGATAACTCTACTACAGTTGACCAGGTTTTAAAAATGCTGCCTTTTTTTGAACAGGGTTTTGACGTAACTATTGGCTCAAGAAGAGTTCAAGGGTCAAAAATAGAAACTAAACAGTCTTTAATTCGGGATTTTTTGGGTGGGGTTTTCAGGTTTATTGTTCATACTTTAGTTCCGGTTGGCGTTACTGACTCACAGTGCGGGTTTAAAGCTTTTACAGCTAAAGCCGCTCAGGATGTTTTTTCCAAACAAACAATTTACCGCTGGGCATTCGATGTTGAAATTTTGGCTTTGGCAAAAAAACAAGGGTATAAAATTAAAGAAGTTCCTGTGGTTTGGGTAAACGACGCAGAGAGTCATGTTAAATTCAGCGGCATGGTAAAAATGCTTTTTGAAATAATTGAAATAAGGTTAAATTTGTGGTCAGGGAAATATGATAGATAAATCAAAATTTATAAATCAAAAATCAAAATTAACACTCATAACAGTTTGTGTGAGCGTTTTTATTTTTGGATTTTTTAACCCTGTCTTAGCGGCGCAGTCTGTTGTAAACGATCCTGGGTACACGGAAGACTCAAGGGACATAGACAAACAGTGGGGTCTTTCCAGAGTTGGTTTTACTTCAAGTTGGTCAAAGACTTCTGGTTCTTTGGACAATGTTGTGGCAATTTTAGACACAGGTGTAGACGCTACTCATGAAGATTTAAAAAATATTAACTTTGTTGAAGGTTATGACTTTATTGCCAGGAAAGCAATCGTTGGAAAAATAAATTCTGACGACAATGGGCACGGGACTTTGGTAACTGGGATTTTAGCAGCAACTCCAAACAACGGGGTTGGTATTGCCGGGACAAACAGGCTTGTAACTATAATGCCAATAAAAGTTTTAGACAGTGAAGGAAAAGGGCAGGCGGCTGTTGTTGCAGAGGGTATACGTTGGGCAGCTGACCACGGCGCACAGTTTATAAACTTAAGCTTGGGCGGAAGCGGTTTTCCTGATGATTCTAGCTTGTCTGGGGCTATAACTTATGCTTTTAAAAAAAATGTACTTATTGTTGCGGCGGCGGGAAATGATTCTGCTTTAGAAGGTTTGAATTTGGACACTAAACCTGCTTTTCCAATTTGTGATGACAACAATTCAAACATGATTTTAGGCGTTACCGTTTCTGATTCAAATGACTTAAAGCCTGAGTTTGCAAATTTTGGGAAAAATTGCGTAGATGTAATGGCACCTGGAAAAAGAATTCTTTCCACAATAAATTATGATCCAATAACTAAAATTTACTCACCCAATTCTTATGCTTATGGTTCTGGTACTTCTTTAGCTGTGCCTTTAGTTGTTGGGCAAGCAGCCTTAATTCGGTCGGTTTTTCCTCAGGCGACAAACAGTCAAATACGTGACAGAATAATTTCAACAGCAGATAATTTAGATGCATTAAATTTGTCTCAGTGCGGCGGTTTTTCCTGTAAAGGACTTTTAGGTGCGGGTAGAATTAATGTCTTCAAAAGTTTACAAGGTGACTTGGTCCCAAATAATATTAAAGAAGGCGAACTTCTTAGAGCAGAAAATTCAAATACTATTTATTTTTACTCAGGTGGGCAAAAGCGCTTGATTTCAAGTTTTGTTTATAATCAGAGATTTTTAAACAACCCTGTGAATGTTGTAAAAGCCGAATTACTTTCTTCTTTACCTGAAAGTTCTTATGCTATGCCTCTGGACGGGACTTTAGTAAAATGGCATAAAGAGCCAACAGTCTTTTTTATTTCTCATGGAAAAAAACATCCGGTTAGTTTTGGAGTTTTTAAACAGAGAGGATTTGATTTTAAAAATGTCAGTACAGTAAGTTTTGAAGAATTGAATTCTTGGAGTACCGGTAGTTTTCTGGTTCCAACCGAGGGAATTTTAGTAAAGTCGCAAAGAAACAATACTTTGTACTTTGTCTTAGGACAAGTTCTACACCCGGTTAGTAGGGAGTATTACATAGACAAAGGATTGAGCGTTTTACCCGTATTCGTTTTGTCAGATTTGGAAATAAAAACTTTACCTAAGGGAGACCCGTTTGTCCGCTGATTATCCACGGATTTTTTCTGCACACAGATTACACAGATGATATAAAAAATTTTAATAAAAAAATTTGGTACTTAAATAAATATCTGATAAAATAATATTTACTATGATAAAGATAAAACAAATTATTTTAAAAATTTCATCCGTATTTTTATTAGCTGTATTTCCTTTAGTTTCAGTTGCCCAAGTAAATCCTAATTTTAACGCGGATAAACTTATTGAAGATAAAATTTTTGAGGATACTCAGACATTTGGTGGACCGGAAGGGATACAAAAATTTTTGGAAGTAAAAAATTCCGTTTTAGCTAACACCTCTTTAGATTTTTTGGTTAAGCTTAAGGAGCCTGACTCGGTAACTTTAAAACAAGGCTTAGAAGACCCCCAGCCAAATTTGTCCAGGCTTAGAACAGCGGCGGAGCTTATTTGGGACGCTGCCAAGCAGAGTGGGTTGAACCCCCAGGTGATTTTAGTTACTTTAAACAAAGAGCAGGGCTTGATTACTTCAGCTAATGACTTTGACCCAGCACGACTGCAAAAAGCTTTAGACCGTTCTATGGGTTTTGACTGTCCGGACAGTGGTGGTTGTGGCAACTTGTTTCCGGGTTTTTACTACCAGCTTTTTGGAAATTATGATTCAGAAAACAACCGCTACTTGGGAGCGGCCAAGTCTTTAATGAAGTCTTTTTCCACACCAAACGGCAGAGGGCCTGTTTTTAACGGGCAGGTTTCTAGAGTAGGGGACGTAATAACTTTAGACAACACACCAAGCCAAATTTACAACCCACCGGCTCAGCAAACTGTTACGCTTTTTAACCGAGCCACAGCTGCACTTTATCGTTATACTCCCCACGTTTTTAACGGCAACTATAATTTTTGGAAGTTTTTTAACGAATGGTTTAGGTACCCCAACGGCACTATTTTAAAACTGGCAACCGGAGTGGACTATTACATTATTCAAAACGGTGTTAAGCAACTTATTCCACAATTCGTGGCGGTTTCCCGAGGCTTGAATTTAAACAATTCCCTAATTGCTTCCCCAAATGAATTTGAAAGCTATAGCACAGACAAAGTTTTAGGTCCCGTGGATAACACTATTGTTACCGTAATTGGAGAGGGAACAAAATTTGTTTTTGATAAAAATATTAAGCATCCGGCTTCTGAGTTTGTAATCAAGCAAAGAGGTTTGGATCCAAATAAAGTTTTGAGTATAACTGCTCAAGAGTCCGCTTTGTTTGAAAAAGGCCCGGTGCTGACACCTTCTGAAGGAACAATTTTAAGGGGTGTAACCGACCAGACTGTTTACTTGGTAGAAAATAGCAGACTAAAAACTTTTAGCGCATTTACTTTTAATCAGCGAAAAATTAAAGCTTCAAATGTAATTACGGTTCCTGACGCAGAAGTTGCCAGTTATGAGAAATTGGGTTTTGTTCCGCCTTTAGACGGAACCTTGGTTAAGCCTGAAGACAGTGGAACTATTTATTTAATGGAGCAAGGTTTGAAACGTCCGCTTTCGGCTGAAACTTTTAAAAATCGCGGACTTAGTTTTAAGAACGTGACCACGCTTTCTAAAGACGAAGTTGGAGCTTTAACAATTGGTGCTTTTGCAACACCAAAAGAAAAAACCTGGTTGGCAGACTCCAAAACCGGACAACAGTATTTGTTTAAAGACGGTTCTCTCCACAGTATTTCTTCCTATGTAGCAAAATCCAGAGTAATTACTCCAGACTATTTCTTTAGTCCGGGTGAAATAGGCGAGTGGCAACAAGGCATTCCTTATCCTCCAAAAAACGGCACGCTAATTAGTGGAGACAAGGACCAAACAGTTTACTACGTTCAAAACGGTCAGCTAAAACCAATAACTTATAATGCTTTTAAAGCCCGAAGGTATAGCTTTGCAAAAGTTGTAAAACTACCGCAAGAAGAAGTTAATGCTTACGCTAAAGGGGAAACAATAACTAAATAAAATTATTTAAAATCCCATTTACTAAACTTTGTAGATGGGATTTTAAAATATTCAGTATGAAAAATGGGTTATGTCCCCATTAATATATATAACTGGAATAAAAAAGGTGTCAGGTACAATTATTGACAATTGTTAGTGGATGGGGCTGGACTTGCTCAAGTTCACGGAAATACGGCAAGTTGGAGATTTATTAGAACCAATTACGATGATCCAGCAGATACGAGCAATATTCGAACAGGAGTTAATGGTTATATGTCCACCCATAACAATCAATCCACTGCAATGGCTAAGGGTGATAATTTGACCTATAATGTAGCTGGTCCTAGAGTGGCTGCCCGTGCTGCAACTACGTTATATATGGGAGCGAAAACTGTAGGCAGAGGGGTAAAAGCAGCTGGTAAATGGATAGGTAATTTATTCAAATAACTATGAAGAAAATAATAATTGGTCTATTAATTATCATTGCAATTATTGTTATTGTCGTTCTTAGTTTAAATAGGTACGGAAATAACAAAAGCCAGGAATACGATAATAAATACTCGGCTGAAAAAATTGTAGAGTACAACAACATATTCCAGAGTAAAATAAGTAACCTCAATGAGGTTGCTACGAACTTCAATAAGGATAACGTTCAAAGTTTCTGTAAGGTAGAAAGAGATTGGTATAAAGTAAAAGCCAGTAATTACAAAATTGGCCAGCAAGAATATATAGGGTCTGATAATAAAAAAGTCAGTTTTGAAGAACTACTCAGTAAGGATAATTTAACAAAAGATCAATTTGATTATTATAAAAATATCATTGATCAAAATGATTTTGTTGAATGTATCAAAAATGACTTGAATCTTAAGGTAAGCAGTAACGATCCTAGGGCGTATTCCGTGACCTTCCAATTTGGTCCATCATATGGATATATTTATGTTTCCGATGGATCTATAGTAGATAACACAAACACCAATTATAAAGATAGGGTTTTTGAACAACTTGAAAGAGTGGGAACTTCTAATTGGTATAAATTTAAGTACAAGAATCCCTACGGTGCATAACAAAAAACGCTAGCAATCGCTAGCATTTTTTGTTATCCTTAATTAAATAGAAAAATATGCTAGATAAAATTGGAATAAATTATATAACCATATCATCCACCTTAGGGATTATTTTTTTGAATGAAAAAGGTGTCAGGTACAATTATTGACATCAAGAAATGATTTGTTATTCTTAAACCATGGGTAGGGCTTTAAGAAAAACCCCGGGTCAAATAATCTATCATGTCATTAACCGTTCAAACGGCCGATTTGCTATATTTAGAAAGCCTAAAGATTACGAAGCTTTTGAGCACATACTTGTAGAAACGAAGGAGAAACACCCAATACAAATTCTTGCTTATTGCCTTATGCCAAATCATTGGCATTTATTACTCAAACCTTATGGGGATAAGGATTTGTCTACATTTATGAGATATCTAACCTTAACCCATACCCAACGTTGGCATGCTCATTACCAAAGGGTTGGTTATGGGCACTTGTATCAAGGCAGGTTTAAGTCTTTTCCCGTAGAAGAAGATGAATACTTTTTACAGCTCACTCGCTATATTGAAAGTAATCCTATTAGAGCTAAGGTAAAACTCGTTGACAAAGCGCAAGACTGGAAGTGGGGAAGCTTATGGAGAAGAGAGTATGGAAATAAAGAAGAAAAAGAACTCTTAAGCCCATGGCCCATACCAGCTGATAAAGATTATTTAAAGTTAATAAACAAACCCCAAACAAAAGAAGTTTTGAATGATATACGTAAGGCTGTTGAAAAGAGTAAACCACTAGGTAAGTTTGATTGGATTTTAAAGACTGCGGAGAAACTTGGTCTTAAATCAACTCTTAGAGAAAGAGGGAGACCAAAAAAGTTATGAAAAAGTACCTGACACCTTTTCCTTACTTATCTATCTTAAAGAAATAAATTTATGAATGACGGATCCTTAAATATTGAAGAAATTGAGGACGTTAAAGAATTGCAAAAAACTTTAACAGATTTAGCCTTAAAATTAGCTAAATACTACAAAATTGATTTGGATTTTTCGGTTAGTTCTATAGAGAAGGTAGAGGAAATTTTATCAAAAATAAGTGAAGATTACCAAAAAACAAAAAATGAAGAAGGTATAAAAGGCATGGCCTTAGAGATGGCAGCATATACTATCACGGTTATAGAAAAAAATATTACAGTTGGAAAATGGGAAAGAGATTCTAAAGAATTTGGTAAAGACGCGTTTCCTTACGATTTGGGTGATGGAAATATAATTTTTCCATACGCTTGGAGTCTCAAGCGAATTTATGATGGAGAAGGAGACAATGTCTGGTCAAAGTTTCAAACTTTAGTAATTAATAAATTAGCTAAATAATATATGACCGAACAAGCTAGTAGTTATAGATTAGAAGTCTTTTGTAAGAACCACAGTGAATGAAAAAGGTGTCAGTGAATGAAAAAGGTGTCAGTGAATGAAAAAGGTGTCAGTGAATGAAAAAGGT
>CAZFTX010000003.1:0-73943 GCA_964521955.1 uncultured Candidatus Saccharibacteria bacterium | reverse complement strand
AAGGTACCAGCACTTACCCTAACATCAATCCTTTTGTTGTAGCTTCTTCCAATGGCACTTCACTTCTGACAGTGACTCCTTCGGGGAATGTGGGGATAGGTGCCACGAATCCAGGTGCTAAATTAGAAGTTAATGGAAACATCTATTTTACTACCGGTGGTAATAGAGTTATAAGTATTAACAGCGCAAATAGCGCTGAAAGTATTACAATATTAGCTCCTAATGGAAATACAGTAGGTGGCAGTGTTTATTTGCAAGCTGGTGATGGAGGTACTGGCGGGGGTAATATTTATCTGAGCGGAACTTATGGTGGCGCTCCGGTTGGTAATATTATTTTAGGGAGCAACGGCAGTAATGTTGGTGGCAACGTCGGTATCGGTACCGCTACCCCTACCTCTCTACTCCAAGTAGCAGGGGACTTGACCGTAGGTTCAGTTGGTACAGCTAACGGTAGAATAGTCTTTAGAAATAATTCCAACGCTAACACAGTCACACTGCTTTCTACCACGACTTTAGCTTCTAACCTAATTCTTACTCTTCCTACAACTACTCCTTCCGCAGGACAAGCTTTACTTAGTGACGTAAATGGAAACCTTTACTTTGGTTCAGCAGGAGCTTCTCTTACAGGTGGAGCTACAGGTAAACTGGCTGTCTGGTCTTCACCTTCTACTCTTACTACAGGACTTCTTTTAGACAACGGCACAGTAGCAGGAGTTAATGCTACATCAAGCACTATAACCTTTAACATCCAAGGTACCAGTGGTTCTACTAACAATATCTTTAACGTATCATCAAGCACTGGTATCTCTATACTTACTGCAACAGCAAACCAAAGAGTTGGAATAGGCACTTCTAGCCCTATAGCTACTTTAACTGTTCAAGGTACAAGTACTTATCCTAACATCAATCCTTTTGTTGTTGCTTCTTCCAACGGTACTTCACTTTTGACAGTGGCTCCAAATGGGTATGTGGGGATTAATGCTACCTCGTCTTTTTATAATTTAGAAATATTGGGATCAGGGACAGAGCCAGTTACTAGTTTGAATATAGTTAATTCTCAACCGGCTGGATTAAGCGCCATCTTTGTAGCCGGTTCTAGCATAGGGCCAGATTATGGCTCATTATCATATCTTAAGAGTTCTTATCCCAATACTGATTTGACTTTAGGTCCTGATCTTTTTGTAATTCATTCTGGTACTTCCACACCTGGTGGTTTAAACATTGTCAGTACTAATGATTCTGCTCCGATTCGTTTCGGTACTGGTGGTTCAGCTTATGCCAATGAACGCATGCGCATTACCGCTGCTGGCTACGTTGGTATTGGTACCATTACTCCTACTGCCACTCTTTTCGTCCAAGGTACAACAACTGCTCCAACAATCAATCCTTTTGTTGTAGCTTCTTCTACAGGTTCTCAGTTACTTACAGTTCTACCAAGTGGAAACGTAGGAGTAGGTGCAACTTCTCCTGAAACTAACTTACATGTAGTAAATACTTCTGCAGGTTTAGAGTCTATGCCTTTGCTCTTGCAAAACAGCAGCAGCAACAGTGGTACTGCTGTAAAAGTTAGATTAGCTGCTACTACCAGCCAAGGTGCAAATGCTAACGGTTTAATAGACTTTGTAGGTACAAGACAAAGTGACGGTTCTATGGACTTAAATTTTCTTCTTTCTCCAGGAGGTAGTGGTGCACCAACTTCTAGAGTTTATATAGACGGTTCAACTGGAGCTTTAGGTATCGGCACCGCCACCCCCACCTCTCTGCTTCAGGTAGCAGGGGACTTGACTGTGGGTTCAGTGGGTACAGCTAACGGTAGAATAGTCTTTAGAAATAATTCCAATGCTAATACAGTCACACTGCTTTCCACCACAACTTTAGCTTCCAACCTTATTCTAACTTTACCAACCACCACTCCTTCTTTGGGACAAGTCTTGTCTTCTACAGCTAACGGAGAACTTTATTGGTCTACTGCAAGCGCAGGTTCTCTCTCTGGTTCCGGAGCTGTAGGTAAGTTAGCTGTCTGGAACGGTAACTCTTCCTTAACCAACTCTATTCTTTTTGACAACGGCACAGTAGCAGGTATTAACGCTACTTCTTCAACAGTAACCTTTAACATTCAAGGAACCAGCGGTTCTACTAATAATATCTTTAACGTTTCTAGCTCTACAGGTATCTCTATTCTAACTGCTACTTCTAACCAGAGAGTAGGAGTAGGTACTTCTAGCCCTATAGCTACTTTAACTGTTCAAGGTACCAGCACTTACCCTAACATCAATCCTTTTGTTGTAGCTTCTTCCAATGGTACTTCACTTTTGACAGTGGCTCCTTCTGGAAATCTTGGAATTAAAACTGCTAACCCGCTTTCAACTCTTCATGTTAAAGGTGGAACTATTATTGAAAATGGTGGTATTGATAGTTTAAATACGCAATTAATTTTTGCTCCTACAGACGTACCTTCAGCTTACTTGCATTATATTCAAACTTCACATAGTTCAACCGTGACAAACAATAACAGCATTAATCTTTTTGTTAGTGACACAGCCGGAGTTGGTAGAAACGTGATGACTTTGCTTGGAAATGGAAATGTTGGTATTGGTTCTTCTACTCCAGTTGCAAAGTTGGTGGTTATTGGTACAACTACGGCAAGTGGTGCGAACGCAGTTGCAGGTATTTTTGCCAGCACGACTTTGGAAAGCACAACTGCTTCAGGCTTCCAGTTTGGTAACAGATTTATTTCTACTATTTCAGGTAGTGCCAGTGGAACCTTGGACGGTATGCTTATTAGAACTGTAGACAACACTTCAAACAACAACACTGTCAGAGCTTTGGAAGTCCAAGGATATTCCGGTTCTAATACTTCGGGTGTAAACACAGGTATTCAAACTTACGGTAAGACTTTTGGTCTTTATGCAGTAACTACTGCTTTAGCCGGGTCAGTCAGTCAACCGGCAGCAATTTTTGCTGAGTTAGACAATAGTGGCGCTCCTACTACTGGCAACGCTATTCGTGCTTACACAAATGACGCAACTTCGGCCGACTTAGTAAGTTTCTACCAAGAAACTTCTGCTTTTACAGGAACTGGTTTACTTATGAACTTTGGTAATGGTACGGGAAGTTATACCGGTAAGTTTTTACAATTTCAAAACGCAGGTACAAATAAATTTATTGTCGATTCTTTTGGTCAAACCGCAGTTGGAACCAGCTCTATTGGAAGCATGTTTGACATTGCATCTTCAACTTCTACTTCAAACATAGATTTATTAAGAGTTGTTTCAAACGTAGGTTCTACCGGTAACGTTAAGTTTAGAGTAGATAGTGACGGTGATGTATTTTCAGACGGCGGTACTGCCATGGGTACTCCTGCTGACGTTGCGGAAAATTACCCAGTTCTAGAAAGTGGTATTGTAGCGGGTGACGTAGTAGCTTTAAGCACAACTACTGTGGACTTAATAAATTCTGAAGTTGACACAACTAGTACTTTAGGGGGCTTAGTAAAAGCAACTTCTTCAAACAGTAATATCTTAGGTGTTGTCTCTACCAGACCAGGTGTATTGCTTTCGGCTTACACACAAAATTCCGTTCCGGTTGCTTTGTCAGGACGTGTGCCTGTTAAGGTTAGTGGCGAAAATGGAAATATCTTGCCTGGTGACTATTTAACAATGTCAAAAATTTATTCAGGCTATGCTGCTAAGGCAAATTATTCAACACAAGTTATTGGTATGGCCTTACAGGCTTTTGAAGCTGCTTCTTCTACAGCAACTTCTACTATTGAAGTTTTTGTGAAGGTGGGTTGGCAAAATGTAAATAACAGATTTGTGTTAAATGAAAACGACGGTCAGCTTTCTGGTCAGGTTGGTAGTGGAGCTCCAACTTCTACAAGCCTAGCGTATTTAATTGATCAAAAAGGAATTGGCGATATTTTACAACTTCAAAGCAAAGGAGAAAACAGAGTAGTGTTTGGGCAAATGGGGGACATGAATATTTTGGCTTCAACAACAATTGCAACTTCCACCTTGCTTTCAGTAACGAATTCTACCAGCACAGTCTTTACTATTAACGCTCGCGGGGACATTCAAACTCAAGGTGTAATAATAGTAAAAGATAATTCTTTTGCTGGAAGTATAGCCACAAACCAAGAGGGTACAGCTGAAATTAACTTTACTTATCATTTAGGTACCGGTAAGCCCGTTGTGCAGTTAACCCCTGAGGGAGAAGTTCCCGTTTTTGCCCAAGTTTTAAGTTGGAAAAAAGACAGTCAGCAAAATTATATCGGGTTTACTATGAAGACTTTCAGTTTAAGTGGTGTTCCTGTTTCTGCAGTTGTACACTATTCAGTTATTGGCAAACAGGAAGACTACCAAACTTTAGGCGAAGCTTTACAAGTGCAAAGTCAGCCTTCTTCCGGTGGTGGGTCTTCTGACCAAGGGCAAGTTGCAGGTCAGCAGGAACAAGGTGAAGAGGGTTCTTCTTTAGAAGAAGACCCATTGCCTAACGAAGAAAATGTTGTAGAAGGACAAGAGCCTCCTGTTGTTGAAAATCCAGTTCCTGTAACAGAACCTGAAAACACTCCGGTTACTCCTTCCAGTGTTGATGAAACCGGTGGTTCGGAAAATTTATCTCCCTCTCCTCAGTCAGGAGGGGATGAGGGCGGAATTTAATTAGTTAGATTTTCAAAAAACTTGCAAAAAATATTAATATCTGCTATAATATATGGGAAAGATTTCAAATTCGAAACAAAAAAACAATTTAATACTCAAATTTATTTATGTCCTCTAAAAATAGTTTAGAGTCAGATTTGCTGAGTTCAAATAAAACCGCAAAAAAATACAAGCTAATCAGCTTAGTGTTGTTGGTTTTGGTTTTTATTTTTAGTGCTTTGGATTTTTTTGAAGTTTTTCATTTTAGGAGTATTGCAGAAAAAAAAGGAGAGCTTCATGAAATAAAGCAATACAGTTTGATTGATCCGGCTAGAAACATGCTTGATCAGGATGACGCAATTACAAATATTCAAGGTTTAAGGGAAAAATTAAACGAAATCGAAGCCAGAGAAAAAGGCAATGTTAAAATTTCACTTTATTTTGAATTTTTAAATACGGGCGCAAATATTTCCATTAACCAAAATGAAAGAATTTTTCCTGCTAGTTTAGCCAAGCTACCTTTGGCATTATTAGTGATGAAAAAAATAGAAGACGGCAGTTGGAATTGGGACTTAAAACTCACAGCAGGGGATGAAAACTTAAATAGCGGTTCGGGAGAGCTTTATAAAGAAGGTTATGGTACACAGTTTGAAATTAAAAAGTTAATGGAAGAGTTGCTTACTAATTCCGACAACACTGCTTATAGGATTTTAAAAAACAATACTACTTTGGAAGAAAGGCGTGAGTTGGCCGAAGAAATTGGATTGGGGGATTTGTTTGAAGACCAGGGCAAAGTTAGTGCAAAAGAGTATTCAAGATTGCTTAGAACCTTGTATGTGGCTAGTTATCTAAACCGTGAGAATTCTCAGTTGATTTTGGATCTGCTGAGTAAAAATAAATTTAAAGAATTTTTAAATTTGGGCATGCCGGAAAACGTTTTATTTGCTCATAAGCAGGGGGAAAATGTTAGATTAAATGTTTTTGCAGATTCCGGTATAGTGTATTTAAAAAATCGGCCCTACATAATTTCAGTCATGGTGGAATTTTTAACACAAACAGGTAAGGATGGTAAAAGTTATTCCCAGGAAATTTTTAAAGAAGTATCCCAAGAAACTTTTAAATTTATAAAAAATCAGTAAAAGAAAAAAATGAAAAATCAAAACAATTTTTTAAAAAATATTCTTGGGCTTGGACTTGTTCTCACAGTTGTTTTTTTCTTTGGGATTTTTTCTCAGGCTAAGGCGGCAAATTACCAGTTTGTACCAACAAGTGGGGAGTTGGTTGTGGGAACCGACGTAAACGCTAGTTCCGCAACTACAACTGGCGTAGAAGGTGCGAATGCCGGTTCGTGGAAAGGAACTTTAGCGGATGACAGTGTTCACTGGTTAGCTTCTTCCTCTGCTAGCGGTATTAACATGCAACTTCGAGTAGACAACGTAGCTTTAAACGGTGCAAATAAGCTTTTAATTCAAACCGAGGTTGACTTAGACGTTACCGCCCCTTCTTTAAAGTTCCAAATTTGTGATTGGGTTACTTCGACCGGGGTGACTAATGTGGCAGATGCGCAGTGTACCGGGGGAGGCTGGAGAACTTTAAATACCAGAAACGCTTCTAGTACAGACATGAACTATACTGACACGGCCAACGACCAATTGCAGTGGCATGTTTACAACGGTTATTGGGCTTCAACCAGCACTCCGGGCGGGGTGCCAATAGACACTCCTCTGACGAACTTTGTGGGTGGGGCGAATAACCGGGTTTTAATCCGATATTTTTCAATTACAAATACGGTTAGTACCGTTGCAATAGACTTTTTGCGTATTACTGCAATTATAGACAGTGTTTATTGGCCGGCGGATTTTGTGAATTTAGCCAGTGGTACACCGCACGGTTACTATACTAACGCAAATGGTGTGGGTAACAGCGCCACGGCGCAGTTAACAATGACTTCTACTGTAGGAAACGATAGTTTTAGGTTTGCGGTGCCGGGTACAGCTTCGCAAAGGCCGGGTTTTTATTTTAAATATAAAAACGTTAAAACTTATGAAGGCATGAACGCCATTTTGGTGCGTGGCGAGTATTTTTGTAGCGCTAATACTCAAAGTATAAAGCCTTATATTTACAACTTCAATTCTAGTCAATGGGAAAGCCTAACGACTACTACTATTACTTGTCCTAACAACGCAGACGCTTTTGGGGCTTTTGCAAAAGGTAATGTTACAATTACAAACTATTTGTCCACCGGGGCCTCGGGAGGGGATATTCATGTAAAGTTTGAAGGTTCGGCAAACAGCGCTTCCTTTTTAGTGGGGGCTGATTACATGGCAGTTGTTGTTGGAAGTGTAAACAGTGACTCCAGCCAGTGTGAAATTACTATGGGTACAGGAACAGCGACGAACTGTTCTAATACCAGGGACTTAGATATTGCTACAACAACTCCTGCAGTTTTTGCCAACCCGGCAGAGGACGAGTCTGCCAACATGGGTACAGGTGTGGCAAACTCAATTTACCCTACCGATTCGGACCATGACACAACTTTAGAAGAGGCAACTTCTGCTAATATTAATTTTCCGGTTACTGTTGCAAGTAATATGCAAGTAGCGGGTATACATTATGCGGCGCGTTTTGCCGCCGGTTCAGCCGGCGCAACGGCTTTAACAGTACAGCCAACTTTGAAGGATTACGGCGGAATTACTCAGGCAACCGGTGGGTTTTTGCTTGTGGGAGCAACTTCCAATAGTGCTACTCAGGTTTATACCGACTCTTTGACCACCATGACAACGGCGCTTTATGGTTACCAGAACAACCCCCATGCTTTTGTAGACACTACAAACAACAGAATGAACATGAGGTTAAGACCGACAGCTTCCGGTACGGCTGCAACGAATACTACAACCAATTGGGATTTCGCCATGGTAAGTTTGCAGTGGATAGAAAGCAGTCAGCCGACTAAAATGTATCAGTTTGTTCCAACCGGTGGAAACTTAGTAATGGGAAATGAATTTGCAATAACTTCTGCAACCACAACCGGCTTGGAAGGTGTTAACATGGGTTCTTGGCGGGGGACTTTGGCGGACGACAACTTTCATTGGATGGCTTCTTCAACTGCTTCCGGTTTAAATATGCAGTTACATTTAGACGGGGTAGAGCTAAACAATGCCAATAAACTTTTAATTCAAACCGAAATTGACCAGGACGTTACCGCGCCTTCCATGAAATTTCAAATTTGCGACTGGGCTTCCTCTACGGACGTAAACAGCGTGGCAGACGCACAATGTACCGGGGGAGGTTGGAGAACTTTAAACAGCAAAACTTGGTTTAATACAGACATAAACTTTACAGCAACTGCGGCAACAGCTATGCAGTGGCACATTTTTAACGGGTACTTTGCCACCAGTGCTTCTGCCACTTTAGCCACAATTAATACTCCTTTAACAAATTTTGTTTCGGCAGATGCAAACAAAAGAGTTTTGATTCGTTATTTTTCTACAACTAACACGACTTCAGCTTTTGCCGTGGATTTTTTAAGGGTAATGGCTTTAACTGACAGTGTTTACCATGCAGGAGGGTATACGAATTTGGGAAGTGGGGTTGCTTCGGGAACTTATGTCAGTACTTTTGTGGTGGGAAATACTGCTACTGGCCAACAAGCGGTGACTACAGCAAATGGCGTTTATATGGAGACGGCAGGCACAGCAGGAAGTGTGGCGGACTTTTATTTTAGTTTTAAAAATGTGAAAACTTATACCGGCATGAATACTATTTACGTAAAGGCAGACTATTCTTGTAGTGCCACGGGTAATAACCATCGGCCGAAAATATATAAGTTTGCTTCTTCTACGTGGGAAGACTTAAGTATTGCCAGTATAGCTTGTAGTACCACAGACGCAACCCAGGCCTGGGCAAAAAACAATGTGAACATAAACGACTATTTGTCTACGGGGGCTTCCGGTGGCGAAATGAGAATTGGCTGGAGAACTTTGGCAAATGGCACTCATAGGGTTAGGATAGACTTTATTTATGCAATTGTGGGTACAACTAACACAGACTCGGGTTTATGTGAAATTACTTTTGGCACAGGTACGGCCACTGACTGTACTAATACGAGAGATTTAGACAGAACCGCAACTTCTTCTCCCCATAGTTTGTTTAGGGTAGTCGCTGAGGACAAGAGTACGGCTATGGGAACGGGGGATGCGAATGCCTTTTATGCAGGTGACGTGGTTCAAAATGCTACTGTTGATGAAGGTGTTTCCATGAATGTTGGTTTTGGGGTAACTATGCCAACTAACGCTATGCCGGCTGCAGTACATTTTGCCATGCACTATGACAGCGGTATTAACAGTACAAATGCGGACATGTTGGTAACACCGTCACTTAAAGATTATGCAGGTTATAACGCTACTCAGGTTGGAGGCTGGGTAACTGCCGGATCGGTTTCCGCAACCGCAGCTTCGACAACTAGTGACTCTATTACGGCTTTGGCTATAGGAACTTATGGGCTTTTAAACAACCCTGAAGACTATATTGACACAGTTGGAAATAGAATGAATTTGCGTATTAGGACTTCTACTAACGGTAACGCTGCTGTAAACAATAACTCACAGTGGGATTTTGCGATGGTAAGTTTGTCGTGGGTAGACTTAACTCCTTCTGGTGTTACGGTTTCGGGAACGGTTTATGGGGTTGATGAGTCTACACCTTTAGCTTCGACTCCTTCAATGAAACTGGCTGTTGGCGCTTCTACTTCTTATTCCGCAACAGCTGCAGGCAACGGAACTTTTAGCTTTACAGCGGTTTCTACTCCTTCCAATGGAAATGTTTTGACTATTTGGTTAGATACAAATGGTAGCGACCAAGCAACTTTAGTTTTTGATTATGGAACTGGGTGTAGTGGTGGAAACTGTACTGGATTGTCTTTGTATAAAAATCGGGTAATTATTGACAGTAAAAATTCTTCTACCTTAACTAACGCTTCTTTGTCTGCGTGTGACAACGACTCCGGTAGCGCTTGCAGTGATACTGACATTGGCTTTACTTCAAACGGGGGAAATTTGAGTTTAACTTGGACTTCAAATGTACTAAGACTGCCTTCGGCTAGTTCTAAGTTTTCCCCTGGTGGCCAGGTGTTAGGTGAACACTTTGTTCAGTCTGACGGAACTTTTGACGGAGGTAGTTCTGATTTATGGTTTAACGGTAATTTTACAATTTCAGGCGGAGTGGCTACTTCCACAAGTGGACTTTTAAGAGTGAGAGGGGATTGGAACAATGCTTCTACTTACAGACATAACAACGGAACAGTAGAAATAGATCCTTTAAATGGACCTTCGTTTGTTGGTGGTATGACTTCAACTTCGACAGGAAAATCTTTTTACAACTTAAGAATTTTAAAACCTACAGCTTTTGTGCATTTTACAGGGGGTGAAAACGTTTTTGTTGAAAATAACTTTAGGGCAGAAGGCCGTGATGGGGGACCGGTAAATTTACGAAGCAGTTCCCCTGAGACTAAATGGTTTTTGTATTATGGAGGTACTTCTTTGGTTAACTTTGCTACAGTAAGAGACTCCGGTTGTGTGGTAGGTGTCCAAGATATTAGCCTAACTCCTTCAGTTTTAAACTTTGGTAATAACGGACCATGTTGGAGATTTATCATGATTGGCGGCGGCGGAGGTAATGCTGGAGGTCCAGTTGCTCCACCTGACGATCCTGACGGGGAAGACGGAGGCGGAGGTCCTTCCGGAGGTGGAGGTGCCCCACCACCCCCACCACCCCCACCACCCCCGGATGATCCTGGTGCTGGCGACGGAGGTGGAGGAGCACAGGGTGGAGGCGGCGGAGGCGGAGGTGGAGGCGAAGCTGCACCATAAAATTAATTTTTTTAAAAAAGCGGTCTTATTTATAAGCGAGACCGCTTTTTATTTTTAACAACTAAATATGGTATAATTAAGTACAGTCCATGAAGAATTTGAAAATAAAAACTTTAATTTTATTAATACTTTTTTTGTTTTTTTCTGTGGTGCAAAGTTCTAATGCCACAGATTATTCCGGCACAGATTTTATAGTTAAAGACCCGGTGTTAGACTCAGGGCAACAGTCTTCCACTTCTTCTAGTTTTAATTTAGGTCAGTCAGTTTCGCAAACCGCAATAGGCAAGTCTACTTCTACCAGTTTTCAGTTGTGGAGTGGTTTTCAGTATTTTTTTACAGCGAACACTAATACTTTAGCTGCTACTGCAGGAAACGGCCAAGTTTCCCTTTCTTGGAGTGTGCCTCAGACTTTTTTAGGAGTTCAAGTGGGTGGTTATGAAGTTGGGGTTGGAACAAGTCCTGGAGTTTTGGTGTACGAAAATGTTGGGAATGTTACCTCTTTTGTTAAAATCGGACTTAGTAATGGTACACTTTACTATTTTAAAGTTAAGGCAAAAACGACAGGAGGTTTGTTTTTAGTTTTTTCAAACCAAACTTCCTCTACCCCAACCGGTAGCGTTGTTCCCAGCGGAGGCGGCGGAGGAGGAGGTGGTGGAGGTTCTTATCCAATAGTTTTTAGTGGCTTGGCTTACCCAAATGCTAAAGTTTTTTTGCTTAAAGACAGCCAACTACAAAGTGAAGTAATAGCTGATTCTGAAGGAATTTTTTCAATAAATACAGCAGTGAATAGTTCAGGAAGTTTTTCTTTTGCGCTTTATGCTCAAGATGTTAAAGGGTTGCGGTCTAACTTTTTAACTGTTTTGGTAAATGTAAATTCTGGTACAACTAATGTAAAAGATTTGATACTCCCACCTACGGTTTATTTAGATAAAACTGAAGTAAAAAAAGGGGACGTTTTGAAGCTTTCGGGTTTTTCGGCTCCAAATGCGGATTTGGCAGTAAATATTTCAGGGAGTGTTTCAGAACAGTTAACTACCAAGAGTAATAGTTTAGGTGAGTATGTTTTGGAACTTTCAACAACAGCCACGCCTTTAGGGAAATATTTTATTCAGGTAAAAACTATTTTAGGGAGCCTGGCTAGTATTTTTAGCCACAAACTTTCTTTTTTGGTTGGTACTGAAAATGTACCGACACCAGAAATTGGTCAATGTCCGCAAAGAGCGGATTTTAACAATGATTGTCGAGTAAATTTAATTGATTTTTCAATCCTAGCATTTTGGTTCAAAAAGACTCCTGTTCCTAAAGAGATTGACTTAAACAGTGATGGTCAGGCGGATTTAATTGATTTTTCAATCCTAGCTTATTATTGGACAGGATAGCTCTAAAAGGGGGTTTTTTGGTAGAGTAAGAGATTTAGGGATTAGTTCTAAAAATAAAGTATGAAAATAAATAATATAAAACATAAAACCTTATTTCTTTTAGTTTTTTATTTACTGTTTACCGTTTACTGTTTATTTCCAAAACTGGTTTTTGCTGCTGCTTTAAATTTTTCTATACCTGCTAAGGAGTATTCAGTTGGACAGCAGTTTGAAGCTAAAGTTTTTTTAAACGAAGTAACTGAACCGATTAACGCGCTTGAAGGCAGTGTGGTTTTTTCTAAAGAAGCTTTTAAAGTTGTAGATATAGTAGACGCAAATTCAGTTGTAAGCCTATGGGTGGAAAAACCAAACCCTGAGTCTGTAAATGAAAATGGGAGAATCAGCTATTCAGGTATTTTACCTGGTGGTTTTTTAGGACGTGGCTACCTTTTTTCTATAATTTTTGAGGGTACAAGCTTGAATCAAGGGAGTATTAATAGCGAGTCTACAATTGGTTTTTTAGCTGACGGGAGTGGATCTAAGGTTACAGTTTTAGAAGCAAAGGAAAATATAAATATTTCCTTAAACGCTACTTCAAGTTTGGATGCGATTTACGCCGTTGTTTCAGATTCAGAAAAGCCAGAAGATTTTTACGTCGAAATTTCAAAGTATGAGGGTTTGTATGATAACAAGCTTTTTGCGGTTTTTTCCGCTCAGGACAAAGGCACAGGTATAGCTTTTTACGAAGTTTTTGAGTCAAACAAAGAACTTTCAAATTTTGAGGGTGTTTCCTGGGAAAGGGCAAAAAGTCCTTATGTTTTAAAAAACCAGACAGGTAAAAGTTATGTTTATGTTAAAGCCACCGATAAGTCGGGAAATTTTAATATTTCGCATAATATATTAGAAATAGGGCCAAATTGGTACCAAAAAAAACAATTTTGGTATATAATAGGTTTAATAACTTTGTTGGGTTTATGTGCTTTTGTATTCTTAAGGAGGCTTTCAAAAAGGCACAAAATATCTGAAACCAAAATTTGACATGAAAGGCAAAAAGAAAATTGGCACGACGGCAATGAAAAAATTTATATCCTACGTAACAGGGTTGGTTTTTAGTTTGGTTTTTTTCTTTATTTTTTCCTTAAATTATACAGAAGCTGCGACTTTGTCGGCCTCTCCTACGGCCGGAACTTTTACGGTAGGAAGTACTTTTGAAGTTTCGGTTTTTTTGAATTCCGAAGGTAAAACTGTTAACGCTGTGGAGGCTTCTCTTTCTTTTCCGCCGGACAAATTACAATTGGTTTCGCCTTCTACAGGGAAGTCGGTTATTGGGGTTTGGACTGTTCAGCCAAATGTTAACAACCAAACCGGCAGGATAGACTTACAGGGAGGTATACCCGGAGGGGTAAATGTTTCAAGCGGATTAGTTACAACTTTGACTTTTAGGGTAAAGTCCGTGGGAAGTGCAATTATAAGATTTTTAGATAATTCTAAAGTACTGCTTCATGACGGCAGGGGAACCAACGATCTTTCTGACACAACCAATGGAGTTTATAATTTAGTATTGCCTCCACCACAAGGCCCAGTGGTCAGTTCAGAAACTCATCCCCAGCAAGCTTCTTGGTATGCAAACCCTAATGTGGTTTTGCTTTGGGCCAATGACATTCAAGTAGAAGGCTATAGCTATAGCCTTTCAGACAGTCCGGTAGATATCCCGGATGATATAGTAGATAGCCAAAAAACTTCCATAACTTACAGGAACCAAGCTGACGGGATTCACTATTTTCACATTAAGGCTTTGAGAGCCGGAAATTGGGGCGGCACCACTCATTTTGCAGTTAAAGTGGACACGTCTCCGCCGGCGGATTTTCCTTTGGAGATAATTCCTTCAAAAAGAACTGTAAGAAAACAACCTATTTTTAGTTTTGAGACGACTGACGCTTTTTCAGGGATTGGCCATTATGAACTTAAAATTGTACCTTTGCAAAGCCAAAATTCTGAAGGATCACAACCTTTGTTTATTGAAGTTACAAGCCCGTATGTTCCCCAGGATTTAAATTTGGGTAAATATGACGTTATAGTTCGGGTATACGACCAAGCAGGAAATATTTTAGAAGTTACTGAAAGGATTAACATTGTAACGACAGCATTTCAGTTTATTTCCGGTGAAGGTTTGCAGGTTTCTAGCAGAATAGTATTGCCTTGGAATTGGTTATTGCTTGTATTGTTGTTGATTTTGCTGGTTTTAGGGTATTTAGCTATGCGTTTCAGGCGCTTACATTTACAGAAGCACGAACATTATGAAAACAACGTGTTGCCTGAAACTATACAGAAAAAACTTAAAGAGTTAAATGAATATAGAAACCGCTACGGGAAAATAGCTGTGATTGTAATGCTTTTTGTTTCCTCTTTTTATATTACCCATACCATCAAAGCTCAAGAAGGAGCGCTTTTAAGTCCGCCCTTACTTAAGACAATTTCAAAAAATATTACTAACGAAGATATTTTTTATGCCGGTGGTTTTACTGAGCTAAATAACGCAGAAGTTTTGCTCTATTTGCAAAATGTAAGTACAGGGGAAACTTTAAATTTTAGTGTTAATTCTGATAAAAAAGGTGAATGGTTTTACACTCATAATACCTTCTTAAACAGCGGCAGTTATTTAATTTGGGCTCAAACAAAAATTGGTAAAGAACTTAGCCCGCCGAGTCCCCAACAAGAAATTATAGTTAGGCAAACCGCTCTTCAGTTTGGCAGTAACCGAATAAGCCATGAGTTTTTATATTTAGTTTTGACGCTTGTGTTTTTGTTGGTAGCTGTGTTTCTAACACTTTACCTAATATTCCATGCTTACCAAGCGAGGAAAAAGCATAAAATTTTGGCGGAAAAAATCAGAACGGCCGATGAGTCGATTCATCGCGGATTTGCTGTACTTAGAAGAGACATTGAGTCAGAGTTGGAGCTTTTGCATAAAGCAAAACTAAGCAAAGAGTTAAGCGCAGAAGAAATAAAAAGAGAAAAAATGTTACTTAAGGATTTGGCGGATACGGAAAATTATGTCAGCCAGGAAATTTGGCAAATTGAGCAGGTGGAAAACCAGTCTTAAGTTCACTTTACAAATATAAATAAAAACGTTAGTATATTTACAAATAATATATAATTAAACTTATCAAGAGATCCCCCCTAGGGGGGACGGCAGCCTGCGGTAAATTTTTCCTTCCGTAAGGTGCCACCCCTAAAAAAATTTAGGTGATAAGCAAGGAGTTTTTTTATTACACAATTTTTATTATAAGTAGGGTAATAATCCGCCATAGCCTCTTGACCGCTCGTAGCTTTATGCGCGGGCTGGTTGGCGGAGGTAGATAATGATAATGAAATATATGAAAATAATAAACAACAGAAAACTATTTACATCCGAATCCGTAACAGAAGGGCATCCGGATAAAATGGCAGATCAAGTTAGCGACGCAGTTTTAGACGCTATATTAAAAGAAGATCCAAAAGGCCGGGTGGCTGTAGAAACACTTTTAACCAATGGTATTTGTGTAGTTGCCGGGGAAGTTACTACTAAAACGTATGTAGATATTCCAAAAATTGCCCGAAATGTGATTAAAGACATTGGTTATACAAATGCGGAGTATGGTTTTCAGTGGGAAACCAGCGGGGTTATGGTAGCAATTAAAGAACAGTCTGGTGACATTGCCATGGGGGTGGATAGTTTTGTCAAAGGTAAAGAGGGCGGTGTGGTAAAAGAAGATTTAGAAAATTTGGGAGCTGGTGATCAGGGACTGATGTTTGGTTTGGCAACAGACGAAACTCGCGAATTTATGCCTTTACCAATTGTTTTAGCCCACAAGCTAACTCAAAGGCTAGCCTTGGTTAGAAAAAAAGGAATAATTAAAGGTTTACGGCCGGACGGCAAGTCTCAGGTTACTGTTGAGTACCAGGGTGACAAGCCTAAACGTGTTCATACTGTGCTGATAGCCGCTCAACACGATCCAGATGTGGAAAGTCAAAAGTTAAAAGCTGATATAGAAAAACAAGTAATTAAAAAAGTAATTCCAAAAAATCTTTTTGATAAACATACTCGTGTTTTGGTAAATAGTACAGGGAGGTTTGTAATTGGCGGTCCGCAAGGGGACACAGGACTTACTGGTAGAAAAATAATTGTTGATACTTACGGCGGTATGGGTAGACACGGAGGAGGGTGTTTTAGTGGAAAAGATCCTTCAAAAGTTGACAGGTCCGGTTCTTATATGGCGCGTTATGTTGCAAAAAATTTAGTTGCTGCAGGAATTGCAAAAAAAATTGAAGTACAAATTGCTTATGCCATTGGCATACCAGAACCTCTTTCTGTCCGAGCGGACACTTATGGTACTTCCAGGTTTTCGGAAGATAAGATTGTGGAAGTTATAAATAAAGTTTTTGACTTGCGTCCCGGAATGATTATTAAAAACTTAAATCTCCGAAGGCCACTTTATAGACAAGTTGCAGCTTACGGACATTTTGGTAGGAATGACTTGAAGCTTCCTTGGGAAAAGTTAGATAAGGTAAGAGAGATACGGAAGACAATAAACAGTAAATAGTAAACAGTAAAAAATCCTCAAAAATTTTATATTTTGGGGATTTTTTGGTATTTAAGTAAAGTTACGATAGAATAACAGTATTAATAAAATACTAAATTTATCTATGGAAAATAACATAAAAGAACTAGCAAAATTAGTACGTTACTACTGTTTAGTTTCGACAACCAAAGCCGGTAGCGGGCATCCTACTTCTTCGTTATCTGCTGTAGATATTATGGTGGCTTTAATGTTTGGTGGAAATTTTAAATTTGATTTGGAAAATCCAAAAAACCCTAATAACGATAGATTAATCTTTTCTAAAGGCCATGCTAGTCCGCTTTTTTACTCTTTGTATGCGGCTGCAGGGAAAGTTAGTGAAGAAGAATTACTGACCTTAAGAACTTTTGGTAGTCGATTCGAAGGTCACCCAACTTTGGAGTTTCCTTATACCGAAGTTCCAACCGGGTCTTTAGGACAAGGTTTGAGCGTGGGGCTTGGAATGGCTTTAAATGCTAAGTTAGAAAAGCGGGACTACAAAACCTTTGTTTTACTTGGAGACAGTGAAATAGCTGAAGGTAGTGTTTGGGAAGCTATGGGTTTAGCGTCATACTATAAACTTAACAACTTAGTTGGAATTTTAGACGTGAACCGCTTAGGTCAAAGAGGAGAAACTATGCTGGGAGATAATACTGAAACTTATCAAAAACGCGTTGAAGCTTTTGGTTGGAAAACTATTGTTATAGACGGACATAATTTTGAAGAAATTGCCTCAGCTTATCAGCATGTTCGCTTATCTGCAGATCAGCCTTTTATGATAATAGCGAAGACGTTGAAGGGTAAAGGTGTTTCTTTTTTGGAAGACAAAGACAGCTGGCATGGCAAAGCGCTTTCTCAGGAAGAATTGGAAAAAGCTTTGGTTGAAATTGGGAATGTTGATAAGACAATGGTGGGGAAAATAGAGAAACCGGGAACAGTAAACAGTACGCAGTATACAGAAGAAAATAAATCAGTTTACAGTATACCGTTTACTCAATACTCTCCTGAAAAAAAGATTGCGACTAGAAAAGCCTATGGAAATGTTTTAGCTAATTTGGTTGATGTTAATCCTCAAATTATTGTTTTAGATGCGGAAACCAGTAATTCTACTTTTGCTGATACCGTTAAGAAAAAACACCTCGAAAAATTTGTAGAGTGTTTTATTGCGGAACAAAACATGGTGGGAATGGCTTTAGGTTTTTCCAAAAGAGGAAAGATTCCTTTTGTCTCTACTTTTGCGGCTTTTTTAAGCAGGGCTTTTGACCAAATTCGTATGAGCGCACTTTCCGACGCTAATATTAAATTTATTGGCAGTCACGCCGGGGTTTCAATAGGTGAAGACGGTGCAAGTCAAATGGGTTTGGAAGAAATAGCAATGTTTAGAACGCTTTTAAATTCAGTCGTTTTGTATCCTTCTGACGCTGTTTCTACCGAAAAATTAGTTTTAGAAGCGGCTAAGCACCACGGGAACGTTTATATTCAGACGACTAGAAAAGAAACAACAATCGTTTATAGTAATCAGCAAACAGTAAACAGTAAACAGCAAACAAATTTAGTTGAGCATGAATTTAAAATTGGGGGGTCGTGCGTATTAAAATCATCGGATAAAGACCAAGCTACAGTTATAGGTGCAGGGGTTACTTTGCATGAAGCTTTAAAGGCGTACGAGGAACTTTTAAATGAAGGTATAAATATTCGGGTGATAGACTTGTACAGTATTAAGCCAATTGACACGGAAACTTTAAAAAAAGCGGCGGAAGAAACTAAAAATATTATTACAGTTGAAGATAATTTTAAAGAAGGGGGGATCTACGAAGCCGTCGCTAGTAGCTTGGCTTCAGTTTCAAGTCTTTCAAGTTATAAAGTTAAAAGTTTAGCTGTAACAAAAATGCCAAGGAGCGGAAAGCCAGAAGAGCTTTTAGCTTTTGAAGAAATAGACTCTACCAGTATAGTAAATACAATTAAGTCTTTATTAAGTACCAATAAACTACAGTAAACAGTACACAGTAAACAGTACACACAAAATAGGAAATAGGAAAATGCATACTCAAACTTATAAAGATATAATTGCTTGGAAAAAAGCTCATGAGCTTGCTTTAGTCGTTTATAAGCTTACAGAGAATTTTCCCAAAACAGAAATGTTTGGTCTAACGAGTCAAATAAGAAGAGCTGCTGTTTCAGTCCCTTCAAATTTAGCGGAGGGCTTTAAAAGACATCATGCAAATGACTCAATTCACTTTTACAACATAGCCCAAGGCTCGCTTGAGGAATTAAGATATCAATTACTTTTGTCTAAGGATTTGTTATACATTAAAACCGATGAATATCAAAAAGCTGAAAATTTAGCAGACGAAGTTGGTAAATTGATTTATGGTTGGATAAAAGGTCATCATTAACTAAGCCTGTATACAGTTTACTGTATGCTGTTTACTAACATTATGGACAGAAATCTTGCTTTAGAATTTGTTCGCGTAACAGAAGCAGCGGCCATTGCTGCGTCTAAATGGATAGGTAAAGGTGAAGGAAAAAAAGCAGATGGCGCCGCGGTAAAACAAATGCGGGCACGTTTTAACCAAATAGACTTTCAAGGCAGGGTGGTAATTGGTGAAGGCTCCAAAGACGAAGCTCCTGAACTTTTTTTAGGAGAGAAGGTTGGTCTTGGGTGGAAACCCTCACCCGCCCTACGGGCACCCTCTCCCGGAGGGAGAGGGAAAAAGGAATTAATATTCGACTTGGCTGTTGACCCGCTTGAATGTACGGACAGTGTGGCTTTTGGTAGGTATAACGCGCTTTCGGTTATAGCCTCAGGACTAAAGGGAAGCTTACTTTCTGCTCCCGACACTTATATGGAAAAAATAGCTGTGGGGCCAAAGGCTAGGAAGGTAATAAAGTTAGGAGTAAAGCCCAGTGTGAACATTCAAAATACAGCCAAGGCTTTAGGTAAAAAGGTAAGTGAGGTTACGGTGTGTGTTTTAGACAGAGATAGGCATAAAGACTTAATTTTACAAATAAGAAAAACCGGCGCTCGGGTAAGACTTATAACAGACGGCGACATTGCCGGAGCAATAGCTACTTGTATGCCAAATTCGGGAATAGACATGCTTTTAGGCATAGGAGCTTCGGCTGAGGCGGTAATAGCCGCAGCGGCAATAAAAGCTTTAGGAGGGCAAATTTTGGCGAAATTTAAACCAAAAAAAGAGCATTTAAATGAGGTTTTAAAGCAAGGGATTAGTTTAAAAAAAGTCTATTCCGTTGAAACTTTAGCAAAAGGAAAGATTTTAACTTTTACCGCTACGGGAATTATTGATGGACCGCTTTTAGAAGGGGTTAAATATGAAGGAAATACCATAGTTACTCATTCTTTGGTAATTCGGGGAAGTTCTGGTACAGTTAGATATATGAAGACGGAGCATCATTTAAAGAATTAACAATTAAGAATTATGAATCAAAAATTAGGATATAACAAAGCTTTATATGTAATGGCGTTTGATCACAGGGCTTCTTTTGTAAAAAAGCTTTTTGGTTGGGAAGGGGAGCTTACGAGTGAGCAAACTCAAAAAGTAAGTGAGTTTAAACATGTTATTTATGAAGGTCTTTTAAAAGCCATAGAACAAGGTGCTAGTAAGGAAGCCAGCGCAATTTTGGCCGACGAACAGTTTGGTACAAAAGTTCACCAGGACGCCAAAATAAAAGGTATAACTACAATTTTAACTATTGAAAAAAGCGGACAAGATGAATTTGACTTTGAATACGGAGAACAGTTTGGTGAGCATATTTTAAAATTCCAACCTACCTTTACAAAAGCCTTGATTCGCTATAACCCCGAAGGTGACAAGGAATTAAACGTTCGCCAGGGAGAACGTTTAAAAAAAGCTTGGGAGTTTTGTCATACAAACAGTATTAAGTTTTTAATAGAGCCTTTAGTTCCTGCAACTAAAGAGCAGTTGGAGTCAGTTGGTGGAGACCAAAAACGCTACGATGACGAAGTTCGTCCGGGGTTGGTTGTCAGAATGATTAAAGAGCTTCAGGACTTTGGTGTGGAGGTGGATGTTTGGAAAATAGAAGGATTAAACAAGTCAGAAGACTACGAAGCGGTAGTAAAACAGGCTAGAGCAAATGGCAGGGACAACGTGGGCGTGGTGGTGTTGGGTCGCGGAGAAGGTAAGGAAGGCGTGGAGCGCTGGCTTAAAGCTGGAAAGAGTGTGCCCGGAGTTACTGGCTTTGCAATTGGGCGAACAATTTTTTGGGAACCCTTGACTGCTTTAAAAGACGAAAAAATTTCCAGAGAAGATGCGGTTATGGCGATTTGTGAAAATTATATGTACTTTTACAATATTTTTAACTCTTAAAGTTTTTTAGCATGCGTAAGAAAAAACCAACATTTAAACTAAATTATCATTTTCAAAAAATTAGAGCCGGAAAAGTGGACGAAATTTCTCCTCAGGCTTTAACAGAAATTTCGCAAGAATTTTCAAAAGGCTTTAAGTTTTTAAAAAAATACAAAAAAGCAGTTAGTATTATGGGTTCTGCCCGTGTAAGTTTGCAAAACGGGGTTTATGCGGAAGCGACTAAGTTGGCTTTTAAGCTTTCTAAAGCCGGATTTGCAATTATTACCGGAGGGGGGCCGGGGATTATGGAAGCTGCTAACAAAGGGGCTGTTGAAGCAAATGGTAAAAGCGTAGGTATAAACATAAAACTTCCTTTTGAACAGCGCACTAACCAATATGTAAAAGAAAGTGAGTTTTTTAACTACTTTTTTACCCGTAAAGTTATGCTAGAGTATGCTTCCAGGATTTACGTCTTTTTCCCAGGCGGTTTTGGAACGTTAGACGAGTTTTTTGAAATGATTACATTGACTCAAACCAAAAAAATTAAAAAAGTTCCTATTGTACTTATTAACAGAGCTTTTTGGGAACCTTTGCTTTTATGGATACGAAGCGTGGTTTACGGCGCAAACCATGCCATTGATCAAAAGGACATGGATATTTACCACCTTGTGGACACGGCGGATGAGGCTTATGAATATATTAAGAAGCTTCCGAAAGATACGCACCTTTTTAGTTAAAATTAATTTACCGCTACTTTATAAACAGGCAAAGCCTGATTCCTAAAGTAGCCTTGCCACCCAAAAAATCTTCGATTTTTAGGGAACCCGGTCTGGCCAATTTTTTCGTTATTTTCCTCAAGGTCTTTCTCACCGTACCTTAGTACGCCTCGAAACATCCTTAGGAAAATGCCTCAAACTTGGCTCAGTAAATAAATTTTACAGAAACCAACATTATATGAAACCAGCAAATTTAAAAACTAAAATATTTTTAGACAGTGGTGATCCAAAAGAAACTAAAGAAACTTTAGAGCTTTTAGGTTTTTTAGACGGACAAACTACTAACCCAAGTTTAATTGCTAAAAACCCGGACGCGGTAGGAAAAAAGTTTACTTCAGAAGAAATTTACAGTTTTTACAAAAAAGTTGTAAGTGAAGTTTCGGTTTTATTGCCTCAGGGTTCGGTTTCTGTGGAGGTTTATGCGGACAAAGACACTAAAGCGGAAGCTATGGTAACCCAAGCTCGCGAGTTTTATGCTTGGATTCCAAATGCCCACATAAAGTTACCTACAACTTTTGAAGGGCTTAAGGCCGCGGAAATACTTAGTAAAGAACACATGAGACTAAACATGACTTTGGTTTTTTCTCAAGAGCAGGCTGCTGCGGTTTATTCTGCCACTAGGGGAGCGGACAAAGGCCAAATATACATTTCTCCCTTTATTGGCAGGTTGGACGACATTGGTTTAAACGGTTTGGATTTAATAAAAAATATTGCAGAAATGTACAAAAAAGGGGACGGGCATGTGGAAGTTTTAGCCGCTAGCGTGCGTTCTGTGGCACACCAGGCTGAGTCTATTGCTGTTGGAGCGGATATAATTACTTCACCTATTAAAGTTTTAAAAGAATGGAAAGATTTGGAAATGCCGCAGATTATGCCTGTGGATCCAAACCATAAGACGGATTTAAAACACATAGAGTTTGAGGATTTAGACTTGGAAAAACCTTGGCAGGAGTTTAACATTTTACATGAACTTACTGCTAAATGCGTGGACAAGTTTGCGGAAGACTGGAACAAACTTATTGAGCAAAAGTGACAGAAACGACGGAAATATAAAGATTGTAACAAAAATACCCTTCAATAATTATTGAAGGGTATTTTTGGTCGGGATGCTGGGAATCCTCCTCGCTCCGACTCGGAGCCGGGGTGCTACACTCAAGAGCTCCAAATAGTCGCTCTTTTCTCGCCACCCTTCGGTTCCCTGGGCATCCTTCAACAAGAAAAACCATCAACCTAAAGGCTAATGGTTTTTCTTGGTCGGGATGCTGGGAATCGAACCCAGTCAACTTGCTCCCAAAGCAAGCGTACTACCGGTATACGACATCCCGATGATTTTACTAATTACGAATAATTACTAATATACTAATGGTTGGCTAGTCGTTCGAACATTTTAGCATATAATTCAATATAATACCTTAATTTTGACTTATTTTAGGCGGGGGCAAGGCTACCGGTATATTTACCCCGCACCCAATTGCAGATTGTGGTGCTGGGGCGACATCCCGAAAAGGTTAACTAGGAAATTTTAGCATTTAATTTTGTTTTTGACAAATGGGGGGAGATGTATTATAATAATTTAAATATGAACGTTGTTATTGTTTATCCACTGGTTCGTATAAATATACACATGGTGTTGAAAAGTCAGGAAAAGTCTGCAAATATAGCTTAATTACGCTAGTATTTGTAAATTATTCCTGGCTTTTTATGTGGGTTATTTCAAAGAAAATTCTTTGTAACACTCTATAAAAAAGCCCGTCTGCCCTTATGTACAACCTAACTTACAAGTTAGTTGTACTATTAATATCATTTATTGAAGCCTTTAAACAGGCAAGTCATCTGAATAGCAAAAGTCCTAAAGAATCTCCTTTAAAGAGGCGATTTAGAAGGGTTTTAACTATTGGTCGGTCATTTGGCGTTAATTTAGTCGGTTTGTTGGTTTTCAATAAACATCTACTTTTAAAAGCTTTTACAAGGATCTCTAGAACCGTGTAAATAGTGTTTAAAGGTTGGATGTAAAATAAATTAAATTTTTTAGGCACTATAATTGATTGTCTCAATTGAATAATCAATTCGCCTAAAAAGGAGAAAAGTTAAAAAAATGTATAATTCTGTCGCAAAGAAAATCTTTGCTGTAGGATCTGCAGCCGCGATTGCGTTGTCTGCCTTAGCTCCATTTGCAGCTCAAGCTGCTGCTCATGCTGCTGGCACTAACGTTAAATCTTCTGACGGCACTGTTTGGATGATTATGCCAGATGGTACACGCAGAGCTTACACTTCAGGTGGCGCATTCCTTTCCTTTGGCTTCAATTCTTTTGCCAACGTTGTGGATGCTAACGCCGATGATTTGGCTCTTTCTGCTGGGGCTTTTATTCCTCCTCAGGATGGTCAAATTATGTGTTCTGACCGTGGTGCTGACAAAGGCACCTGCTACTTGATTACAGGTAGTCAAAAAGCTGGTTTTACTTCTGCCGCTGTTTTTACTGGCCGAGGTTTCAGCTTCTCAAGAGCTTTGTATGGTGACGTATCTTTCTTGTCCTCAACCAGCAATATTGATGACACAACCATGGCTAACCGCCCTGGTGTTTTGGTCAACAATAACGGTACCGTCTACTTAGTCGGTGCTTCTGGCCTTTTGGGCATTCCAGATGTAGCCACCTTCAACTCTTGGGGTTATTCTTTTGCCGATGTCGTACCAGCTAACGCTGCTGACAAGGCTATGAGCATGACTGGTGTTATGGCTGCTAGAACTCCTGGCCAGCTTAACCCAACTGCTTTAACAGGTGATCCTAACCAACCACCAGTATATTCTGGCTCAGTTAATGCAATGCTTGCTTCTGACACCCCAGCTGCCGGTACTATTGCCGTTTTGTCTAGCGGTGCTAAGAGCGTAGCTACTTTAGCTAAGTTCACCATGACTGGTAGTGGTACAGTTACTCAATTCCAAGTAAAGAGAACTGGCGTCTCTCCTGACACTATTTTCTCAAATGTTTACTTGTTTGAAGGTAACACCAGGTTAACCGACGCAGCTTCTGTAGGTGGTAACAGCTTGGTAACTTTCTCAAACCCAAATGGTTTGTTTACCGTTTCCGGTAGCAAAACTATTTCTGTAGTTGTAGAAATTCCAGCTGGTACAACCGCTGGTCAGACTGTTGGTTTACAGCTTACTTCTTTTGCTGTAGCTAACGGAACTCCAGCTTCTGTTGCTCTTTCTGGCAACATGATGACAATTGCTTCTGTTTCTGATTTGGCTTACCCAACTTTTGGTTCAGTCACTCCAGATGGCAGCAGCTTTGATCCTTCAGTAGATGTTGAAGTATTCCGAAGCAATGTAACAATAAACAACCGTGACATGACTTTGTCCCGTTTGATTATTCGCAACATTGGTTCTGCTCAGCAAGCTGACTTAAATAACTTCCGCTTAAGAGTTGATGGTTCTCAAGTTGCTCAAACTCAGAGCATGGACTCTAACGGTTATGTTTACTTTAGCTTTAGCCCAATTACCTTGAAAGCTGGAACTCGTATTTTCACAGTTTTGGCTGATGTAATTGGTGGTTCTTCCAGGAACTTCCAGTTCCAAATCCGAAGCGCTGCTGACGTAAACTTCATGGATACTCAGTATAACCAGTCAGTTTCTGCTTCAAACAGCTTCCCTGTTGGTCCTTCTGCCTCAAACTCTATTGCTTCAGGTACAATGACCATTCAGAAAGCTTCAGATTCTCCTTCTGGTAACGTTACCGACGGTTCTTCCGACGTCACCTTGGCTAAGTACACTGTTACTGCCTATGGTGAAGCTCAAAAAATTGAAACTATTCTCGTAGGTTTTGCTTCTAGCGATTCTGCTGTTGGAAGCTTGCGAAATGGTCGCATTTTGATCAACGGAGTTCAGTATGGTAGCACAGCTACTTTGTCTAGCTCTACCCCAGGTGGAACTTCTTACACTTTGAACTACACTGTTCAGCCAGGCACTCCAGTTACTTTGGAAATCCATGCTGACATGTTTGACAACGGTGCAAACGGTAACGACTTGAGCAATGGTGATACAATCACTGCTTCTGTCTTAGCCGGATCTGACAACGTACAAAGATTGGTTTCTCTTGGTTATAACGACGTTCCTTCAACAGCAATTGCAGGCAACGCTATCACCAACGTTACTGGTTCTTTGACTTTGTCTAAGAACAACACTTACGCTGCTCAGACAACTCCACTTCCTCAAACGAACTACAAGTTAGCTTCGTTTAACTTAGTTGGTAGTTCTTCTGAAGACGTAAACATCAACAGCTTGATTTTGGGTTCTCCAGCAAGCAACGCTTCCACTTCTTTGACTGCACTTTATAACGTCAGAGTTTTGGTAAACGGACAAATGTTTGGTTCACAAAAAGGCAGTGTAGCTATTTCCGGTTTGGCAATAGCTTCTACTACTTTCTCAAGCAACTATACATTACTTAAAAACACAACTGTTTCAGTTGAAGTTTTTGGTGATGTAAATGCTCCTACTGCTATCTATGGCTCAGACAACATTACATTGCACTTAGGTGTTTCCGGTACTGCCGTAAACTCTTCTGCAACTGTTGGTGGTTCTGCAGTTGGACAACAGATTAGCGTAGGTACTGCTTCAGTTGCTGCAGCTCAAGATCCTTCTACTCCGGTTGCCGCTATTACATCTGGTAACCAGACAAGGTCTGTAGCAGCCTTTAAGTTCACCACAACTAACGACCAACACACCATTTCCGAAATCGTTTTGAGCATTCCAAACAATACGACTGTCTCAAGCGTAATTTTGAAAGATGGCGGTACAACTTTGGGTACTTTGCCTGGTGGTGCTTCTAGCACCTTCAGCAACCTTAACGTTGTAATTCCTGCAAACTCCACTAAGGTTTTGACTGTAGAGTTGACCTTGGGAACTGTAGGTATTGGCGCTGGTTCAACCGGTGAAAACGTAAAGGTAAACTTACATTCTTACAAGAAAGCTCCGGCTTCAACCGGTTCTATTTCTACTACAACTCATGGTATTGATGTAGCTGGTAATAACTTGTATGTTTACAAGGCTATTCCAACTATAACCATGCTTGCAGATGCTGGCGCAATTGCAGCCGGCAGCCAGACTATTGCTAAATTCACCGTTACTTCAAACAACGGTCCAATTAGCTGGTCTCACTTAATGCTTACTGTTGCTTCTTCTTCTGGGTTAACTTTGTCTTCTCCTACTTTGTGGGATGCTGACAGCAATACTCAGATTACTGCAAGCTCAAGCATGAACATTGCCAATGGTAAGCTTGTCATTGACGCTTCTGCTGAACAGCAAGTAAGTGGTACTAAAACTTATGCTGTAAAGGCTGATTTGGCTGGAACAATAACCGATGGTTATATTTCCACAACCATTCCTCAACCTTCTAGCTTCGTCGCTCCAACAACAGCTGCTTCTGCCTCATCTACCGGTGTAGGTTTGAGCGTTTCGTTCACTTGGTCTGACATGGCTGGTTCAAGCAACACTGCTCACAGCATGACAACTTCTGACTGGAACAATGATTTCTTGGTTAAGAACTTGCCAACAAGCTCTTATACCTTGGATTAAAGCTCCGCGGTTAAGTTAGTTTCGTTTTCTAAAACGTAAATTTAGAAACCAAAAGCCCCCTTGCTCTTAAAAGCTTGGGGGTTTTGGTTTGTCTTGCCCAGTAATACAACATTTGATATTAAATTAATGATTAGTTTTGTTAAATATCTTGTTTTGTGCAAGCTCGATTTATTCCCTCCTACAAAATCAAATGTTGATATACTGGGTTGAAATCCCGCCTATTTTTTAGTAATATAGAGAGTATGAATAAGATGATTTTGAAGTATTTTTTGCCAATTTTAGGCTTGGTAATTTTAGTTGTATTTTTTGTATATATTTACAAAATCACTGGTAACAGGCTTCCTCAAATACAGCGGCAACTAACGGAAGAACAGAAAAAAGTATATGAAGAAAAAATTGAAAAAAACAGGGAGTATTTAAGAACTTTTGTAATTTCCGACGAACTTAAAGCTATTGAAGCGGCAAACGTAAATATTTTTATAGCTCAACAGTATTATGGGTTAGGGGAGTTACAAAAAGCTAAAGAAGCTTACGAAGAAGCTTTAAGGGTTTATCCTAACTTTGAACAAGCTTTAGTGGGTTTGAGTTTGGTTTATGGTGAAGCGGAAAAGTACGAAGATGCAAAAAGTGTTTTAAGACAAGCATTGGATAAAAACATTGGAAGTCCGGAACTGTGGACTAGGTATATTGACTCTTTTAAGGTTAAAGATTATAACTTTGAAGAAATTAAGAATTTATATGAACAAGCTTTGGAAAAAACCCAAAGAAATATAGATGTCTTAACTCAAGCGGCAGTGTTCTATGAGCAACAAAAGGACTTTAAAAAAGCCATTGAGTTTTGGGAAGAAGCAGGAGAGAAAAACCCAGCAGGTAAAGAGCTTTATAAAAGGGAAATAGAGAGACTGGGAGGTAGTAAACAGTAAACAGTTGGGCGCCTATAATAGACTTGAAAATTAAAAAGAGTATTTAGAAATAACTGATACAAAATTTATGAATAAATGGGTATTGAGAACTTTTTTTATCTTAGTTTTGGTTTCCTTACTTACGCCTTTTTGGGTTTTTAAAGAACTCATGTTTCCTTACATAACCAGTAAGGCTTTTTTCTTTAGGATTGTTGTTTTACTGGCCTTGCCTTGTTATGTTTATTTAGTTGCGTTTGAAAAAAAGCTTAGGCCTGACTTGAAAAATAAACTGAATTTGGCAGTCTTAATATTTTTAGTTATCAACTTACTGGCGGCTATTTTTGGGGTAAGCTTTGAGCGAAGTATGTTAGGGAATTTTGAACGTATGGGTGGAGTGGTGTATTTAACCTATTTAAGTTTAGTATTTTTTTACATTCAGCTTTTAGGCCAAGCAGGCGGTAATTATTTAAAAAGGTTTTTGCAAAGTTTTATTGCTGTTGCGGTTTTAGTTACCTTAAACGGACTTTCTGGGTGGATAGGTGGTCCCACTTTGGTTTTAGATCCTTCACTGCCCGCTCGTGTTTCTTCTACTTTCGGTAACCCAATTTTTTTCCCAAGCTATTTAATTCTGCCAATGTTTCTTTCAGCTTTTCTGGCTTTGCAGGAAAGTAAAAAGAATTTAAAAATAACTTATTGGGTTTTGACAGGATTACAACTATTGGGTATTTATTCTTCTGGTACGAGAGGTGCGGTGGTAGGTTTAATCGTCGGCGGAGTAATTTCAGGAATTGCCTATGTAATATTAACGAAAAACACAAAGGTTAAAAAAACCGGTGCGATTACTTTGGCGGTCGTGGTTTTAGTGTTAGCTGGGCTTTTCGCTTTTAAAGAAAAATTACCCCAAGGGAGTACTTTAGCCCGTATTGTTAATTTAAGGGACAGTAACACTGAAGCTAGGTTAATTCAGTGGAAGTCTGCTTTGCAGGGTTTTATGGACAAACCGGTTCTAGGTGTAGGACCTGAAAATTATTATGTCGTTTTTAATAAGTACTATAACCCGGAAATGTACAAATATGATGCTTCCTGGTTTGATAAGCCTCACAACTATGTTTTGGAAGTTTTGGTAACAACCGGAATTTTAGGACTTTTATTGTATGTGTTAATGTTTGTTTTTTCGGTGTTTGCTTTATGGCGAGCGTACAAAAGTGGACTTTTGTCTTTGGGTGAAGCGTGTTTGCTTTTGGCTGGGGTAATAGTATACCAAGTACAAAATTTGTTTGTTTTTGATACGGTTTCTGCTAGTACTGCCTTTTTTCTATTTACTGGTTTTTTGGCATTTTTGTGGCATGAAGGTAAGTCAGAAGGAGACAACAGTTTTGCTTTAAGTCGTAAGGTTTCCAATGCAGGAATTGGAGTTTTGGTTTTAAGTGTGCTAGTTATGTTCTATTTACAATATGCTTCAAACATTTCTCCAATACAAGCTGCAAAGAGGGTGAATATGGGTATGGCATACACTGGGTATGATAATTATAAAGCGGCGAGTTTTTTTGAAACAGCTTTTGCCGCTCCGTTTAATATTGATTCAAGGGAAACGGCAAATCGATTTTCTGACTTTGCTAGCCAGTTGGTAAATACAGAGCTGGCAACCAAGGATGTTGAGTTTGTAAAAAAACAAATGAGTCTAGCTTTGGAAAAGCAAATATATATTACTGAAAAAATTGCCAATGATCCTATTATGTGGATGAGACTGGCAAGCTTGCAAATGAACAAAGCTTTGGTTTTTAAAGAGGACTTAAAATCGGCTGATCCTTATATAGAAAAAGCTGTTTCTTTAGCTCCAAACAGGGCAGAGCTTTTACGTTTAAAAATTCAGTATTACGGTTATGCCGGGGACTGGGCGAACGCGGTTAAAGTTGCACAGAGAGTGGTTGAATTAAACCCTTATAACGCTGAAGTTAAATGGCAGTTGGCTATGGCACATTTTTTAAACAAAAATATAGATGAAGCAATAAAAGCAGGTGATGCTGCTTTAGCACAAGGTTATGTTCCAAATCAAATTCAACAGTTTGCCTGGTATATTCAGTATTATCAGGAAAAAAGGGATTTTGGGAAAACTATACCACTTTTAAAGAGAGCTATGGAAGTAGCACCTAACGAGTTGACTTTTTATTTTGAATTAGCAAAAGCATATGCCGAAACAGGTGATTTTGGGAAAGCTAAGGCTTTGGCTGAACAGATTGTTGCTTTAGATCCAAACCAAAAGCAAGTAATGGATGAGTTTATCCGCACACTCAAATAATTTTTACTAACTACTAATCAATAAGAATATACTAATGGCTGTATTAGATATTGGTATATTGGTACGTTATTCGTAATTAGTAAAAGTAGTATTTAGTAAAGTATGTAAAGTGACGAGGTTGAAAATATTGCTTAGTTATGCTATACTTAAGTGCATTAATTTAATTTATTAAAGAAATTATGAAAAAGTATTTTACAAAGAAAAGAATAATTTACGGAATAATTGGACTCTTAATTTTAGGGTTTATTTTATCTCGTGTATTTAAAGGTCCGGATATTTCTGGAATTGAAACAGTTAAGGTAGTTAAGGCAGACGTAAAACAAACGGTTTTAGCCACTGGTCAGGTTACTAGCCAAACAGATTTATCTTTGAGTTTTAAAACAAGTGGCTTTGTTAATCGGGTATATGCCAAAGTTGGTGATAAGGTAAAACAGGATCAAATTATCGCCAATTTAGAACAGAAGGACGCGGTTGCAAGCTTAACTCAGGCTAGAGGGGCCTATGCTCAGGCAAGAGCAAATTTGCAAAAAGTTTTGGACGGTTCTTCTTCTGAAGAAGTGGCTGTGGCTCAGGTAACTTTAGACAATGCAATTTCAAGTCTGGAAAGTATAAAAATTCAACAACAGGTTGCAGTAGATAATGCTTATAAAACTTTACTTAGTACAAGTTTGGTTGCAAATGCAGGTAGTGGTAATTCTGGAAGTATTGAAGTAACTATTTCAGGAGCTTATAACAGCAAGGACCAGGGGAGTTATAAAATTACCATATTTAGTACCGGTGCAGGGACAAAGTTTCAGTACAGCGGTCTTGAACAAGGTAGTGGAGACGTCAGTACAACTCCCGTGCCTTTGGGAACTAGAGGTTTGAATATTCAATTTTCAGCAACAAATATCCCGAATAACAACGTTTGGACAATAAATATTCCAAATACTCAGAGTTCTTCATATGTAACCAATTACAATGCTTATCAAACTGCTTTAGAAACCCAAAAGAGTACAATAATTACTGCTGAAAATACTGTTGCTTCAGCACGAGCTTCCTTAGAATTAAAAAAAGCTAAAGCTAGGCCAGCGGATTTAAGTGTAGCTGAGGCACAAGTAACTTCTGCCTTAGGACAGGTGCAGGCGGCGGAGGCGAGTTTTGAAAATACCATTATTAGAGCTCCGGCAGCGGGTACAATTACTAAAATAGACATTAAACCAGGAGAGCTTGCTTCAGCTTTAGAAGAAGTTGCGGTTTTGCAGGATGTTGGAAATTTGCATATTGAAGCAAATATTTCAGAAGCAAACATTGCTAGCTTAAAACTTGGTCAGCAAGTAGAAACTACTTTTGATGCATTAGGTCCAGACAGGAAGTTTAAAGGCGAAGTAAAAGAGGTTGACCCAGCTTCTACGGTAGTTTCTGGCGTGGTTAACTATAAAGTTACAGTTTCGGTAGAATCTTTGCCTGAAATTAAGCCTGGTATGACCGCCAATATTCGTATTTTGGTGGCTGAGAAAGACGGCGTTTTAGTTATTCCTCAGAGGGCGGTTATTTCACAAGACTTGAAAAAGAAAGTTAGAGTAATTACTGACACTACAAAAAAAACCTACGAAGAAAAAGAAGTAATTTTAGGAGTTGAAGGTGACGGGGGTGTGGTGGAGGTGGTTTCTGGTTTGGAAGAAAATGTGGAAATTGTAACACTTATAAAAACTAAGTAAAATTATAAAAAATGGTGGGCAAAACAGCGCTATTAGTTTTCCGTTTCGGGTTGTTTCTAGTTTTGCTTGCGCCCTTTTTGGTTTCCAAACAATTACTATTTCCATTTGTTACCACAAAATCTTTTGTTTTTAGAATTGTCGTAGAGTTGCTTTTGCCTGTATATGCTTATTTAGTCTGTGTGCGTAAAGACCTGAGACCTTCTTTTAAAAACCCTTTAACCCTGGTGGTTGTAGGGTTTTTAATTTTTAATTTTATCTCTGCTATTTTTGGGGTGAATGTTATTCGGAGTTTGTGGGGAAATTTTGAAAGAATGGGCGGGGCTTTCTACCTTTTACATTTAACTTTGTTGTATTTTTATATTTTGCTTATTGCTCAGGCAAAAGTTATTAACTTAGCTAAGTTTTTAAAAGTTACCGTAATTTCGGCATCAATTTTAAGTTTGTACGGAATACTTGTGGCTTTAGGTTTAAAGCCTTTTGTTCCCGATCCTTCATTGCCAAGAATTTCCATTACATTTGGTAATCCAATTTATGTAGGCAGTTTTTTAATATTACCGTTGTTTTTAAGTTTGTTTTTTATTTTGCAGTCCGAAAAAAAATATCAAAAAGTATTCTTTGGACTTTGTGCACTGGTTCAGCTTTTGGCAATTTACCAAAGCGGTACTAGGGGAGCGGTTGTTGGATTAATCTTGGGTGGATTTATTTCAAGTGTTTTGTATTTGTTTTTTACCAAAAATAAAAAATTGAAGTTTTACGGGAGTATTGTTGTGGGAGTAATAGTTCTTGTCTCCGGGCTTTTGTATTTAAACAGTGACAAATTACCAACAGGTTCTACTTTAAAAAGAGTTTTTCAGCTAAACGACACCAATACCCAAGCTCGGTTGGTTCAGTGGAAGACTGCTTTAAGTGGCTTTAAAGACCGTCCGTTTTTAGGAACTGGACCGGAAAACTACTACATTGTTTCAAACAAATATTTTAATCCGGAAATATATAATTATGACAGAAGCTGGTTTGACAAGCCTCATAACTTTCTTTTAGAGATTTTAATAACCACCGGTGTTTTGGGATTTGTTTTTTATGTATCCATAATATTTTTTAGTTTTTATGCTGTGTATTTGGGTTTTAAAAACGGATTTTTAAGTTTGGCGGAAGGTACTTTGCTTTTTGCAGGTATGCTTAGTTACCAAATTCAAAATCTTTTTGTTTTTGACAGTGTACCTTCAAGTTTAATGTTTTATATATACGTTGCTTTTTTTGGGTATTTGTTTTTTGAAGTTAAAAACCCGGTAGAGAAAAGCAAAGAGAAAAAAATTGCGGGCTTAGAAAATAATTTGTCTTTGGCAATAAGCGCTTTAGTTTTTTTAATTTCAGCTTACTCTCTTTATGCTGCAAATATTGTACCTATGGTAATAGCTAAAAATGTAAACTTTGGTTATGCCTATGCTTCGGTAGACGCAAAAAAAGCCCAAGAGTATTTTAAAAAAGCCATAGACACACCTTTTAATTTTGATTTAAGTGAAACTGCTTTAAAATACAGCGAGTTTGCCATTAACTCCGGTCGTTTGCCGGAATACCAAAATAACCCCGGAGAGGTTTTAAACAATCTAGACACAGCAATTAATTTATTAAAGAAAGTAATTAACCAAGCTGATAATTATCCTATAAATTGGTACAGGTTGGCAAACTTGTATTTAGTTAAGGACGTATACTATGGGCGAGGGTTTTCTTCGGAAGGGCTTGAAGCCTTTGACAAAGCAATTGATTTGGCTCCAAAAAGAACTGAGGCAAAATTTCTTCTAGCTCAAGCTAATTTACTTTTAGGTAAACCTACCGAAGCTAAGTTGTTAGTTCAAGAAATTTTGGCAACGGATCCTAAAAATTCAGATGCCAGGTGGCAACAGGCGATTTTTTTGAAAGACGAAGGAAAAGTTGTTGAAGCCCTTTTAATTGTTGAAGATTTAATTTTAAAAGATTATGTGTTTAGGTCTTTTAGTGACATAGCATGGGTGGTGCAGAGTTTTGAGAAACAAAAAAAATACCAACAGGCAATTGGTTTGTATGAAAAATATTTAACTTCAGACCCGAGTAACTTGCCCTATATGATAGATTTAGTCAGGGTTTACAAGTTGGCCGGTGAACAAAACAAAGCTCTAAATTTAGCTAATGCTATTTTAAAGTTGGATTCGACAAAACAAAAAGAGCTGGAAGAAGTTTTAAATTTGCCCTAAGACTTTTTCGTAAACTTTTTTTGTTTCTAAAAACATTTTCTCTTCGGTGAAAAGTTTTGACCTTTCCAAAGCCTTTTGAGAAAGGTTTTTTCTTAAAGCTTCGTTTGAGATTAAATTTTGCATTGCATCAGCTAAAGCATTTGCATCTTCGGTTGGCACTAAAATACCCGCATCGCTTATGGCTTCTTTGTTGCCTCCAACGTCAGTTGCAATAATTGGTAAGCCTGCTTGCATGGCTTCAAGTAAGGTAAAAGGGAAGCCTTCTTTGCGAGAAGGTAAGACAAACAGGTCAAAAGCGTTTAATTTTTGTCCAATGTTTTCAATGTTACCTAGAAGTTTAATATTTTCAGATAAATTTAAGTTATATATTTGGGTTTGTAATTTTGATTTTAAGACACCTTCTCCAATAATTATAAATTGGATTTTGGAAAGAATTTGCTTGTCTAGCAAAGTCACGGCTTTAATTAAAATATCCGTGCCTTTGGTGAGGTAAAGGTTGCCGACTGTGCCAATAATAAATTTATCGTTTGAGAGAGCTAAATCTTTTTTTGCATCTTCTTTTGTTTGAAAGACTATTTGGGTAATGCCGTTATGAACTACAGAAATTTTTTCTGGGGCGATTAAGTTTTTTTCTAAAGCAGATTTTCTGTCGGCTTCGGAAACTGCAATAATAAAACTTCGGTAAGTAGAGGCAACTTTTTCTAAAGCTAAATAAAAGCTTTTTAGCCAAAAGGGGAGGGGTTCGTTGAAAACAAAACCATGAGCGGTATAAACTACTTTGGTTTTAAGTCCTATGCAGGCAAAACTTCCCAATACTCCAGCCTTAGAAGAGTTTAAATGGACAATGTCGGGCTGTAGTTTCTTTACTAAGTCACGTATTTCCCAAATAGCTAAAAGGTCGTGATATGGGTTAATGTTGCGTTTTAGGTGGCTTAAGTTGAAGGTGGAAAGTGAAAATTCACCGGCGTCTTTAAAAAGTTTGGTAGCTTCGTTTCCGGCTGCAATAGAACCTTTAAAGTGTTTTGCTAAGCTAAGCACATACTTTTGCGCCCCACCTCCGTCCGCTTGGGTAATAATGTAAAGAATATTCATAAATGACAAAAATAATAAAAACGACGAAAATTTAAAACCTTTTATTTATTGTATTTTAACTTAAATAGGAGAAATTTACCAAAAGAAAACAGCGGGCGCAAAGAGTCGCGCCCGCCGTGTGGTTGCTTCCACTTGTGAGTGGTGTCAGCGAATGTTGAAGTCGAACATGGTCTTAAGGACGTGTTCCCAGACCAGCATGGGGTACCAGTGGGTTTCATTTACCGGTATCTCTTTGAGGCTCTTTTCGGTAAAGAGCCGCCACTGGTCGTGGCCGTCGGCGGGCTTGGTCTGTTCAATGTTTGCAATGGGGACAAGGGTTGCGTAGCAAATAGCCAGAACGCTTGCCGGCCAGTCTTCGGCGTGGTTGAAGAAGGTTCCCAGATAAACCTGGGGTTCAAGTGCGTGACCTGTTTCTTTCCAACATTTTGTTGCCAGGAAATTCGCAGGATCATCGTAGCCAAACATGGCTCCGCCGGCCATGTACCACGTCCCTTTGTAAGGCGGATTGTTGCGCTTGAGGCCTAGCACGGCCGGGGTCCCGTCTGAAAGCCTGGTTGCGATAACATTGTCGGCGCAGGCTTTGGTCATGGGGTTTTCGTATGCGTGGAAGATCTCGCTTTCGACTCCGCCTTCTTTGTGATCTTTGGGAACAGAAACGGCGTACAGGTCGTGAATTGGCCATGGTGGGTGGCCTTGAGAGTACCGGTGCCTTACCGTTAGCCAAGCGTTTCCGAACTCGGGGTTTGGAACCATGTGTACAATCCTGGGTAGCAGTACAACATTGTTTGAGCTCATTAATTCCTCTTTCTGAAGTTGATTCGAACAGTATATTTAATCATAATTTTAACTTTTTGTCAATAACAAGTTTTTTCAAATTTCGTTATAATAAAGCATAAATATTTAAACTAAATAAAATGCTTAAAGTTCTTTTTTGCGCACTTAAAAACGAATACGGTAACCCACAAAGAGGTCCTTCTTTGGAAGATAAGAGTTTTTTTGGCACGCTTAAAAACATGGAAGGCGTTGAGGCAAGTTATTTTCCAATGGACGAAATCTTGGTTCAAGTTGGTAGGGACGAAATGAACAAGCAATTAATTCAAAGAGTGGAGACAGAAAAACCGGACGTACTTTTTTGCTTTTTGTTTACCGAAGAAATAAAAAAAGAAACTATTGAATACATAACCAAAAAAACCAAAACCAAAACTTACAATTGGTTTGGGGACGATCATTGGCGCTTTTTGGTTTATTCCCGTTATTGGGCGCCTTTGTTTACTTTGGTTTCAACTACCGACGCCAGAGCTTTTGCCGCTTACAGGGGAGCGGGAATTTTAAACGTAGTAAAAAGCCAGTGGGCTGCTAATCCTTTTATGTTTAAACCCCAAGACCCAAGTAAAGACCCGGGAAGTTACAAAGTGACTTTTTTTGGGCAAAAGTACGGCAACCGAGGCGACTACATAGAAGCTTTGGAAAAAGCCGGGCTTCCGGCTAAAGGCCACGGCCGAGGTTGGCCGGCAGGCGGGGGGAGTAATCCGCAAGAAATGTTGGATATTTTTTCTTACAGTAAAATAAATTTAAACTTTACCGAAACGCCTTACTATGGTTTGAAGAAAAAACTGAATTTATTTGCCAAACTTTTTGTAAAAAAAGAGTTGGGTAAATATCATTTAAACATTCAGAATTTTTTTGAAAATTATAAAGCGGCCATTGGAACACAAAGAAGAACAATTAAATCCCGTACTTTTGAAGTACCGGCATGCGGTGGTTTTTTGATGACCGGGGTTTCAGACGACGATTTAGGGGAATATTTTAATTTGGGTAAAGAAGTAGTCGTGTTTAAAAACACCGAAGACTTGGTTGCAAAAAGTAAGTACTATTTAGAACACGAAGACGAAAGAGCAGCCATAGCCAAAGCCGGGTACGAAAGAACCGTACAAGAGCACACTTACGTTCATAGGTTTAAGAAAATTTTTGAAAGTTTAGTTTAAATTAATTTACAATCAAATTTTAGAAAAATGAAGACAGCTTTAATTACAGGTAGTGCAGGGCTTATAGGCAGTGAGGCGGCGAGATTTTTTGCCCAAAAAGGATACTTAATTGTAGGCGTGGACAATGACATGCGTAAGTATTTTTTTGGTGAGGAAGCTAGCACAAATTGGAACTTAAAAAAAATCCAGGAAGAACTGAAAGACGGATACATTCACTATACCGCGGACATTCGGGACGCTACGGAAATGAAAAAAATCTTCAAAGCTCACAAGTTTGACATAGTCATTCACACTGCGGCCCAACCCAGTCATGACTGGGCGGTAAAAGAGCCCCTTACTGACTTTAGTGTAAACGCTTTGGGTACGCATATTATTTTGGAAAACTTTAGGTTGTTTGCGCCCGAGGCAACTTTTATTTACACCTCAACCAACAAGGTTTACGGCGACAGGCCAAACCTTTTGCCTTTGGTGGAAAAGGAGACGCGCTGGGAGATTCCTGAAAACCATGAATACTTTGGCGGCATAGACGAACACATGAGCATAGACGACACTAAACACAGTATTTTTGGGGCTTCAAAAGTCGCAGCCGACGTTATGGTACAGGAATACGGGAAATATTTTGGTTTGAAAACCGCAGTGTTTAGGGGTGGCTGTTTAACCGGACCAAACCATTCGGGAACCCAGCTTCATGGGTTTTTGGCCTATTTAATAAAGTGTGTAGCAACGGGAAAAAAGTACACAATTTTTGGTTATAAAGGAAAACAAGTTAGAGACAACATTCATTCTTACGACTTAGTAAATATGTTTTGGCATTTTCACCAGGCTCCCAGAGCCGGGGAGGTATACAATGCCGGCGGAGGCAGGAACTCTAACATTTCCATGATAGAAGCTTTTAAAAAAGCTGAAGAACTTTTGGGTAAGAAAGCCAACGTAGAATACTCAAACGAAAACCGAATTGGCGACCATATTTGGTATGTCAGCGACGTTTCTAAATTTAAAAGCCATTACCCACAGTGGGACTACACTTATAGCGGAGATAAAATTTTTGAAGATATTTGTAAAAGCGGACATTTTTAGTAATGACAAAATTGACAAAAATAAATAAAAATTAAAAAAATTTTATATTATCGATGGTTTCAATAATTACCGCACTTTATAAAAGCGAGAGATATTTAAAATAATATTTAAAGCATGTTCAGTGATACTTTTAGTGGTTAAAAGGAAAACCGCTCACCTGTTGTTCCGTGGAGTTCGGAAAAACAGGGAGCGGTTTGTGCGTGCGTGTGTGAGCTGGGCGGTTAGGCGGCTTGGGTAAGCCACTGCTGCCTCGCATACATTGTGTCGCTGAGCTCTTCCAGCACTCGTATGCGTTTGATGATGGTTGGAATGTCGTTTTCTTCCGCGTCCCGCTGTTCTTTCGGGTATTGGAAGTCAACTTCCACACCAACAATGCGCATGCCTGCATGTTTAGCGTCTTGTAAGGGGCAAAAAATGCTGGCGTGACGATCTGACAGTCCGGTCTGGGGGCCGGGGTAGTTCAAGAAATACTCCGCCGCTGGGACGGTAAAGGCTCTGGGACCGAAACAGTAGTCTTGGGGTTCGCCGCCAATGATGCGAGAAGCCATCTTGCTTATTATCCTTTCCCAGCTTTGTGAGAAGGTGGGGTAGGGGTCCAGGCTCTTGCGACGAGGGATCACTATGTCGGCATCTCCGCTTTCGATGGGTTCGACGATGTCGGATACGAACTGAGCCATGTTTTTTTCCGGTTCGCGCCAGAAAGTGATACGGCGGCAAAAGTCCAAGTTTCCGACAAGGGGACTGCAACGCAAGCCTGACGCACTTGCAATTACCTGTTGGCGACCATACAGCATGGATTTATTCGGGTCTTCTGGAATGGCAATAAAGAGGTTGGATGGCTTCAAGGTTTTGGTGACGAGTTCAAACATTCGTTCGTCGCATAGGGCATGAACTTGAAAGCCGTGAGTAAAGTCGGCCACAAGAGCTTTTAGGGATTCAGCGACTCTGACTTCAAAGGTTTTCTCTAGAACAAGATTACCGAGGGCGCTGTTGGGCAGTGTTGTGGCAGTATGAACGATTGTGTTAGCTTTCACGCAATTTCCTCCTTGGAAAAGACTGACCAAATATTATACAGTTTTAAGACCTTAATGTCAACGCTTGTGTTTCTTACAAACATTGGTTTATGATGTAGAAGTTATGGTTTCAATAATTACCGCACTTTATAAAAGCGAGAGGTATTTAAAACAATATTTAGAGCATGTGCAAAGTTTTGCCGATTTTTTAACTAAGCAAAACTTTGCTTTTGAAATTGTGGTGGTAATAACCCAAGCATCCCAAAAAGAAAAAGAATTACTTTCTAGATTTGAAAAAGAAAGTTGGTTTAAAGTTTATGAATTTAATACTCGTGGACTTTACGCGGCTTGGAACTTTGGTGTGTCAAAAGCAAAAGGGGATTTGTTGGGACCTTGGAATGCAGATGACGTTCGGTTTCCCAAAAGTGTTATAGAAGCTCAAAGGTTGGCAGAAAGTGGTGCGGACGTTGTTTATTTTCCATTTTTGTTAAAAAGGTATGTGTCTTTAGGTTTTTTTGATTTGCCGGTCGTTACTAGGAAAGTGGAAGGCAGTGTTTTAGAGTTTGAAAAAAGAAAGTTTGAAACCACCATGACGGCAGGGCCGCATTTTATGTTTACAAGGAAGGTATATGAAAAGGTAGGGGGGTTCGACGAACAGTTTAAAATAGCCGGAGACTTTGATTGGTGCGCCAGGGCCGCTAATTTGGGGGCAAATTTTAAACTTGCTATGGAATTTTCCGGTGTGTTTAGGGTGGACGGTCACGGGCTTTCTGCGGGAGCAAATCAGACCTTACAAGCAGAAAATAACATTGTGTATAAAAGACAAAAGGCAAACGAAAAAGTTATCTTAGGCTTAGAAGCTTTAGAGGGTAAATACCGCTTAAACGAAAGACTTTTTAGCTCAAAGTGGTTTTCAATAGTTTAAATTTGACCTCTTTTGACACCTAATGACACCTTGTGATACTCTAAAAGTATCATTTTTTAAATAAAATAATCTAATGAGTGAAATAAAACCAAACGAAGTTTATACCACAGAAGAAGCAGGTGAGCTCCTAAAAGTGAGTAATAGTACCATGAAGCGTATGTTAAAAAATGGGCTTTTAAGGGCAAATAAAATTGGAAAACAATACAGAATTTTGGGTCATGAAATGTTGAAAATGCTTTCACCGGAGTTAGATGTAAAAGCGACTAGTGTTTACCAGAAAATTAAGGTTAAGACGAGGGAGAAGGTACAGAATTGGTAATTGTATGAAGAAGGCTTTAATAACCGGGATTACCGGACAAGACGGGAGTTACTTAGCGGAACTGCTTTTGGAAAAAGGCTATGAAGTTCACGGCATTATTCGCAGAGCTTCCACTTTCAATACTCATAGGGTTAACCATATTTTTGAAGATCCTCATAAAGAAAACAAGAGGTTGATTTTACATTATGGCGACTTGTCTGACTCGAGCAATCTTTCCAGGTTACTTGAAAAAGTAAAGCCGGATGAGATTTATCATTTAGGCGCCCAAAGCCATGTACGTGTAAGTTTTGACATTCCGGAATATACCGCAGACGTTACTGGGGTTGGTGCATTAAGACTTTTAGACGCAATTAAAGACAGTGGAATCAAAACAAAATTTTACCAGGCTTCTTCTTCGGAAATGTTTGGGAAGGTTAGGGAAGTGCCTCAAAAAGAAACTACTCCTTTTTATCCACGCTCACCTTATGGTGCGGCCAAAGTGTTTGGGTATTGGATTACAGTAAACTATCGGGAAAGTTACAACATGTTTGCTTGTAACGGAATTTTGTTTAATCATGAAAGTCCAAGACGAGGAGAAACTTTTGTAACAAGGAAAATTACCCGGGCGCTTTCAAAAATTTATAAAGGTCAGGAAGAAAAACTATATTTGGGGAATTTAAACGCTCGTAGGGACTGGGGTTATGCTAAAGACTATGTGGAAGGCATGTGGCGAATGTTGCAACACAGTGAACCGGAAGACTTTGTTTTAGCTACCGGGGAAACTTATTCGGTTAGGGAATTTGTAGAAGAAGCTGCGAGACATATTGGCATGGAGCTTTTGTGGGAAGGGACGGGCTTAGAAGAAAAAGGTATAAACAAAAAAACTGGGAAAGTTGTTGTAGAAGTTGATCCTAGATATTTTAGACCCGCTGAAGTTGACTTGTTAGTTGGAGACTTTAGTAAAGCAAAGGAAAAATTGGGCTGGGAGCCTAAGGTTAAGTTTAAAGAGTTGGTTTCAATAATGATGGAGCATGATTTAAAAACTGCATGATTAAGTTAATGAAGTCAACATTTTATAAAGAAACAGAAACCAAAAATGCTTTGGCTGAATTTGTAATTAAAGCCAAAACTTTAAGTATGGACGAGGAGTGTAGTAGGTTTGAAACGGCTTTTGCGAAAAAACAGGAAAATAAATATGCGGTTTTAGTTTCAAACGGGAGTATGGCTAACTTGGTTTTAATTCAAGCCCTTTTAAATTTAGGTCTATTAAAAAAAGGGGATAGAGTTGGTTTTTCCAGTCTGACTTGGGCAACCAATGTTATGCCTTTAATTCAGTTGGGGTTAATACCAGTACCCTTAGATTTAAACTTGGAAACATTAAATGTTTCGTCGGAAATTTTGGCAACGCAAATTAAAAATTTACAAGCGTTGTTTTTAACCAATGTTTTAGGTTTTGCTGACGACATTTCAGCAATCGCCAAAATGTGTGAAGAACACAAAGTATTATTTTTTGAAGATAACTGCGAAGCTTTGGGCTCAAAAGTTCAGGGCAAGCTTTTGGGTAATTTTGGTTTAGCTTCAACTTTTTCATTTTTTGTAGGTCACCACCTTTCAACAATTGAGGGTGGAATGGTAGTTACTGGCAACAAAGAACTTTATCACATGCTTTTAATGGTTAGAGCTCACGGTTGGGACCGCAGTCTGCCTGAAGTATTTAAAAAAGAACTCAGAGACAAAAACCGAATTAGTGATTTTTATGCTAAATATACTTTTTATGAATTGGCTTACAATGGGAGGCCGACAGAAATAACCGGATTTTTAGGCAATAATCAGATTGAGTTTTTAGATGAAATGGTGGAAAAAAGACAAAAAAACTTTTTTGAGATAAATGAGGTAATTATGCAAAACGAAGATTTTTACTCGCTTAACTTGAAGCACATGGACAAAGTTTCCAATTTTGCATTTCCGGTGGTCTTAAAAACAAAAGAATTGTGGGAAAAGTATAAACAAAAATTTGAGGAAGCTCAGGTAGAAATTCGACCAATTATTGCCGGTGATATGACAAAGCAACCTTTTTTTAAAAAGTATGATTCCAGCCATGCAAGTTGCACTAACACCTCTTTAGTTCATGAGCAGGGTTTTTACTTTCCAAATAATCCGGAGCTTTGTTTAAACGATTTAGAACTTTTTAAAAAGCTATTAACCAAATAAATTTATGGAAAAAAAATCAAAAATTTTTGTAGCCGGGCATAAGGGCATGGTAGGTTCTGCTATAGTCAGAAAGCTTTTAAAAGAAGGGTTTGAAAATTTGGTTTTAAAAACCAGACAAGAATTGGACTTGTTGGACCAGCAGGCGGTAAAAAAGTTTTTTGAAGAGGAGAAGCCTGAATATGTTATAGATTCCGCCGCGAGGGTGGGAGGAATTAAGGCAAATATGGAAAATTTAGCTGATTTTTTGTATGAAAATCTAGAAATGCAAAATAATTTAATGTGGCAGTCGCACTTAAATGGAGTAAAAAAGTTTTTGTTTTTAGGCAGTAGCTGCATTTACCCGCGTGAGTGTCCTCAGCCAATGAAAGAAGAATATTTTTTAACAGGAAGATTCGAACCTACTAACGAAGGTTATGCCGTAGCTAAAACTGCCGGAATTCGTTTGGGGGAATATTTAAAAGAACAACACGGTAAGAATTTTATTTCTTGCATGCCAACAAATATTTATGGAGAAAATGACAACTTTGACCCGAATTCTTCGCATGTGATCCCTGGGATTATGCTTCGTATGCAGGAAGCAAAACAGAAGAATTTACCTGAAGTGGTAATTTGGGGTACCGGAGAGAGTCGCAGGGAGTTTTTGTATGTAGACGATCTTGCGGAAGCGGTTTATTTTTTAATGCAAAATTACGACGGAAAACAGTTTGTTAACGTTGGTACGGGAGAAGATATTTCCATTAAGGAATTAGCTTTTGCAATTAAGGAAGTTGTAGGTTTTGAAGGAAATTTGGTTTTTGACTCAACTAAGCCGGACGGGATGCCAAAAAAACTTTTGGATGTAAGTAAAATGAAAGAAATGGGTTGGCAGTATACAACAAGTTTTAAAGACGGATTGAAAAAGCTCTATGACTATTATTTAAGTACCATTAAACAATAATATGAAAGATTTTAGATTTAATTACATTATTACAATCCATAATAAACAGGATTTAATTGCAGAGGTTTTACAGGGCGTACTTTTAGCTTGGCGCGAAGGGAGTGAGATTTATCCGGTTTTAGACGGGTGTAGCGACAACACAGAAAAAATTATTGACGAAATTGCTTTAAAAAATCCGCATGTCCCTATTACCAAACTTTACGCTCCCGATGTTCATGAAATTCGTTCCATAAACATTGCCTTAAAATCTGTTCCCCAAGACAGGCGAGGGTGTAATATTATTTTGCAGGATGACGTAGTTTTAAAGGAGCCTGAATTAGAAAGTATTGTAAAAAAAATCTATGACTTTGTGGGTTACGAAAAGTTAGGTTGTTTAGTTTTTCGTCATGGGGTAAATATGTATTTAAACGAAGAAACTCAAACTGTAGAAGAGCGGGATTTAATAGAAAGCGCATACGGCACAGGTATGTCGGCTTACCCTTTAAAACCGGGACAGTTGGTTGAAAGAATGGTAGGTGTGAGGAGTCCCGAATGTATTTCATGCGAAGTGGTAAATAAAGTAGGAATTATGGACGAAGAACTGGCGCCTTATACCTATGACAACCATGATATTTCTTTAAGGTGTTTGCAAGCAGGATTTAAAAATTATGTTTTCGCATTGCCTTTTGTCTCAGAAATAAAATGGGGAGGAACCAGGACAAATCCTCACCCGGAGTATTCTCGGGTTTTAAACAGAAATAAGCATTATCTATACAAAAAACATTATGAGTTTTTAAATGAGTTTGCAAACTCCCTCGAGTATTCTCGTCTTAAACGGGTAAAACCTGTTTATGTTCCAAGCCTTCAAATTAGTGAGAAGGACGAAAAAAAACAACTGGTAGAATACAAACAAAGGAGAAAAGCCCAGGTTGGTTTAAAAAATTATTTTATAACTAAACTTATTAAAGAACCAGGAAAAAAAATATTAATTTCGTTAGGTTTGTACTAAAAATATGGACACTAAATCAAAAATAAAACTTTTATTCACCAATCCTAAGAAGTTTGTAGGATTGGTAAAAAATGTGGTTAAAATGAATTTACAACTTATTTTAAACGCAAAAGAAGGTAGTAGGTTTAGTACTGATTTAGAAGTACAGACTTTGCAAAAATATGCTCAACTTGCAAGTTTAGGAATTGTAGAAATAGGGGTTTTAGACGGGAAGACAACTAAGGAAATAGCTTTGGTTTCAAAGGTGCCAATATACGGCATTGATCCAATTATTCCTGACAGTATGAACAAGCGTTTAATTGGCCATGAATCCTTGATTAAAGAAAACATGCGCTTTTATAAAGATTTTGTATTTATTAAAGATTACAGCTTTAATGTTTCAAAAAATTGGAACAAACCTTTTGACTTTATATTTATAGACGGTGACCATGAATATGGTGCGGTAAAGCAAGATTTTGAGGAATGGTTTAAGTTAATTGTTTCGGGAGGTTTTATTGCTTTTCATGATTCTGCGCCCGTAACTTCTATTCCAGGAGCTTTTGAAGGTTGGGCGGGTCCGATTCGGTTAGTTAAAGAGTTAAAAGAACATCCAGGCATAGAATTTTTAGAAACTCAAGATTCTTTAAGTGTTTTTAGGAAAAAATAAATGGGTAATTTTTTAAAACAAGTAGTTAGTTTTTTCTTGCCGGAAAGTTATGTAGAAAGACTTTTTAACCCTAACGGGCAAAAGTATTTTTTTCATGTCGGTTGGAATTTATTTGGAAGATTAATATATTTACCCCTGGCATTTTTAGTTAATGTCTACTTGGTTAGGTATTTAGGCCCTCAGCAGTGGGGAACTTTAAGTTATGTTGTTAGTTTTGTGGGTATCTTTTCTTTTTTAGCTTCCTTGGGGGTAGACAGTATTTTGTATGTCGATTTGGTGAAAGAACCACAGAATAAAGACAAGCTGTTAGGAACAGCCTTTGGGCTTAAATGTTTAGGATCGGTTTTGTCTTTTGGTGTAATTATGGGTGCATCGCTATTTATGGGAAATAGTAGTTTTGTTATGTTGATTATGGCAATTGTGGCGGCGAGTATTTTCTTTCAACCTATTAATATAGTTAATTATTTTTTTCAGGCAAAAGTTCAGTCAAAGCCTACAGTGATTAGTTCTTTGATAATTAGTTTTTTAATGGCGGGTTTAAAAATATTTTTTGTTTATTATGAATTTTCTTTAGTGTATTTTGCTTTAATATATTTGTTCGAAGCAGTATTAATGGCTTTCGGGTACTGGTATATTTATCAGCATAGCGGAGAGAGAATTGCTAAATGGTCCTTTGACAAAGTTTTAGCATTCGAAATGTTCAAGTATTCATGGCCTTTGATTTTGTCCAGCGCCTTTGCCATGATTTATTCCAGGATTGACCAAGTCATGATAAAACACTATATGAGCGAAACTGCTGTTGGGTTTTATGATACGGCAGTTAGGATTGCAGAAATGTGGTATATCTTACCAACCATAATAGTGGGTTCAGTAATGCCGGCGGTTTTAAATGCTAAAACTATTAGTAATGAATTTTATTCTTTAAGGTTAAAAAGACTTTATTCTTTTGTTATTTATTTTTCTTTAATTTTTATTCTACCAATTTCATTGGGTTCAAACTATATAATTAGTTTTCTTTACGGGCCAGAATTTTTTGCCTCTGCAGTGGTGCTTCGTTTTTATGTTTGGGCAGGAGTGGCGGTTTTGGTAGGTACAGTTTTAAACCAGTACTTGTTAGGGGAAAAAGAAACCAAAGTATCCCTAGCTATTAATTTAGCAGGCATGGTTTTAAATATTATATTAAATGTAATACTTATACCCAAAAAGGGATTGGCAGGCGCGGCTTTGTCAACAATGATTTCATATAGCATTATTCCTTTAACTGTAATTTTCTTTCCTAAAATTCGTTGGCAACTTTCGCTTATGCTTAAGGCAATATTGATTAAATAATTTTTTTATGTTGGAAAAAGCTCTAATAACCGCTGCCTCAAATAAATTCTTTCCGTCTTTAATTAATCTTTTAGGATCAATTAAAGTTAATTACCCAAGACATCCTAAAATTTTTATTTTCGATTTAGGACTTTTTCATAATTTTCGCAAAGAATTAGAAAAAATAGAAAATGTTGAAGTATTGGATATGCCTGTTTTTTGCGGCCATTGGAGAAGTTGTTTTACTTGGAAGACATACATTTTTGCTCACCCATTGGCTAGGCTTAATTTTTATTTAGATTCCGGGTGTCAGGTTTTAAAACCAATGGATGAGATTTTTGAAACTATTGAAAGGCAGGACTATTTTATAATTGGACAAGGAATAAGTTTAGGAAAAATAATACCTAAAGAATACGAGAGTGTTTGCAAGATGCCATTGGGTTATGAAGAGATGGAAAGTATTCATGCAGGTGAAATTGGTTTTAAAGCTCAAAGTAGTATAAGTCCAATTTTGGAGAAGGTTTACAATTTAGGCTTGTCAGGTTTAGCTTTGGGATTTTCAGAAAATGAACGTTGGAGGAATCGCGGAAAGGATAAAAACCCGTATATTAGAAATTGTCCCGTGTTTAGACATGATATGACTTTGTTAAACATGGTAGTTCGAGAGCATTTTGGAAGTAAATTAGTCGTTCAAGATGTAAGTAAATTTGCCGGTGGAAAAGACGATCATCCCGAGCAGGTAGTTTGGAATTTGAGGTTAAGTTATAAAACTCTAGATTATGTTAAACCTAAGTTTCTACATAAAAGTTTAAATTTAAATACTGTTTTTAATCGAAGCATAATTTTTATAATGATATTTTTAAAGAATTTTAAATTAAGTTTGAAAAAAGTGTTTAAAATAATTTCTTAAAACCGGTGTTTAAAATTTCAAAGAAATGAAATCTTTAAAGAACATTCCAATATTAGTTAGTGGGGGCGCCGGCTTTTTGGGCTCTTTTTTGGTTAGAAGGTTGGTAAAAGAAAAAGCAAGGGTTTTTGTTTTGGCAAAGAAAAAAACTTCAAAAAATCGCTTAAAAGATATTTTGTCTCAAATACAAATACTAGAAGGGGATTTAACTGACGAAAATTCTATTTATAGGGCTTTAAAAAAAGCCAAGCCCCACTATATTTTTAATGTTGCCGGTTTAAGACGGGTGGAAAGAACTTTAAGTTTGCTTGAGCCAAACTTAGAGGCAAATTTAAATGGAGTGCTATATTTTTTTAAAGCAATCAATAAACTTAAAATTCCTTTGAAAGGTTTTTTCCAGACAGGGACTTTAGATGAGTATGGTTCTGCCCAAGTTCCTTTTAAAGAAAATTTACGTGAAATGCCAATGTCTCCCTATTCAGCAAGTAAGCTTTCGGCGACATACTTTTGCCAGATGCTTTATAGAAGCTTAAATTTTCCCATTACTGTTTTGCGTCCCTGTTTAATGTATGGCCCAGGGCAGGATAAAGATATGTTTATTCCTAGTTTGATTGACGCGTGTTTGAAAAACCAAAATTTTCCAATGACTTTAGGGAAGCAAACTCGAGACTTTGGTTTTGTAACAGACGTGGTTGATGCTTATGTTAAAGCTTTGTATTCTCCGAAGGTTTTCGGTGAAGTAATAAATATAAGTACGGGAAAAGAAGTGAAGATAAAAGATTTGGCAAAAAAAATTGTTAAAATTACAGGGAGTAATATTAAGTTATTGTTTGGTAAGTTACCTCAAAGAAGTGGAGAAGTGGAAAGAATGGCCGGTGATTTTGCTAAGGCGAAAAGAATGTTAAAATGGAGTCCAACAGTTAAGTTGGAGGATGGACTTATAAAAACAGTTCAATGGTATAGTAGCCAGAAAAAAATTAACTAAAAAAATTAAAGTTAAAATTATGCAATGTAGAATTTGTGAATCTAAAAATATTATACAAATTTTTGAAAATGAAAACTGTCCAAAAACCAGCCATAAGTTTTTGACTGAGCAAGAGTTGGAGAAAGACAAACAAGTTAAAGTAACGGTTTTAAAGTGTCGGGGGTGTGGTATGGTGCAATTGGCTGAAGCTTATTCTGAAGAAGAATATGTTTCGGACTATCAAAGAAATATTACATTTTCAAAGTCTGCCAACGCTCACATGTTAGCTATGACAAGTAAGTTTGCTTCATATGGAGTAAAAAAAGTTGCTGAAATAGGATGTGGTAACGGGGCTTTTTCTATACTATTGAAAGCAAGCACAAACAATGAAGCAAATATTACAGCTTTTGAACCTTCCAAGGCTGCGTATAATACAGCAAAGCAAAACGGACTTGAAGTTCACAATGTATTCTTTGACGAAACTTTACCGAAAGAATTTAAAGGTTATGACGGGTTTGCTTTACGTTTTGTGCTAGAACATTTGGACAGTCCTAACAAGATTTTGGGGGAAATAAAAAAACGTTGTTTGCCTGGAGCGGTTGGTTTGGTGGAAGTTCCAAATGCTCAAAAGCAATTTATTGAAAATCGTTGGTTTGACTATTTTCCAGAGCATATACTTTATTTTACTCCGACAACTTTGAGTTTTACTTTAGAACGTCTAGGTTTTGAAATACTTTGGCTAGAGTCCACAATGAATAATGAGTTTCTTTCAGCTTTTGTCAGAGTTGCAAAACAAAAGGTGTTAGAAACACCTGAGCAAACGAAGGAAAAGTTTTGTAAAATGGTACAAGGTACTACTTTTCTTTGGGGTGCTTCCGGGGGAGCTACAACCTTTTTAAGCTATATTTCTTCAGACAAGGAGTGTTGCAAAAATATACAATATATAGTAGACTCAGATGTTAACAAATGGGGACTTTTTGCTTCTGGTTCAAAGGTTAAGATTGTTCCACCCGAAGAAATACAGAAAAACCCACCTGAAACTGTAATAATTATGGCATTGGGTTATGAAAAAGAAATTCGGAAACAGCTTGAGAGTATGGAGTATAAAGGGAAAATTAGGTCTTTGAGCGAATGTTTGTCAGAGGTTACGGTATAGAAATACGGACATAATCTGGAGTAATAAAAGAATTGATTTAGATTAAAAAGATTTTAAGATAAATTTTTGTATATGAAAGTTGTAATTTTGTGCGGAGGGGAAGGTACTAGAATGAAGGAGGAGACAGAGTTTAAGCCTAAGCCCTTGGTGGAAGTAGGGGGCAAGGCGATTTTGTGGCATATAATGAAAATTTACTCTCATTACGGTTTTAATGAGTTCATTTTGACTTTGGGTTATAAAGGACAAATGATTAAGGATTACTTTTTAAATTCTAGAACTTTGTTAAATGACTTTACTCTTTCCACTAAAGAGCATGGTATAACTTTGCACAGTAGAGAGGAAGATGATTTTAAAATTACTTTTGTTGATACAGGAGTTAAGGCTTTGACAGGAGAGCGAGTTAGAAGAGTCAGGGACTATATTGGTAAAGAAGATTTTATGTTGACTTATGGTGATGGAGTTGCAGATATCAATATTCATAAACTTTTGGAATTTCATAAAACTCAGGGTACAACAGCAACAATTACCGGGGTTAGGCCCTTAACCAAATTTGGTATTGTGAACCATGACGAACAGACAAAAAAGGTTGTGGGTTTTAAGCAAAATTTGGTTGGGGAGTTTAAACAAAAAAATGACCAACATGACTTTGTCATTAATGGCGGTTTTATGGTTTTTAAAAATTCTTTTTTAGATTTAATAGCTGAAAATTCTATGATAGAAGAAGCCTTTATACCTTTAACTGAAAAAGGAGATCTTTCTATGTTTGAACATCAGGGTAAATGGAAAGCCATGGATACCTATAAGGAAGTGGAGGAAATGAACGAATATTGGCAAAAGGATCCTTTTTGGAAAGTTTGGGAAAAATCTTTATACGAAAAACCTTCTTTAAGCTTTGAAAATAATTCTGCACCGGTCGCGCCGGTTAATTTAACTAATCCTGTGCAAATCACAGAATCCGTAGACTTTAAAGGAAAAAGAGTTTTGATTACCGGTGCGCATGGTTTGGTTGGAGGGCATTTAACCGAGGAACTTTTAAAGCAGGGGGCGCTAGTTTTTGTTACTTCCAGGGACAAGGATCCTAGAAGCTACTTTTTTAGGCAAGGTTTTGAAAATCAGGTTGTTACGGAAATTTGCGATATTAACGATGCCAAGCGGGTAAAAGAGGTGATTTTGAAGAACGAAATTGAGTATGTTTTTCATCTTGCGGCTCAGGCTTTGGTTCGTACTGCCTTTTTAGATCCAGTTGGTACTTTACAGACAAACATTATGGGCACAGTAAACGTTTTAGAAGCTTGTCGAGTGAGTCCGTATATTAAAGGTGTGGTAGTTGCTTCTTCGGATAAGGCTTATGGAAAAAATTGTGTGGACGCTAAGGAAGACCAAAAGCTTTCGGGGGATCACCCCTATGACGTTTCTAAGTCGGCAACAGACTTAATTGCCTTATCATATTTTAAAACTTATGGATTACCTGTTACCGTCAGCCGTTTTGGAAACATATTTGGACCTGGCGATTTAAATTTCAATCGAATTGTACCTGGTACTTTAGAAGCGCTTTTTAAAGACATGCCTTTACAAATTCGTAGTGATGGTAAATTTGTAAGAGACTATGTGTTTGTTAAAGACGTTGTAGACGGGTATTTAAGACTAGCGTTACATGTAGCCAAAACAAAAGGTCAGGCGTATAATTTTAGTACAGGATATATTTTAAGCGTTTTAGACATAATTTCTCGTATTGAGAGTGTGGTTGGCAAAAAATGTCGATATGAAATTTTAAATATTCAAGTTAATGAAATTCCTTTTCAAAGTTTAAATTTTGAAAAAGCTGTTAGGGAATTGGGCTGGGTTCCAAAGTTTAATTTGGATGAAGCTATGTTTATAACGGCTAATTGGTATAGAGAATATTTATTAAAATAAAAAGTTATGAAAGTAGTAATTTTATGTGGGGGTTCTGGTATTCGTTTGCATAATTCTTTAGACTTTGTTCCGAAAGCCATGGTTAAGATTGGCCATAAGCCTCTTTTATGGCACGTTATGAAGAGTTTTGCTCAATTTGGATTCACAGAGTTTGTTTTGGCTTTGGGAAAAAATAGCAATTTAATTCGTGATTATTTTTTGCATTACGATCAAAATGTTAATGACCTAACTTTTACATTAGGTCAGCCTTTGCCAGAGTTTAGTACCCAGCATTTAGAAGAAAATTGGAAAATTACTTTTGTTGAAACCGGTGAGGAGAGCGGTACTGGCGCAAGGTTGTTTAGATGTCAGAAATATTTGGAAAATGAAGATTTTTTTGTTAGTTATTCCGATTGTTTGGCCGATATAAATATAAAAAAATTACTTGCTTTTCATAAAACTTCAGGGAAGATAGCCACAGTTAGCGGTGTTATGCCGCCATTTAGGTATGGAGAATTTTTTCTTCAGGAAGGTGTGCCAGTAGAATATAAAGAAACTTCACGTTTGAAAAGCCCTAATGGTTGGGTTAATGGCGGGTTTATGGTTTTTAAGCCTGCTGTTTTTCAACGACTGACTCCGTTTAATGAATGTGTTTTAGAAAAGGAAATTTTTAAAGGCATGGTAGTAGATAAACAAATTGCAATTTTTCAACACGAAGGTTTTTGGCAATGTTTGGATAACGATAGAGAATATAATTATTTAAATGAACTCAGTGAAAAAAATTCTGAGTTTTGGTTAAAGCATGCTGATTTGAATGATTAAAAAAATTTTTCCAGCCGAATCAGATTTGTATAACCTTTCATTAAAAAGGGTGCTTGTGCCTGCTTCTGTTTCTAAAATAGATTATAAAGGTTTGGTAGTAGACAAACCTTGGGGCTACGAATATTTAATATTTGAAAACGATAAAATTGCTGTCTGGGTGCTTTTTTTAAAACATATGGCAAATACGTCTATGCATTGCCACCCTAAGAAAAAAACTTCTCTTTTGGTTTTAAGCGGAAGTGTGAATACTGCATTTTTAAATACAAACTTTACTTTAAAGACCATGGATGGGTTAATAATTGATCGAGGCGTTTTTCACTCTACCAAGGCATTGTCAGAAGGTGGGGCGTTTATTATGGAAATTGAAACACCACCGGAAAAAAGTGATTTGGTTCGGTTAAAAGATGAGTATGGTAGAGAAAACCAGGGTTATGAGGGTATAGATAAAACATCTAGAGACTTGGGTAAATATGAATATGCAGATTTTCATCAAGATCCTGCGAAAGAAAGGCAGATGGCTGAAAAAATAATTAAAGATAAAAAAGTTATTTTACACGAACAGGAAAATTGGGAAAATTTAAAAACTGAAATAAAACAAAGGGATTTTTGTGTAATCAGTTTTTTGGACGCCGAGGTGGTGGATTTAAAAAATAGAACAGTACTAGAAGTTGGCGAGGTATGTGAGGGTAAGTGGTTTTTGGAAAATTCCCATAAGTTTTTACCGCTAAAAAATTCATTTAATCTTTTAAGCATACATTAATAAAATATGGCAAAAATTAAAGTATCCGATTTAATTGTTGACTATATTGCTTCCTTGGGGGTTAAGCATGTTTTTTTAATTTCCGGAGGTGGAAATATGCATTTAGTTGATTCGGTTGCAAAAAGTTCAAAATTAAAATATATTTGTAACCATCATGAACAGGCTTGCGCAATGGCGGCGGAGAGTTATGGAAGAGTTGGGGGGAATATTGGTGTTTGCATTTCGACTGTTGGGCCGGCGGCGACAAATATGCTTACAGGAGTTATGGGAGCATGGACCGATTCAATTCCAGCCTTATATATTTCAGGACAGGTTAAAAGAGATAATATGATAACAGGAACTCATTTAAGGCAGTTGGGAGTTCAGGAAATTAATATTGCCGATATTGCCCGTCCAATAACAAAATATTGTGTTGAAATTTTGGACTGGAAAGACGTAAAGTATCATTTGGAAAAAGCTGTGTTTTTGGCAAAAACCGGCAGGCCTGGGCCGGTGCTTTTGGATATTCCTTCTGACATTCAAGGTATGATAGTGGAAGAAAATGATTTGAGAAAATTTGTTCCGGAGGAAGAAAATTTAAATGTTTTTAGGAATGAGCCTGAGTTGGATTCTAAAATTAAGACTGTTTTAGAATGGATGAAAAAAGCAAAAAGACCTGTGCTTTTTGCGGGTCATGGAATTCGTTTAGCGAAGGCAGGAAAAGAGTTTTTAGAATTAGCGGAAAAACTTGGAATTCCTACATTGACTTCCATGTCAGCCCATGATTTAGTTCCTACTTCGCATGAGTTGTATATTGGTCGTCCTGGTGTGTTTGGTGATCGCGCAGGTAATTTTGCCATTCAAAATTCTGACTTGCTAATTAGCATTGGCGCGAGACATCATTTGTGGAATATTGGTTATACTTATCAGGCATTTGCCCGTGGTGCAAAAAAAGTCGTTGTTGACATAGATGCAGAAGAATTAAAGAAAAAAACTGTGATTCCTGATTTAGCCATAAATGTGGATGCTAAATTATTTATTGAAGAATTGAGTAAGCAGGCACAACCGGTTGAAAATGCGAAGGAATGGATGACGAAGTGTTTAGAATGGAAGCAAAAATATCCGGTTGTTGATCCAAACTATAAAAACGAAACTGACTTTGTAAATTCATATTATTTTACCCATGTGCTTTCCGATAAATTGAAGGAAGGGGAAATAATTATGACGGGAGTGGGAACTTCTTTTACGGGAACTTTGCAATGCTTTAAAACAAAAAAAGATCAGCAATTACATTCGAGTATTGGCTGTGCTTCCATGGGGTATGACTTGCCTTCGGCAATAGGGGCATGGTTTGCAACTGGTAAAGATAGAATTATTTTAATTACCGGAGAAGGAAGTATTATGTTAAATTTACAGGAGTTGCAGACAATTGCTTATCATAAAATTCCAGTAAAAATATTTTTATTAAACAACAACGGTTATTTAGCCATAAAAAATACACAGAATTCATTTTTTCATGGGAACTTGGCAGCCGTAAATGAAAAGACCGGGGTAAGTTTTCCGTCTTTTGCTAAAGTTGCAGAAACTTTTGGACTTGGTTATGTACACATTCCGAATCATAGTGAAATTGAAAAGAAAATTGAGGAAACTTTAAATTTTTCAGGGCCAGTAATTTGCGATATAAACATGTCGCATACTCAGCCACTTTTGCCCAAAGTCTATTCGGAAAAACTGGCGGATGGTACAATGATAAGTAAGCCTTTAGAGGACATGTATCCATTTTTGGACAGGGATGAATTTAAGCATAATATGTTTATTCCATTTTGGGAAGAAAATTAAAAAATAAGTCGGAGATTAAAACTATGCAAAAAAGAGCAGTTATTATTACCGCAGAAGGGTTTGAAGACGAAGAAGTGATGTATCCAATAATGCGTTTAAAGGAAGAAGGTTTTACAGTAGATATTGCAACAAAAGACGCAAAATTAGTTAATGGACGCTTAAATTTTCCTCTTGAATTAATGGTGAGGTATTATGGGGAATTGGTTGATGCAAAAAAATTGGACGCGGAAAAATACGATTTAGTGCTTTTACCAGGAGGTTTTGAGGCTCCGGACAGGGTTAGGCAAATACCTGAAGTTTTAGAATTTGTCAGGAAAATGTATGAGCAAAAAAAGATTGTTGCTGCTTTTTGCCATGGCCCTTGGATTTTAATTTCCGCTGGTTTGTTAAAAGGGAAGAAAGCTACAGGCTATGTAGGAATAAAGGATGACATAGTTAATTCCGGAGCTTTGTATGTAGACGAACCAGTAGTGGAAGACGGAAACATTATTACTTCCAGGCATCCAAGGGACATTGGGGTTTTTATGAAGGCGTTATTGGCAAAGTTTTAAAACATAAATTTAATGAAGAAATTAATCGTTTTTGATTTTGATGGAGTTTTGGTAGACTCTTTGGACGTTTGGTATAAAATAAATAAACTCGCTGCCGGTAAGTTAGGCAAAGTGTTGTTAAAAAGAGATTATTTAAAAGGGTTTAGCGGCAATATCCATGCGGGGCTTACGGAAATTCTTAAACTAAAAAGGGCAGATGTCTTAAAGTTTGCCCAAATAAAAAGAGAATTAATAAAGAAAAATTACAGTTCCAGTCGGTTAAATTTTTTTGGTCCCTCAATAAAAATACTTAAAAACCTTTATAAATTAACTGATATGTGTATAGTTACTTCATCGCCCGAGGTGGCTGTATTTAGTCTTCTAAAAAAAAATAAACTGGATAAGTTTTTTACTAAAATTTATGGTTTAAATAAAAACGGGAAAAGACATACCTTTATGAAATTGAAACAAAGGTATTTGGTAAAGAATATAATTTTGGTTACTGACACAGTCGGGGATTTAAGGGAAGCACAAGCGGTAAAAATTAAAACATGTGCGGTGGGTTGGGGTTTTCATTCAAAAAAAGAATTAATTTCTGCTTCTCCGGAGAAGTTTGCGGGTAATTTTCAACAATTGGATAAAATTTTACTAAATCATGTTAAAGCATAAAAAAGTTTTTTTGACAGGTTCGGCCGGATTTATTGGGCGAAATATTATAGATCAGTTATCCCAAAATTTTGAAATTTTACACCCTGGTCATGCTGAGTTGGATTTGTTAAACAGGGAAGCTGTTAGTCAATTTTTAAAACTAAATAAGTTTGATGTTGTAATTCATGCTGCAAACGTAGGCGGAAAGAGAAGTGACGTTCCCGGTAAGTTAGATTTGTTTGAGACCAATAAACAGATGTTTTTGAATTTGGCTGAAAATAAACACTATTTTGGAAGAATGATTTTTCTTGGTAGTGGGGCTGAGTATGGAAAACAGACAGCTGTGGTAATGGCAAAAGAGACCGATTTTGGGAAAGTGTTACCTGTTGATGAGTATGGTAAAGCAAAAGTTTTTGCTTCGGAATATATTTTAAATCATGAAGGCTTTTTAAATTTGCGTTGTTTTAGTATTTTTGGAAAATATGAGGATTACAAAGTAAGAATTGTTTCAAATGCCATATGTCGGGCGCTTTTTGGGCTTCCTATAGTTTTAAACCAAAATGTAAAATTTGACTTTTTATATGTAAACGACTTAGTTAGAATAATTGAGCATTTTATTTTAAATGAACCAAAGGAAAGAGCTTATAACGCAAGTTCGGGGGATCCTGTAGAAATATTGGAGTTGGCAGAAATGGTTAAAGAAGCTACCGGGGGAATAACTGAAATTAAAGTAAAAAACCAGGGGATGGGCAAAGAGTATACTTGTAATGCAGATTTGCTTAAAAAAAGTTTGGGGGATTTTAAATTTACACCACACAAAAAAGCTATTGAAGAAATGGTTATATGGTATAAAGAAAATTTGCATAATGTTAAAAAAGAAGATTTAGGATTTGATGAATAAAATTACTCAAAAGGAAATAAAAGAATTAGTTGAACTTTTAGGCAAGCTTCCAAATCCAGAAAAAGGTTTGCCGGGGGAAGTCTTTAATGCACTAACTAAAATTGTTCCTTTTTCTGCTTGTGAATTGGTTGTGGTAAATGCAAAGAAAGAGATACTTTTAACTTACAGAGAAGACCAGTGGTGGAAAGGCTGGCATATTCCGGGTGGGCTTTTAAGAATGAATGAAGATTTCAAGACTCGATTGGGTAAAGTTGCTAAAAATGAACTTGGGGCTAAATTGAAAAATTTTAAGTTTTTATTTCCAATAAATTACAAAAAAACTCCTCGAGGACATGACGTTTCATTGGTTTTTTTTATGCATTTTGTCAGGCATGTTACAACACGGAACATTTTTTAAAAATTTACCAAAAAACACAATAAAAGAACATAAAATATTGTATAAAAAGCTTCGGGAATTAAAATTGGTTTAAGTAAAAAAGTTTAAAAAAAGCAAAGGGTTTTGGCCTTGCTTTTTTTGTATGTTTATTGTAGAATGTTTAGTCAATTTCCACTCACAGTTGGGGCAGGTTGACGAAAAGACAAATTTCAGGAGGTGTCGAATGTCGACACAGGAGCTATTAAATGCCATTGAGTTTCTCATTGGTGTTAATTTGGGGCAGGTGGTGGTTGATCAGAATGGATTTGCCGAAAATCAAGCTAGAGCTTGTAGTGCGATTGCCGTCGTGCTTTCCCTCAAAAATCCCAAGACACCCATGGGTACCACGATGTACGACGCTATGACTCCCCACATGACCAACATTGCGGCTGAGGGGGTGGCGTTTCGTAAGCTGGAGAACGGTGTGATTGAGGTGCTTCTCGAACAGCGTCCTGAAGATGACAAGTGGTACTCTGCACAATGGGCCGGGCTTGGGGTCGGTTTCCGCAATACTGACACAGGGCGAGAGAGTGCTTTGGAGAGGCTCGTTGCAAAAGAGTTTCAGACCCCAACTGAATTCGTGTTCGTGGGCGACGTTTATCCGGAAAATACAGGCAGGGGCTGGTACGAATGCAAGATTTTTTTGGCCTTTCCCCAAAGTGAGCCGGCTAACGGCCAGTGGTTTCCGGTGAATGCTTTGCCGGCAAATACTGTCTCCGGGCATCGGGATGTGATAATCCCATTTGCTTTGGAAGCATTTAAGAAACACGTAGGAATCATTTAGTTGGGTGTTTCTGCGAATCATTAAAGAAGAAAGAAGAATGGTGCCTAGCCTTCATGCATGGGCCTGGCACAGATAAGGAGGAAAGAGTATAGAATACTAAGCAAAAAACGTCCGGGAAGGAAGTTAAGTGTGCGCCTGATTGAAAGAGGCGTGAACTTACCTTCCCCCGGGCGTTTTTCTTTTGACCAAAAGTACTGAAAAGGGTATAATTTTAAGGTAAATTTTAAACTTTTTTAGGTAAACATGAAAGCAAAAAACAGTAAAAATATCCGAGTTCCTTATGGTTTTTCCGTACATGGAAAAGAAGAAATTCAAGCTGTAGTGAAAGTCTTGGAAGGTAATACAGCTTTAGGGGAAAAGACTAAAGAGTTTGAACAAAAAATTGCTAAAATGTTTGGTAAAAAATATGGAGTCATGGTTAACTCTGGCAGTAGTGCTAATTTACTTGCTTTTGAACTTTTAAACTTACCAAAGGGCAGTGAAGTTATAACTCCACTTTTGACTTTTTCTACGGTTGTCGCACCTATAGTTCAAAAAGGTTTGGTTCCGGTTTTTGTGGATGTTGACCTGCAAACTTTTCAGGTCAACGTTGACCAAGTAGAAAAGGCAATTTCAAAAAAGACTCGTGCGCTTATGATTCCCTCGCTTATGGGAAATATTCCTGAATTGGAGCGTTTAAACAAACTAGCAAAAAAGCATAAACTGTTTTTAATAGAAGACTCTTGCGATACTTTGGGAGCTAAATACAAAGGCAAGCCAACCGGATTAATGACTGACATTTCCGTAACTTCTTTTTATGGTTCACACATAATAAACGGTGCTGGGGGTGGGGGAATGATATGCGTAAACAATCCAGAATGGGCGGAAAGGTTAGTGGTGCTTCGTGGGTGGGGAAGACGCAGCAGTTTGTTTGGTGAAAAGTCAGACTCTGAACAGTTGAAAAATCGTTTTCGAAGCAAGCTTGGAGGTGTACCTTATGACGAAAAGTTTGTTTTTAGCGAAATTGGTTATAATTTTTTACCATTAGAAATTTCTTCCGCTTTTGCTTTGGAGCAATTAAAGAAATTTCCAAAGTTTGTAAAAATTAGACAGTCGAATTTTAATCATTTGTATAAGTTTTTTTCAAAGTTTGAGAAATATTTTTATTTAGGAAAACAAAATTCAAAAGCGGACGTGGTTTGGCTGGCTTTTCCTTTAATCATTAAACCCGGGAGTCCCTTTTCCCGCTTTGGTTTAGTAAAGTTTTTGGAAAGTCGAAATATTCAAACTAGACCAGTGTTTACAGGAAATATTTTAAAACAGCCGGCTTTTTTGAAAATTCAAAAACGCTTACCTTTTAACTCTTACCCAAACACAGATACAATTATGCGCCAAGCATTGGTTTTGGGAGCGCATCAGGGCTTAAATATTACTCAAATACAATATTTAGAAAAAACTTTTCTTGAGTTCATTTCCCAGTATGAATAATCCCTTACTTAGTGTTTGCATTCCTACATATAATAGGGCCGACTTTTTACCAACTTGTCTTGAAAGTATAGTAGTTCAATTTAAAGACACAGAGGTTTTAGATAAAGTAGAGATTGTAATTTCAGACAATGGAAGCACAGATAACACAGAGGAAGTGGTAAAAAGTTTTCAAAAACAATATCCAAATATTTTTTATAGAAAGAATACAATAAATTTGGGATATGATAAAAATGCTTTAGAATTAGTACCTTTTGCAAAGGGGGAATACTGTTGGATGCTTGGAGATGATGATGCTTTGTTTGAAGGTTCGCTTGCTTATGTTTTAAACATACTTGCTGAGCATAAATTTGGTTATTTGCTGGCCAATGCTTGGGGCTATGACCACCAACTAATTAAACCGGTTGTAAGCAAACCAAATTTACATATCTTAAAAGACCAGATCTTTCCTAAGCTTTCTGATTTTGTAAAAAGTATAGATAACTATACAAATTTAGTTGGGTATTTTGGTGGGCTTTCTTGCCAAATTTTTAAAAGAGAAGTATGGCTTTCGTTAAGCGGTAAAGAAGAGTTTGTGGGAACACAGACTATGCATTTGTATGTTATTTTAAAAGGAGCTAAAGACTTACCAGCATGTGTGGTAGCCAAGCCTTTGGTAAAGGTTAGGGCAGACAACATACGTTGGGACAGTTTTCCGGGACTTGAAACAGTGACAAAAAGAGCAAGGTCTACCCAAGAGGGGATGCTTTGGATTTTTAATTTATACGGTATTAAATATTCTAAATTTAAGTTGTGGTTTAGTTTTTATTGGGGGATTGTTTATAGTTTTATGCTTACTTGGGCAAAAAAAACATTTTTAAAAAATCAAAGAATTAAAGTATTTTTAAAAAAGTTGGCGGGTATATAGAAATTAAATCTGTATGACAAAAAATATTTCATTTATAATTTTTACATTTAACGAAGAAAAAAGAATAGAACTTTTAGTTAGAAACTTAAGGCCCTATGGGGAAGTTTTTTTGCTTGACGGAGGGAGCACGGACAGGACAAAAGAAATCGCAGAAAGTTTTGGCGCAAAGTTTGTAGTTAGACCCAAGAGTGAAAAAGTTCAGGTTGAAACTCAAGAGATGTTGGAGTTTGCTAAAACTTTGATTAAGACAGAGTGGATTTTTTGGAGTTATGTTGACAATTTTTTACCAAAAACTTTGCTTGAAGAAATAACTAAAATTTCCCAAGAAAATAAATATTCATATGTTTATGTTCCCATAGATACTTATTTGTGGGGGGAAAGCAAAGTTCCGGTTATTTCTGCTTCTTATTCTTGTTTTTTTAAAAAGGATAAAGTTAATTTTGGAGAAAACCGAATTCACGGAATGGGTAAATTTACGGGACCTAAGGAAGAAATTTTGCATCTTCCTAAGAATAAAGATTTTTCCATGAGGCATTATAGTTTGTATGACCTCACAAAGTTTGTTTCAGGTCATGTACGTTATGCTTCAGCAGAGGCGGAAGAAAGGTATAAGGACGGTAAACGTTTTTCTATTTATTACATGTTTGGAAGTATGGCAAGATATTTTTGGCTTTTTTATAAAAAAGGTTGGCGCGCCGGAGTCAGGGGGTTTTATGGGGCTTTGTTATATTCATTTTTTAGACTAATGATGGCAGTTAGGTTGTATGAGCTTGAACATGGGGTGAATTTAGAAACAATTGAACAAGAATATCAAAAAGAAAAGTTAAAAATTGTTAAAGAAGTAGAAATTCAGTAATTAATGAATATTTTAGGAATCCATTACGGCCACAATGCAACTGTAGCTTACATTAAAGACGGTAAGTTAGAGTTTGCTATGAGTGAGGAAAGGTTTAACCGCTTGAAAAATTCAAACGGTTTTCCTGTACTTACTTTAGATTATGTTTATAAAAATTATATAAACCCAAACCAGGTGGATAAAGTAGTAATTTTTCAAAAAGACATTGCCGGATACTTGGGTATGAAGCGTGTGGGTTTTAAATCTGTGCGGGATTTCGGGACTTTCAATGTAAATTTTCAGAGAAAATATAGTTTTAAAAAACATGTACTTTCTAAAATTCCGGGTATCAATTTTACCCGTTCTTTTGTAGGTAAAAGCATAAAAAAGTTTTATGCATGGAAAGACAGGCAAACACAGGAATCCTTAAAATATTTCAGTAAAATGCTACAGGTGCCAAGTGAGAAAATTAGTTTTAGTTTTCATCATGCTTCGCATGCCTATGCAGCTTGTATGAATTTAGATGAAAAGAAAAAAACTTTGGTTATAACTATGGACGGAGAGGGGGACGGCGAGTCTTCCACTGTGAGTGTTTATGAAAATTTTAAGTTAGAAAAACTTTCCTCAAACCCAGTGAGTGTTTCGTTAGGGTATTTTTTTACTGAAATTACAAAATTTTTAGGCATGACTCCAAACGAGCACGAATTTAAAGTCATGGGGTTGGCTCCATACGCAAAACAGGAAAAAGCTAGGGAGCTTTACGAAAGGTTTAAAGATTTAGTCGTGTTAAACAAAGATTTGGAATTTGAATCTAAAATTCCAACGAATAAATTAGAATATTATTTTTTGGAAAATTTGTATGCCCAAAGGTTTGACACTGTTTCCGCATTTGCTCAAATTTTTTTGGAAGAAAAAGTTTTAGAATGGGTGAAAGCTTGGGTGAGTAAAACTGGCATTAGGGAATTAGCTGTTTCAGGAGGGGTTTTCATGAGTGTAAAATTAAATCAAAAAATTTCAGAATTGCCAGAAGTGGATAGTTTGTTTGTTATGCCTTCCGGGGCGGACGAGTCTACAGCAATTGGCGCGGCCTTTTTTGGATATTTAGAAAAAAACAAAGAAATAAACATGACTCCAAGTCCGGTAAAATTCACAGACTTGTATTTGGGTAACAGCTATAGCTCCTCTAACATTAGAGAGGTTTTAAAAAATTTGGATGTAGAAAAAAAGTTTGATATAAGTGAATTTAAAAATGAATTTGAAATAGAAAAACAAGTTGCAAAATTACTTTCTGAAAATCAAGTTGTTGCCAGATTTAAGGGTAGGACGGAATGGGGCGCCAGGGCTTTGGGTAACCGCTCTATTTTAGCTAATCCAACCAGCCGGGATAATTTAAGAATAATCAACGAAATGATAAAAAATCGGGATTTTTGGATGCCTTTTGCCGCTTCGGTTTTAGAGGAAGATGAAAAACGGTATTTAATTAATTCAAAAAATATCAAGGCTCCTTATATGGCCATAACTTTTCCTACAACTGAGTTAGGGCAGAAACATTTACCTGCCGCTATACACCCATATGACTTTACTTGCAGACCGCAAATTGTTTATAAAGATTGGAATAAAGAGTACTATACTTTAATTTCTGAATTTAAAAGTTTAACCGGAATTGGAGGAGTTTTAAATACCTCTTTTAATTTGCACGGAGAACCAAATGTAGAAAGTCCAAAGGACGCATTGAGGACTTTAGAAAATTCAGGTTTAAAATATTTAGCAATTGAAAACTATTTAATTTCCAAAAAATAATGAAAAAAATAGGTATTATTGGTGTTGGTTTTGTGGGTGGGGCTCTAAAAAAATATTTTGATAGTAAAAAAAACAAGCCTTTTGTTTATGACAAATTTAAACAGGAAGGTTCAATGGAGTTGGTAAATAAAGCGGAAATAGTCTTTATTTCCACACCTACACCTTATAATCCCAAAAAAGGTTTTGACTTAAGCGCTGTAAAAGAAGCTGTTGGTTTACTGAAAGGTAAAAAAATAGTAGTTATTAAGTCTACTGTACTTCCCGGTACTGTGGACGATTTGCAAAAGCAGTATCCTCAACATGCTTTCATGTTTAACCCTGAATTTTTAAAAGAAGTTTCTTCGTATGAAGACTTAATTCATCCTGACAGGCAAATTTTGGGAGTTACAAAACAAAGTCAAAAATATGCCAAAATTGTAATGTCGGTTTTACCTAGAAGTCCTTTTGATAAAGTTATGCCGGCAAAAGAAGCGGAGCTGGTGAAATATATGGCAAATAGTTTTTTGGCTTTAAAAGTAGTTTTTGCAAATGAAATTTTTGAAATTGCAAAAGCTTTGAAGGTTAATTATGAAACCGTGAAAGAAGCGGTAGTTAAGGATTGGAGAATTGCCGATTCACATTTTAGCGTGGGTCATGGGGGATACAGGGGGTACGGTGGATCGTGTTTTCCAAAGGATGTAAATGCGCTTCTGCAATTAGCAAAGAAATTGGAAAAGAAAACCCCGCTTTTAACGACCATGAAAAAAATTAACCAACAACTTTTAAAAGCAAGCGGTTTGAGTGAAGAATTTTTCTTAAAAAATCTTCATAAAAAAAATGTTAAAAAATAGGACAGCATTAGTAGCAGGCGGAGCGGGTTTTGTGGGCTCTCACTTATGTGAGAAGCTTTTGGCTTTAGGTTATAAAGTTATTTGTGTGGATAATTTATATACTGGTAAAAAAACTAATATTTTAAATTTACTGAAAAATAAAAATTTTCAATTTTTAAACAAAGACATATCTAAAGATGTGTTGAATTTAAAAATAAGTGAGATTTATCATTTAGCTTCTCCGGCGTCGCCTCCGGCTTATCAAAAAGAACCAATTTTGACTTTTAAAGCCAACATTTTAGGAACTTTAAATCTTTTAGAGTTGGCTAAAAAAAACAAGGCTAAGTTTTTATTTGCTTCGACTTCAGAAGTCTATGGCGATCCTAAAGAGCACCCTCAAAAAGAAACTTATTGGGGTAATGTAAACCCGGTGGGGGTTAGGAGTTGTTACGATGAAAGTAAAAGAGCCGGTGAAACTTTGACTTTAGATTTTGGAAAAGTATACAAAATTGAAACAAAAATTATTAGGATTTTTAATACTTATGGTCCTAAAATGGATAAAAATGATGGTCGGGTTGTTTCAAATTTTATTGTTCAGGCCTTAAAAAACATGCCAATAACTGTTTATGGTCAAGGTGGGCAAACTAGAAGTTTTCAGTATGTTTCAGATTTGGTTGCTGGAATTATTGCGATGATGAATGCAAAAAATTTTTCCGGACCTGTTAATTTAGGTAATCCGGAAGAATTTACAATTTTAGAATTAGCAAAAAAAATTATAAAAATTACTAATTCTAAAAGTAAAATTGTATTTAAAAAACTTCCTCAGGATGATCCTGTAAAAAGAAAGCCGGATATTGATTTGGCAAAAAAGAGATTAAAATGGCAGCCAAAAATTAGCGTTTCAGATGGTCTTTTAAAAACTATTACTTATTTTAAGCAAAGTCTAAATAAAAAGTAATGTTAAACTTATTTACCGAAGAGTTTAACTTTTTAGGTAAAGTTAAATTTTTGGTTAAAAAAATTTTGAAAAAGGAAAATCGTGGTCCGAGGGCGGTTTTTTTAAGTTTGGTCAGGGGGTTGAGGGAATTAAAAACATCTTTTTCGGTTAATGAAAATTTTACTGACACAGTAGTGGTTTTAAGTGGAATTCAGCCTTTAAAAAAAGCAATATTAAAAAAACAGCAAGGTGTGATAAAAAAACTAATTGCCGGACCAAATTTAGTTGTTTTGCCTTCGGAATATGGTTCAATTATTGCGAATAAAGAAATAGACAGAGTAATCATGCCCAGTCTTTGGGTCAAAGAATATTATGAAAAGTTAGAACCGCGTTTAATTGGGAAAATTAGTGTTTGGCCAGCAGGTGTTAAAGTACCTCAGAATGAAGAGCAAAAAGAAAAAACTTTAGATTTTATTGTATACAATAAAGTTGGTATGAGTGAAATATTTAAAGATGTTGTTCAGTTTTTAAATTTTAGAAAGTATGTTTTTAAAGTTGTTGATTACAATAATTTTAAACAAGCTGAATTTTTTCATTTATTAAATTCGACTAAAGCGCTTATTTATCTGTCTGAAAGCGAAAGTCAGGGTTTAGCAATGTTTGAGGCTTGGGCTAGAAATGTCCCTGTGTTGATTTGGGAAAGAGGATTTTGGGAAAAACAAGGCTTTCGTGTATCCGGAAATACTGCAAGTCCTTATGTTTCTGAGCAGTCAGGGATGAGGTTTAAAAACTTTGCCGATTTTAAGTATGTTTTACCAAATTTTTTAAAATCAAATTTTGAACCTAAAAGATATGTCTTGGAAAATTTTACGGACAGTTTATGCGCTGAAAAATTATTGGAGATAATTAAAAATGCCTAAAGTTTCAGTAAATATACTAACAAAAAATCGCGCGCCACTACTTCGCAGGGCTTTGTATTCTATTTGGGGGCAAAGCTATAAAGATATTGAAGTGATTTTAATCAGTGACGGTTCAACTGATAATACCGAAGAGATAACGCAAGAGTTAACGAAAGCTGGTTTGAATATTGATTTTGTGATTCACAATGAATCATTGGGCATAACAGCGAGTAGGCAAGAGGCTTTGTTAAAAAGTAAAGGTGAGTTTATTGCAATTTTGGATGACGACGATGAATGGGTGGATGTAGATAAGCTTAAAAAACAGGTTGAATTTTTAGACCAGAATTCTGACTTCGTGTTAGTTGGTGGTGGAATTAGTGTTATAGACTCCAAGAACCAAGCATTAAGAACCAAACTTAGACCTCAGACAGACGAAAATATTAGACAAACTATGCTTTTGAGGAACAATTTTTTTACTTCAACGGTTATGTTTAAGAGAGAGATGGTAATAAAAGTGGGTGGGTTTATTAAGGACGAACAAGATTTTGCTGAAGATTATGACTTATGGTTGCGTTTAGGAAATGTTGGGAAAATGTTTAATTTTCAGGAAGTCTTTACTAAATATACATTGCCGAACTATAATAAAGAACGTTTTATTGGCTTTTTAAAAAAGCAAAAAAGTCTAATTATTAAGTATAAAAGTGAGTACCCGAACTATTTAGTAGCTTATTTTATTTTAAGTTTAAGAATATTTTTTAAAATTTAATGTCAAAAAAAACTCTTATTTTTTGGTTTATATTTATACCAGATGTATTAATTTTATACATGTCTTTATGGTTGGCGGTTTTAATTAGATATCCCAATGGTTTAAGCTCCGAAGCTTGGGGAGCACATTTAAGTGCGTTTACGGTTTTGCATATTTTGTGGATTTTGGTCTTTTTTATTCATGGACTTTTTGAAGCTCCAGCATTTAGGCGCTATACAACAGTTGTTTCAGGTTTGGTTTCTGCCATGACAGTAAACGGTCTTTTAGCAGTGCTGTATTTTTATGTACAACCAAATTTGATACTTACCCCTAGAAGATTTTTAGTTTTGGATTTGGGGTTAGTTCTAGGTTTAATTTTAATTTGGCATTTAATTGTAAAATATTTTTTGAAAAACACTTTAACTCAAAGTGTTTATTTGTTTTCTTTTAACAAAGAACTGGAAGATTTAGAAAAAGAAATTCAAAATCATTCTTACATGGGTTTTAGGGTTTTGGGTCATTTAGACGAAGTAGCTTTAAAAAAATTACAACCCTCAAAAGAAGCCGGAATAATTTTACCTGGGAATTTGCAAACCAGGCCGGAAGTGTTGCAGCAGTTTTATGAATTTAGAAAAGCAGGCGTGAATTTTTATGATCATAGAAGTTTTTACGAGCGCCTTCTTAGAAAGATATATTTATCACAAATTAATGAGCTTTGGTTTTTAGAAAATATTAACTATCAAGAAAAACGTTTTTATACTTTGTTAAAAAGGTCAGTAGATTTGATTTTGGGTAGTTTAGGATTTATTGTGTTTGTAGCTTCATATCCTTTAATTGCTTTGTTAATTAAACTTTCTTCTAAAGGTCCAGTACTTTTTGTCCAGGAAAGAGTTGGAAAAAATGGTAAGATTTTCAAGGTCTATAAATACAGAACAATGTCAGGCGGACCAACTAATACTTGGACTTCAGTAAATGATCCAAGAATTACGACTTTAGGAAAATTTTTAAGAAAAAGCCGTTTAGATGAAATTCCTCAGTTTTTAAATTTGGTCTTAGGCAATATGAGTTTAGTGGGTCCACGTCCCGAACAGCCAAATATTGTTGAAAACTTAAAAAAAGAAATTGCTTTTTACGACGAAAGACATTTGGTAAAACCTGGTATAACCGGTTGGGCGCAGTTAAATATTTATGCCTCAACTGTTGAAGAAACTAGGCTTAAACTTCAATACGATTTGTATTACATAAAACATAGAAGTATTTTGTTTGATTTAGAGATTATTTTAAAAACTATATATTATATTTTTACTTGGAAGGGAAGATAGAAATGTGTTATAATAAAACCTGAATAAGGTAAAATCAGAAACAAAAAATATTTTAAAATAAACATGGATAGAATAGAGTTAAATAAAGCTTTAAAACAAAAGAAAGTTCTTTCTGAGGACAAAATAGCAGAGTTGGAAAAGGAGCGATTGCAAATAAAAGGCAATGTTTCTTGGGAAGAATTTTTGTTACAAAAGAAAGTAATGACGGAAGATGCGCTTTTAACATTTAAAAGCGAGCTTTTAAATGTTCCAGTTATAGATTTGCGCAATCAACAGATTCCCCAGGAAGTTTTAAATCTTGTACCAGAGCCCATTGCTCATAGACATCAAGTTATAAGTTTTGCTAAGACCAAGGACGAGCTTTCTTTGGCTATGACTGATCCCGAAGATTTGCAAACGAAAGAGTTTATACAAAAGAAAATTGGACTGAAGATTAAAACTTTTTTAATTGGTAAGACTAGTCTAGATTTTGGTTTAAGTAAGTATCATTCTTCATTAGAAAAAGAAATTAAACACCTTTTTTCACCTTCAGATTCTCCTTCGGTGACAGCCAGTGCAAAAGGGGAAGGTCCAGATAGTGCGGATGACAGTTTGAAGAAAATGGCCGAAGAGATTCCTGTAATTCGGGTGGTAGATACGCTTTTAGAGTATGCGGTTTTTGAAAAAGCTTCTGATATACATATCGAACCTCAGGAAAATTCAGTAATTGTTCGTTATCGCATAGACGGTGTTCTTCATGACGTAATGACTTTACCTAAAGTCATTCAGGCAGCAATTGTTGCTAGAATAAAAGTGCTTTCAAATTTAAAGATTGACGAACACAGACTGCCTCAGGATGGCAGATTTAAGATTGAAAAAGATGGATATAAGTTTTCTTTGCGTGTTTCAACTATCCCTATTTTTGACGGTGAAAAAGTAGTTATTCGTCTTTTAGACGAGTCTACTAAAGCCATGAGTTTGGAAGATTTAGGTTTTGAAAAAATTAATATGGAAATCATTCAAAGGAATGCAAAAAAACCTCATGGAATGATTTTAGTTACTGGACCTACTGGTAGTGGTAAGTCTACAACTTTGTATACTTTGCTTTCTTTGTTAAATACTAAATCAGTAAATATTTCGACCATTGAAGATCCGGTAGAGTATCGCATTGTGGGGGCAAACCAAATGCAAGTCAGTCCAAAAATAGGATTAACTTTTGCTATGGGTTTACGTGCGCTTTTAAGGCAAGATCCAAATATTATTATGATTGGTGAAATTCGCGATAAAGAAACCGCTGAAGAGGCGGTGCATGCCGCTATGACTGGTCACGTGGTTTTTTCAACTCTTCATACAAACAATGCTGCCGCGGCTTTGCCCAGACTTTTAGACATTGGTGTCGAACCTTACTTAATTGCTTCGACTATCAATGCAGTTTTAGCCCAAAGGTTAGTCAGGGTAGTATGTAAAGATTGCAGTGCTCCTTATAAAATAGACAAAGCAACCATGAATAGTTTAGAGAAAATTTTTCATTTGGAAAAACTTATGCCAATTTTAGAAAAATCTGGTGCAATTAAAGAAAAAACTAAAAATATTGAAGATTTAAAGTTTTTCAAAGGACAAGGGTGTGATAAATGCAATCATAGTGGTTATAAAGGCCGTTGTGGAATTCATGAGGTTCTAGAAGTTACACCTGAAGTAGCGGAAATGATTATGCAGCATAAGAGTAGTCAGGATATTCAAGATGTTGCGGAAAAAGATGGTATGGTTTTAATGTGGGAGGACGGGTTTATTAAAGCTTTAAAAGGCATTACGACTATTGATGAAATATTAAGAGTTTCTAAGGAGTAAATAAATTAAATTGATTTATTGATTGTTTGATTTTAATTATCAAATCATAACATCAGTTAATCTAAGAATCATATTTTTTTGCCAGAATTTTCTTATGAAGCTTTAACAAAGGGTGGTAAAAAAGAGTCGGCGGTAATAAATGCCCCGAACTTGGCTGCTGCCGGTCACTTGCTGAAAGAGCAGGGTCTTTTGCCGACTCAAATTACTGAAGCTCATAAGACGGATGTTTTAAACTTTTTAAGAAATATTTCAACGGTTTCTTTAGACGAAAAAATTGGGGTGGTGGAAAATTTAAGCATTATGCTTAAAAGTGGTATTTCAATTTCCAGGGGTCTGCAGATTATTGTAAAACAGGTTAAAAATTTGAAGCTGAAAAATATTATGAATGATGTGTATTCTCAAGTTCAAGCTGGTAAGGGTTTGGGCGAAGCATTAGGGGCTTATCCGGGAGTTTTTTCCAATATTTTCACAAGTATGATTAAAGTAGGGGAGCTTTCAGGAAATTTGGATAAAAGTTTGGAATACCTGGGAATTCAATTACACAGGGAGGCAGACTTAAAGAGCAAAGTTAAGGGCGCAATGATTTACCCTAGCGTGATTATTGGAGCAATGGTGATTATTGGTGTGTTGATGTCTATTTTTGTTTTGCCAAAATTAACTTCAATTTTTAAGGAATTTGAAACCGATTTACCTTTTATGACAAGGGTAGTAATGGCAGTTGCGGATTTTATGAGTGCAAACGCGGTTGTTACTATTTTAGGCATGGTGGGGATTGTAGTTGGAGGATTTTTTGGTTTACGTACTCAGATTGGACAAAGGTATTTTGATTTATTTTTGTTGCATTTTCCTGTGATTAGCGGTATTGTTAAAAAGATAAATCTTGCAAGGTTTTCCCGTATACTAAGTTCGCTTTTAAAAAGTGGTATTCCTATTGTTCAAGCCTTGGAAGTTGCAAGTGAGTCTATAAGCAGCATCCCGTACAGAGAAGTAGTTGCAAATGCCGCCAAAGAAGTTAAATTGGGTACTTCATTAACCGATGCGTTGGGTAAAGATAATTCCTTATTTCCAATTTTAGTTGTGCAAATGCTTCAGGTGGGAGAGGAAAGTGGTACAGTGGAAGATATTTTAGAACAATTAGCTGTGCATTATGAAGAACAGGTGGACACAACTTTGAGAAATTTGTCTTCTATTATTGAACCTTTACTACTTTTAGTTATTGGAGGTGTGGTTGGAATACTGGCGATTGCCTTAATCTCCCCAATTTATAACATAAGTCAAAATATAAATTAAAATTTTTTGGAGGGACAAACACTGCGTGTTTTTCCCTTCCAACACTTGCTTCGCTCGTTGCCTCCTTTTTCATAAATGTATTCTACAATTAGGCAATGCCTAATTTTAGAATAGCTATAAAATATATAAAGAAATTAAAAACAAAAGTGTTTAATTTATTTCACAAAAAAAATGTAGCTTTTGGACTGGATGTTAGTACCAGTAGTATTAAAATTATGCTTTTAGACAAGGTAGGCTTAGGCGTGAAAGTAAAAGGTTTTTCAGAAATTGCCTTACCAAAGGGGTTGATTTTAGCTGATGGAATTTCTGACAAGAAAATGTTTTCTCATTTATTTAAGCAGGCAATGTACAAAACTCAGTTTGGGAAAATAGACACTAATTACGCAGTGGTTAGCTTGCCTGAGTCTAAGTCGTTTGTTAGGGTTATTCAAATTCCTGTCATGTCAGACAAGGAAGCTGAGAGTGCAGTCCCTTTTGAGGCAGAAAGTTTTATTCCCATGCCAATAGACCAGGTGTATTTGGATTGGCAGAAGCTTTCTGTGGTTGGGGATAAAATGAATATTTTAATTATTGCTTCACCGAAAGAATTTGTTGATAAATACTTATCAGCTTTAGATGAATTGGCAATTAAACCCATAGCTTTAGAAGTGGAATCTCAAAGTTGCCATCGTTCTGTTATTGGTGAGAATAGTACCGAAACCGTACTTATTGCTGATATAAATAGCATGCGTACGAGTTTAATTATGGTAGAAGACGGTAAGTTGCAGTTTACTTCTTCAGTGCCTGTTGCAGGGAGTCAATTTACAGAAAGCATTGCCAGAACCTTAGGAGTTTCGAGTACTAAAGCGGAAGATATTAAACGTAAAGTTGGTTTGAAAAATACACCGGATTATCCGAATGTAAAACTTGCACTTTTGCCAGTTTTAAATAATCTTAGTGCAGAGATTAGGACAATTCTAAAATTTCATAATGAGCATTCTGATAGGAAAGTTAGTAGAATTATTTTAACTGGAGGGAGTGCAAAATTGGCAAATTTGCCTGAATCTTTAGCTCAAGATTTCGCAGACTTTTCTGAACTAAAAGTAGAACTTGCCAATCCTTGGGCAAATTTAAGCGGACTTAAGGAACCACCAATAAATTCAATCGAAGCTTTAGGTTTTACAACGGCTATTGGCTTAAGCATGAGAGGGGTTGAAAACTAAAATTTATGAAGACAATTAACCTGCTTCCTAAAATTAGACAAGAAGAACTTCGTTATGAAAGCATTTTGCAGCGAGTTTTTAAGGTGCTGTGGATGTTTGCTTTTGTTGTTTTTATAGTTTTTGTTTCTCAGTTAGCGGCACGTATTGTCTTACAAAGAGAGTCTGAGCAGATTCTTTCAAAAATAGAAACTTTAAAAAGGCAGGTAAATAAAGAGGGGAATACTCAAATTCGAGCAAGAATTAAGGTGATAAACGACACAGTAACTGACTATAAAAAATTAATCGACGCTTCTCCTAAGTGGTCAAAAGTTTTAGAGGCTTTTGCATTGCTTCCACCTGAAGAAGTTAGCATTGAATCTTTGTCTGTAGATATGGCAGGTAAAAAAATTACTATAAATGGTTTTAGTGCTACTAGAGAAAAAGTAATTGAACTTTATGACATTATAAATCAGGATACAGAACATTTTTATAACATAGACTATCCACTTCAACATATAGTAAAGCCAACAAATGTAAATTTTCAGTTTACCTTTTACATTCAGGATAGTTTTTTAAATTCAAAATAAAATGTTTGCAAAAAAACTTTCAGCAAAATATAAAATATTCGTTGTTCTGACAACTTGGATAGTTGTTGGGTTAATTTTACAATTTTATGTTTATAAAATTTTAGACAAATCTAACGTTGATATGGTAGGAAAGATAGAGCAGCAAAATAGAGAAATGTCTGTTTTGGATGCCGAGAGAATAAGCTTTGAAAAAGCTCAGGAAGATTTAGACATTCTTGCAAAAAAACCTTTACAGCCGGAGGAATTGTTTAGTAAAGATGTCACTTTGGTAAACGAAGTTAAATATTTAGAAAATTTAGCCAATATTATTGGTGTAGATTTTGCACTTTCAGGTTTAAGCGGAACTGCTAAAAGTGCTTCAAAAGCTAAAACAACAGGTGATTTAATTGTTGTGCCTTATTCAATGAATATTTCCGGCTCTTTTTCGAAAATAGTTGACTTTATAGAAACTTTTGAAAATTTACCTTTTATTACTGTGCTGGACGGATTGTCTTTGACTACTTTAGGGGAGGGCGAGGTTTCCGCCAATTTAAGAGCGAACTTTTATTTGAAGAAATAAGTGTACAGGTTTGCTAGTTTCAATATAAAATTGTTAGTTATATCACATATATGAATTTACCAACATATAAACTTAAAAACTTAATTACTAGCGCCAAAGACCTTAGGGGGCAGTTAATATTGATTTTTTGGTTTGTTTTTTTGCTTTTACTCTTTTTTCAAGTTTCTATAATCAAAACTTCTGTTAAACATGTTTTAAATCCGGGTGGAATAATTACTGAAGTTAAGACAAGTCAGGGAGTAAGAATTAATTTTAAAAATTATGACGAAGTGGTGGCTAAAATAGAAAGAGCGGAAGAATTTGAAACCTCTCCTAGAGTGAATAAAAACCCTTTTTTCCGTAGTCGATAAGTTTAAAACCCCACCCCGCCCCTGTAAGGGGTGGGGTTTTTGTATAACAGGAAACCCCGGACGGAGGGAAAACTAGAATAATGTTCATCAG
>CAZFTX010000002.1:0-120387 GCA_964521955.1 uncultured Candidatus Saccharibacteria bacterium | reverse complement strand
CGGTTGGAATCGAACCAACATCAATGCCTTAGAAGAGCACTGCTCTATCCATTGAGCTACGAGACCTTCAGGCGGGTCGGGCGGGTATCCGTTGAGCTACGGAACTATGTTCATTTTTGTTTTTTTTAACTTGGTTTATTTTGCCTCCACTTGGTGACCTCGGCAGGGGTCGAACCTGCGACCTCAAGCTCCGCAAGCTTGCGCTCTATCCAACTGAGCTACGAGGCCAACAAGTAGAGGTAATTAAATAAAACAAGCTTAAATGAATATTTTAATTTAAAAAAATTATGGTAGAGATTACACTGTATATCGGAGTAATTTCAATAAATTTTTTGTATAAAATTATTTTCTGTATAAATAAGCAAAGTATTTTTAGAACTCATTGGATTATAACTTTTTTTCCAAAAAATTTCAAATCTAGGCCTTGACAGAAATTAAAAATAAGGGTAGACCAAAAATAGGAGGGGGGAAGGAGACATTAAAATAAAATATATTTAAAAAAAGGGAGGTGATAAATATGCATCAATTATATATGTTTATGTGTGATAGCTGTGGTTTTAGTCGAGAACGTCCCGGCGTTTGTCCTCACTGCCAAGCTCCCTTGACCATGTATTCAAAGGATACTCAGGGAGAATATCAAATAGACATGGAAGAAGCTATGAGAAGTATGTCTGAATATCAATGGTATTTGTAGGGTTTTAAAATTAACATTTAGAATAGATGACAGTGAAGAAAATAAAAACCCCAAAGCTTTAAATCTTAAATTAAGTGAAGATTTAGGTTGAGGGGTTTTTATATTTGGTTTAAAATTTTTTATGAAATTTTTTATGAATTTCTCTTAATCCTTGGTTTGTGATATGCGTATATATTTGAGTTGTAGTAATGCTTGCATGGCCTAATAAAGTTTGGACGGAACGAATATCCGCACCGTTTTGTAGTAGGTCGGTGGCAAAGGAGTGTCTGAGAGTGTGTGGAGAAACTTTTTTAACTATCCCAGCTAGTCTACAATATTTTTTTATTATTCTTTGAATTTGCCTTACAGTGAGACCGGGGGCTTTGTCTAGTTTGTCTTTTGGGGAGACTGAGTGACTGTCTATTTGTTTTTCAACGGACTGTCCAATGGTTGAGTGACCAACAAACAAAGCTTTACTGCTGTCTTTTCTTTTCGCAAGGTATTTCTTTATAGTTTCAGCCGCGTCTTCTGACAAAAACACCAGTCTTAACTTGCTACCTTTGCCTCTGACTGTAAACTCTTTCCTGTCTAAATTTATAGAGTCTTTTTTTAAAGAGGCTAGTTCAGAAACACGTAAACCTGTAGAAAATAAGGTTCTAACTAAAGCGTCATCCCTTAACCTTTGAATCTCTTCTTTTTCTTGCTTAATTGCAGAAAATAGTCTTTCCAGTTCGTCTAATTCCAGGAATTCAACTTGTCTTTGTGGGTTTTTTGGCAATTCAATTCTTTCCGGAGCTAAGGTTGGAATGTCTTGTTTAGCTAAATACTTTAAAAACGCCCTTAAAGCTATTAAATGGTAGTTTTGGGTAATCATTTTAAGTTCCTGGCCGTTTGCATTAACTAGCCGGTTAAGGTAAAGCCTGTATTGTTTAACTTTTTCTAAAGTTATGTCTTTAGGGTTTTTAATGTTGTTTGCCGCGGCAAATTTTTTGAATTTATCTAAGTACCGGTAGTAAGCCATAATTGTGTTTCGGCTTTGGTTTTTGCCAATTTCACAATATTCCAAAAAATCCATTATAGCTTTATTTAAAACCGAAGTGGGGGAGGAGGGTGCTATATTTTGATTTGATTTAACGTTTTGCGACATGGTAGTTTATCCACAGAACACACAGAATATATTACGACCTTAAGGTTTTTAAATTTTATTTTTAACGTTATGCGACACTACCAGTATAACTAATTTTTTAGTAGAATAACAGGATGATACTGTTGATATCTTCTAAAAACTTATTTGCAACTAAAAGGCTCGTTAAAGAAGCTAGAATTATGAAGTTAGGGTTAAGAGTTTTGGATTTGGAAGATTTAATTAAGTTTAATTTTAAAGTCCCAGTTAAAAAAGGTGATGTTTTGTATGTTAGAAATCCTTATTTGGAAGGTAAAGCAGATTTTTTGCCTAAAATTATTCAGTTAGCTAAGGTTTTTAAAAAAGCGGGCGGCAAAGTTGTTGACTTTAATATCACTAAAGGAGACTTGGGAAAAGGTAAATGGGAAGACTATAAAAAACTTAAGTTAGCAGGTATTCCTATTCCTAAGACAATGAGGTATGAAGCAGGAATTATAAATTATGAATTACCGTCTACTACTCAACCCTCTACCTTTAACACTATTGTTTTAAAATGGATATACGGCCTTAAAGGTAGAAGTGTTTTTTTAATTAAAAATGTAGAGGATATAAAAAGAATTCCCTCTAATATTCCAAAAAAAGAACTTTTGGTTCAAGAGTATATACAAGCCGAATATGAGTATAAAGTAGTTGTGGTTGGTTTTAAAGTTTTACCTCAAGTTTTAAGGTTCAAGACTTTAAATACAGGGCTTAAGATTGACTATGCAAAATATGAGTTATTAGAAAGAAGTCAGGCAAAGCAGGTTTGCAATTTGGCAGAAAAAGCCGCAAAAACTTTAGGCAGGGAGCTTTGTAAGGTGGATATTTTAGAAAAAAATGGAAAATATTATGTACTGGAAGTCAACCGATTTCCGGGGCTTCAGGGTTTTGAAAATTTAATGGAATATAACGTGTTTAAGGCTTTTATTGAGTATTTACAAAAATAAGCAAAATTGGTATAATCAAAGAAATCATATTAACTACGGCTAAGTCTGTAATGTGGTGAAAAGTAATGGTGCCACAATTTAGCTCGTAAAAAGGAAAAGGTATGTTAACTCCAAAAGAGAAGAATGCAATTATAAAAAAGTTTCAAACCCACAAGGACGATACCGGGAGTCCGGAAGTTCAAGTTGCGGTTTTGACTAAAGAAATAGAGCAGGTATCCGAACATTTAAAAATTCATAGAAAAGACAACCATTCCCGACGTGGGCTTTTAAAAATGGTGGGTAACCGCAGACGTTTACTTCGCTATTTAAAAAGTGAAGATCAAAAACGTTATGAAAAGTTAGCTGAAAAGTTGAAATTAAAAATTTCTGAATAATATTATGCCAAATAACGGCTTTGACTTTGAAACTTTTGATAAAGAATGGACAAAATTAGGCAGAGAAATTTGCCAAACGGTTTATGTTAAACCAGAAGTGCAAAAAATAAAAACCTCTCTTCAGGCTAAAGGTTTTTTAACTTTAGAAGAAAAGAGTGAATTTATTAATTTCTGTGATACTGTAAAGTATGAAGTAATTTACAAGCATTTTGGTCCGGAAGGGTCTGATGGTTATAAAGCTTTTAGTGATTTGTGGAAAGAATGGTTTCAGAAAAAAGGGGTAGAAAGTCAAAAAGACAGAAACCAAAGAAGTAGTGTAGATCATATACTTTTTGGCAGTACTCCTGATCCGGAACAATTTTTAAATCATTTTGAAGAAGAAATGCTTGGAAGTATGAAATAAAAAAATCCCACCATCGGTGGGATTTTTTTATAATACGGAGTTTTTTTGGGTTAAACTTATTTTCCAAGGTCAACTAAGGTGGTGGTCTTAATTCCGCTGTGAATGGGAATGGTAAAGCTGAACTTGGACCCTTTGCCTTCACCGGGGCTTTGGGCAAATAGTTTTCCCTTGTGCTGTTCAATAATAATTTTAGCAACATAAAGTCCTAAGCCTAAGCCGGCGCTGTGTTTTAAAGATTCTTTGCCACGGGAGAATTTTTGAAAAATTTGGGACTCTTCTTCCTTACTAAAACCTTTACCAGTGTCTTTAACTTCAAAAACTATATTTTCAGAATTTGCAGCGAGCGAAACTTCAACAGATCCTTTGGGGGTGTACTTAATAGAATTGTCTATAATGTTGTTCATGACTTGTTTGAGTTTTTCCCTGTCAGCCATGATTTTAGGTAGGGTCTTCTTGGGTTTTTTGAAAGTATATTTTAAGCCTTTTTCTTTGGCAATGGGTATAAGCTGTTCGAAAGCTTGGTTGGCAATTTCGGAAAGTTCTATTTCCTGGAACATAAACTCCATTTTCCCCCGCTCAATTCTGGAAACGTTGAGGATATCTTCAATTAGTGAAATTAAACCGTTGTTAGTAGTTTGAACTTTTTCTAATTGGGTAAATGCTTCTTTAGGGATTTTGCCGTAGTCGCCGCTTAAAATGGAAGACATATACCATTTTATAGTTGCAGGAGGTGTGCGGAGTTGGTGGCTGGCAATGGAAATAAACTCTGCCCTGGCTAAGTCTAAAGCTTTGAGTTTTTGGTTTGCGTCTTCTAACTCTTTTGAAAGGATTTCTAATTGTTCACGTTGTCGAATCTCTCTTTTTACGCTTCGTATGAGCAGGATTCCAACAATAAAAAATAATATCAAAGTTAAACCTAAAATTATTCTCACGTTTTCAATAGTTCTAACAAAAAGCATTGACGCCAAAGTACCCCATAAAGTAATTGTTAAAACTTGGGTTCCAAAGGCCTTGATGTTAAAAGTTTTATATTTGACCATTAAGTAAGCTAAAAAACCTACAAAAATTGGCATGCCAATCAAGCCAATTTGTGCCAGTTGCCAATTGTCGGAGAAGCTCCCAATAATATTACCCCAAGAAAACGCAATTAAAAATAATACAACTCCTATCCCGAAGGTTCTTGTTTCTTTAAGTTTTTCAACAGTGACTGCTTTTTTGCTTTCTATTTCAGTTAAAATAAATATGGATATTATTGAAATAACTTCAACAAAGTAGGTGTAGTATTGAGCTATCAAACCTTCAACTGCCGTACAGTCTTCTAAATTTACCCCTTGAAGGTTAAACGAACTTGGCAAAAAAATTACAACAGGCAAATATAGTAAAAACAATACAAGAGTCCAGTTAGAAATTTTTACTTCCTTTTTTATAAAAGAATTGGTTAGATAAAAAGCTAGAACAAATATAAGTGGCTCTAGTAAAACTTGCATTGACCAGAAAAACATTACTAAACTGGGCTGATTTGTCGCCCAGAGTATTAGGTCGAAAAAACACCATAAAGCAAATAAAACAGTAATAACTAGTAAGGTTTTTCCAGAAGGGGATTTTTTGCTTTTAAAAAAAACTAATAATCCAATAATTAGTGCAATAACTAAAGACGGTATATGTGAATAAAATAGCAAATGTGCTGTATTGCTGGAAAAAATAAGGTAATTAGCTGGTTCCCAAGGGCAAAATAAATCCATTGTTTTTTGTTAATAGTGTGATGCCGAATATAGCAAGTAACTACCAATAATAATTACAATTATGGAAATGAGTTTTTGAGCAAAATGTTTTAGTGTAATTTTTTCAGTTCCAATTTTTGGAAAAAATAGGGTTAATACTATACCACCTAAAAAAACAAACAACGGTTGATAGCTAGTAACAACAAGTACGATAGCTACGGGCGCTAACAGAGTTGCAAAATTATTTGCTAAATTACCCAAAATATAGAGAGATTCTCCAGCAATGTTTAAAGAAAGAATTTTTGTATTTCCACCGTGGATAGTTTTTAAAAATTCTTCTCGGAAATGTTTTGAAACGAAGAAAGTTAAAACTCCAAAAATGGCTAAGCCTGAATATTGCCAGAAAGCAGAGGTCCAGAAATTGTCCTGTACAGCAATTAATTTAAACAGGACGTCATGCAATGCAAAAAGGAAAGATGAGAGTGCAACTAAAACTAAAACCCTTTTTTTTAGTCTGAATTTATTATCTACGTCAATTTCTACTGATAAAATGGCTATACCCGCGATAATTAAAAGGGAGGATAGTATTTGTTGTTGGTTTAGTGATTCATTTAAAATTAGAAACCCTTGAAAGTAACCGAAAATGGGGATTAATTGTAATAGTGGAACTACAATAGAAGCTTCTTCAATATCCATTGCTTTTAAGTAAAAGTAAAAAGCTCCTGCACTAAGAACTCCAACAAGCAAAAGGATAAGTAAGTCCTTAAAAGGTAGGTTTAGAATTTGGGAATGATGAAAAAATAAAATTATTGGCAACACTACAAGGGAAAACAGTGTGGAAAAGAGCATAAGTGTGCCCACTCCTTTACCCTCGTCATATTTAGACAATAAATATTTATCTATGTGATTTATCACGCTCCAGAGCAGTGGAGCAATTAGCGCAATAAAAAACCAATTTGTCATAAATTATTCTAAATTTTCTTCTTCAATTTCATCTGGTGTGTTAATAATTTCAAAATCTTTATTTACTAAAGTTCTTTGATAGGTCATCCAAACCGAAATGACTATTAGAAAAAAAAATGTTATTAACAATGTTTTTGATTTTGTTTCCATACAATTAAATTCTATTTTTTGTTTCTTTTCAATGAAAACTTAACTTTTGGGTATTCGTATATATAATTATACCATATCTGGCTTATTTTTGGGTTTTGTGTTAAAATGGTGCCAAGAGATTATTGATTAAACAAAAGGACAGTGTCAAATCAAAAAAAAATCGTTGTTGCGGAGGATGACGACGCAATGCGGGAAATCGTTACTCATAAGCTTTTAAACTACGGGCTTTCGGTTAAAGCGGCAAAAAATGGCGTACAGGCTTTAGAGTTAATCCATTCAGAAAAACCTGACTTGGTTTTGCTGGACTTGCTCATGCCGGAATTGGACGGTTTTGGAGTTTTGGAAGCTGTAAGGAAAGACCCGGATAAAAAAATTGCCGCAACGCAGATTATTGTTTTAAGTAACCTTTGGAGTAACGAAGACATTTTAAAGGCGCAAAGCTTTGAGGCTAAAGAATTTTTGGTGAAAGCATACTTTACTCCGGAAGAGATTTATAAAAAAGTTTTAGAATATATAAAATAATTAAGCAAAGGATGGTTTGAGGGTATAGCGACGATTAATCCGTAAAAATCCGGATTTGGTCTTCGTCAACACTTAAGTCATCCTTGCAGAAAAAATTGTAAATATGGAATCCCAAAAGATTTCAGTAGAGGTGGGGGGTAAAGAAATAAGTTTTGAAACCGGCAAGCTTGCTGGTCAGGCAGACGGTGCTGTACTTGCCCGAGTTGGGGATACAGTAGTTTTAGCCACTGCTGTTTTAGGAAAAAGCGCTAGAGAAGGTATAGATTATTTTCCTTTGTTGGTTGATTATGAGGAAAGGTTGTACGCAGCCGGGAAAATTAAAGGTAGTCGTTGGATTAAAAGAGAAGGCCGAGCGACTGATGAAGCTATTTTAAAAGGCAGGGTTATTGACCGTACTTTAAGGCCAATGTTTCCGGATGGAATGAGAAATGATGTCCAGGTTATTGCAACTGTGCTTTCTATCGACGGGGAAAACGAACCTGACATGCTTGCGGTAAATGCCGCGAGTATGGCTCTTCATATTTCCAGGATTCCTTTTGACGGACCTGTAGCAGCTGTCAGGGTTGGTAAAGTAGAAGGCGCATATGTGTTAAACCCAACTTCCGAGCAAATGGAAAAAAGCACCATGGACTTAGTGGTTTGTGGTACAGCAGAGCACGTAATTATGGTGGAAATGGGGGCAATTCTAGTAAAAGAAGAAGAAATTGTTGAAGGTATTGAATTTGCTCAAAAATATTTAGCAGAACTTTGTGGTGTTCAGGAAAAGTTTAGAAAGCAGTTGGGTAAAGACAAAGTTGAACCGCTTATGGAAGCTTCGACTCCCGAAGTTTTGGAAAAAGTTCAAGAGATTTTAACTTCTGAGAAAATTGATCAAGCTATTTACGTTAAAGGCAAAGAAGAACGTGAATCAAATATTTCTAAGCTTACAGAAGAAGTTGTTGCTGAAGTTGAAAAACAGCTTGCTGGTCTTGAAGGGGTGAGTGTTAAAAAAGAAGCAGTAAAGTTTGTTGATAAGCTTTTAAAGAAATATCAACAAAAGCAAATCTTAGAAAAAGAACGCAGGGTTGATGGTAGAAGTTTGACTGAAACCAGGCCTATTTCTTGTGAAGTGGGAGTTTTGCCACGCACTCATGGTAGTGCTTTGTTTATTCGAGGAGAAACCCAAGCTTTAACAACTGTTACTTTAGGCAGTAAAGGGGATGAACAGACTTTAGACGGCATGGAAGACCCGGCAGAAGGCAGGACTAAACGTTATATTCATCATTACAATTTCCCAGGTTATTCAGTAGGCGAAGTCGCACCTTTAAGGGGTGTAGGCAGGCGTGAAGTTGGGCACGGTATGCTCGCAGAACGTGCGGTTGAAGTTGTGCTGCCTCCACAAGAGGAGTTTCCTTATACCATGAGACTGGTAAGTGAAATTTTGTCTTCCAACGGCTCTACTTCTATGGCTAGTACTTGCGGTAGTACTTTGGCTTTAATGGATGCCGGTGTGCCAATTAAAAACATTATCGGTGGTTGTGCTATGGGTTTGGTTATGGATACAGAAAGTCCTTCCAAGTTTAAAGTTTTAACCGACATTGCCGGAATTGAAGACTTTAACGGACACATGGACTTTAAAGTTACAGGTTCAGAAGAAGGTGTTACAGCTTTGCAGTTAGACATTAAAGTTAAAGGTTTAACTTCTGCAATTTTAGCCCAAGCTTTGGCTCAAGCCAAACCTGCTCGTATACACATTATTTCCAAAATGAAAGAAGCTTTACCGGCTCCAAGACCGGAACTTTCTCAGTATGCCCCAAGAATCACCAGCTTTAGTATTAAACCGGACAAAATTCGCGAAGTTATTGGTAGTGGCGGTAAAACTATTAACGAAATTATTGCCAACTGTCCGGGCGTGAAAATTGACATTGAAGACTCCGGTTTGGTTATGGTTACTTCCACGGACGCAGAAAGTGCGGCTAAAGCAGTAAAGTGGATTCAAGACATTGTTCGTGAAGTTGAACCTGGAGAAATTTTTGAAGGTAAAGTTACAAGGCTCATGGACTTTGGTGCTTTTGTGGAAGTTTTGCCTGGTAAAGAAGGTTTGGTTCATATTTCCCAACTTGCAAACTATCGCGTAGGCAGAGTGGAAGACGTCGTTAAAATTGGTGATACTTTAAAGGTGCAAGTTTCTGAAATAGACGAACAGGGTAGAATGAATTTAACTCATAAGCCTTTTGCACCGGAACCAACCCCAGAACAACTAGCTCAAGGTGGTAATGATAATTTTCATTCACGTGGTCCTAGAAATGGCGGTTTTAGGAATCATGGTGGTAACGGTCACGGTCGACCTCCAAGAAGAAATTTTGATCGATAAAATTAAATTTAAAAAGTTTATGAAAGAACAATCAATGGGTTCTGAGCCAACACATTCTGGTTCTATGGGTACTAGAATTGGTAAATACGCTGGTGGAGTGGAAGTGCCAGTAGGTGATAGATCATGGACAGCTAAGCTAAAAGGATCATTTGGCAGACTTGATATTAATTATCAAATTGAGATCACAAACATAATCAAGGGATTTGGTGAGTTGGAAAAAACAAAAGCTGTTGAAATAGCCAGGAGAATTGCTGATTTCTTTTCGAGTTTAACTGAGGGAATAGATGGTAATCAAAAACCTTTAAGTGAGTTTATTGACGAATTAACAAGTGAGCTGGAAGCTGAAAAAAGTAAGAAAGTAAATTAGATTTTTTAAACAGCGTCTGGACAGACGCTGTTTTCTTAGAATATGGATTATTTCGAAATTATAAAATCAGACAAATCATCTAAGTCGCGTACCGGCATTATTCACACCGCCCATGGGGATGTGAAAACTCCGGCGTTTTTGCCCATTGGCACAAAAGGCGCGGTAAAGTCTGTTACTAGTGAAGAGTTAAAATTTTGGGGAGCGGATATTATTTTGGCAAATACCTACCATTTGTGGCAACGTCCTGGTGATGCACTGGTTTATAAAGCCGGGGGTTTACATGAATTTATGAATTGGAAAGGTCCAATTTTTACTGACAGCGGAGGGTTTCAAGTTTTTAGTTTGGCAAAAATGCGGAAGGTTATGGAAGTGGGGGTGCTTTTTCAGTTTGACTTAGACGGACGGTCAGAAATACTAAGTCCGGAAAAGTCCGTACAGATTCAAAGTAATTTGGGTAGTGATATTGCTTTAATTTTGGACGATTTTCCAGGGTTTCCCTTTGAGTATGAAAGAAGTAAAGAGTCTATTGAACTGACAAAAAGGTGGGCAGAGAGAGCTATAAAAGAACATAAGAAAATTTTAGAAATTGGTAATCCTATAAACCCAGGTCAAAAACTTTGGGGAATAGTGCAAGGTGCAAGTTTTAAAGATTTAAGAGAACAATCTGCCAAGGATATGGTGTCTTTGGGTTTTGAAGGTTTTGCAATTGGCGGAGTGGCAGTAGGCGAGCCTCACGAAGAGATGATGAAAGCGGTTTCTTATACAGTTCCGCATTTGCCTGAAAATTCACCCAAACATCTTTTAGGTGTGGGTACGCCTTTTGACATTATCCAAGCGGCAGCTTTGGGTTGCGATACTTTTGACTGCGTTATTCCTACCAGGGAAGCTAGGCATGGTCGGCTTTATGTTAGTACGCAGTATACGGTAGGTAGTAAACAAGGTAAAAAAGACGGATATTCTACCATAGATATTAGATTAGAAAAATATAAAGAAGATTTTACCCCGGTGGACAATACTTGTAGTTGTTATTTGTGTTTAAACCACACCAGAGGCTATCTAAGGCATTTGTTTGCAACAGGCGAACCTTTGGGTATTCGTTTAGCCAGTATGCATAATTTAAGGTTTTACTTAAATTTAATGGAAAAAATCCGTACAGCTATTACTTACGACTATTTTGACGATATGGTAAAATGTTATAAAGAAATATAGGTAAAAGTTGTTAAATTTAAATGCGACCGTCCTTTCTTGGGTGGGGGTCGCATTTATGGTTTTAACCGGGTTAGGATTCTCGTGGAGACGAGAGCCAGATTTAGTCTGTTTGGTGCGTTTTCGTATCGGCACAGCCAGATTACGCAGCCACGATCTCGTTCTTCCGTGGGGGCCAGTGCAACGTATTTGCCGTAGCGCTTACCGCTTTTGACTGCTAATTTCGGAATTCTTATACTGTTCTGGCAACCACAACTTGTTTTGTTGTCGTGTATTAATGCTTTCGATGAGGCTTCAACAGTTTTGTTGCATTTGCATTGGCATTTCCAAACTGTTGATCCTGCTTTTGTGCGTTTGTTTGTAACCTCGATAACCGTGAGCATGCCGAAAGTTTGCCCCGGTGTGATCGCAAAACGCTGACGTTGGTCCTTGGCTTTCATTATCTTCCTCCTTTCCTTCAAAATGTGAACATAAAAAAATAACATTGATTTTTGCTTGTGTCAAGGCTGGAATTTTGGTAAAATTTATTTTAAGGAAAAGGAAAACGATTTATTCGGCAACATTATACCAAGTCGGATTTGATGGAAAAATATTATTATGTCTGATGAGAATAAAATAGAGAAAATAGTTAGTTTATGTAAAAGACGTGGGTTTGTATTTCCCGGGAGTGAAATTTATGGCGGACTTGCAAACTCCTGGGACTACGGTCCTTTGGGAGTGGAATTGAAAAATAACATTAAACAACTTTGGTGGAAGAAGTTTGTACAGCAGCGAGACGATGTGGTTGGGATAGACGCTGCTTTAATTATGAACCCCAAAGTTTGGGAAGCCAGTGGGCATGTGGCTACCTTTAATGACCCGTTAGTCGAATGTAAAAAATGCCATTCTCGATTTCGTGCTGATCAAATTGATATAAAACAACCTTGCTTGGTTTGTCAGTCTAAAGCAGGTTTTACGGAAGCTCAGCAGTTTAATTTAATGTTTAAAACCAATCTTGGCCCGGTTGCAGACGAAAAGTCTTTGGTTTATTTGCGACCGGAAACAGCGCAAGGGATGTTTGTAAATTTTAAAAATATTTTAGACACAACCAGAAAGACCGTGCCTTTTGGTATTGCTCAAATTGGTCCGGCTTTTAGAAACGAAATTACTCCGGGTAACTTTATTTTTAGAACCAGAGAGTTTGAGCAAATGGAGATTGAATATTTTGTCCATCCCAAAGAATGGGAAAAATGGTTTGAGTATTGGTTAGAACAGCAAAAGGAATGGGTAAAAGAAATTGGGATAGAAAAAGAAGTTGTCTTTGTAGAAATTCCGGAGGCTGACCGGGCGCACTATAGTAAAAGAAGTGTTGATACTGAATATAAGTTTCCTTTTGGACAAAAAGAGTTATATGGTCTGGCATACAGGTCGGACCATGACCTTTTAAGTCATGAGAAAATGTCAGGTCAGAGTTTGGAATTTACCGATCCGCATACTAACGAAAAATATTTGCCTCATTGCGTAGAGCCAACTTGGGGTGTAAACAGAACTTTTTTGGCAATTCTTTGTTCGGCTTACAGGCAGGAAGAAGACAGAGTATATTTAGCTTTGCCTCCTAAGCTTGCGCCTTATAAGGCAGCTGTCTTCCCGCTTTTGAAAAACAAGCCTGACTTGGTAGAAAAAGCAAGAAGTATTTATGAAAGTTTAAAAAAAGAATTTTCAGTAGCCTGGGATGAAAGGGGAAACGTGGGCAAAAGGTATTATAGCCAAGATGAAATTGGCACACCCTTTTGTATTACGGTGGACTTTGAAACTTTGGAAGACGGTATGGTCACAGTAAGAGACCGCGATACCAAAGAACAGCCAAGAGTGAAAATAGAAGAATTAATTAGTTATTTAAGTAAAAAAATAGTATAAAACATGTCTGAATACCCAGAAGAATTTAGTATAAGCATTGAAGAAGTAAAATCAGTTTTAAATCCGTTGTTACAAACTTTGCGTCCATATATGATGGATGAACAAGCGAATTTGTTAATAGATAGGATTACTTCAATGTTGGCGCATAGGCCAGAGTTAGGTAAAACTTTTTTACAAAGTGATGTAGAAGAGTTAGTACAAAAAGTAAATGAATTTTTAAAATTTAAAAATAGTAATTAAACTTGAATAGAATACGTTTTAAAAAAATTCAAACGGGCTTAAAACGCCCGCTTTTAATAAAAAAGAAGGAAAATCTGTTTTATTTAATGGGTCGTTCTTTAAATTTGGCTTCGGATGAATATTTATTATTGACTAAAAACCAAGCTATAGGTTTTGGTGGTGGTTTAGAAAAAATTACTTGGGTAAAAAAAGTAGACAGGCTTAAAAATATCGGCAAGTATCTAAAAGGAAAGCATTTAGACTTAGAATGGGGTTTTACTTATGGTGAAGGGGAGTATTTAAAAGCCAAGGTTTCTGGGCTAAGGGCTAAGCCTGTTCGGAGTTTAATAGACGTGGTTAGGCAGGTAAAGGACTCTGAAGAACTTTTAAAAATAAAAAAGTCCATGCAAATTGTGGAAAGGGTTTTTAAATTAGTTCGAAGTGAAATTTTAAAATCTGGAATGACTGAAGTGCGCCTGGCTCAGTTTATTCAAAAAACTGGGCTAAGACTAGGAGCAGAAGATGTGAGTTTTCCAAGCATTGTTGCAAGCGGGGCAAATGCAGCAATACCGCATCATCTACCAAATAATAAAAAATTGAAAAGTGGGGAAAGTATAATTATAGATTTTGGATTTAAATATAAAAATTATTGCAGTGATTTTACTAGAACAGTATTTTTAAAAACAGTTCCTAAAAAGTTGGAAGTAGCATATAATTTAGTGGAAAAGGCTTATCTAAAGTCAATGGATTTTGCTGGTCCAAATGTGCAAGCGGGGAAAGTCTATGATAGGTCTGTGGATGTTTTAAAAGAAAAAAATATTGACAAGTATTTTATTCATTCATTAGGACACGGTACTGGTCTTGAAATTCATGAATTGCCTAACTTGTCACCAGGTTCAAAAGATGTACTGGCAAATAATATGGTTTTTAGCATTGAACCAGGGGTTTATTTTCCAAAAATTGGAGGTATACGTATAGAAGATTTAGTATATTTAAAAAACGGGAAAGTAGAAAAATTTATTGAAGTACCTACTTTGTTAAAACATAATGTTATAACTAATTGATAATATGAAATATCAAAAGACAGTATTAAAAAATGGTTTGAGTGTTGTTGAAGTGCCTTCTTCAGATGCTGAAAGTGTGGTGGTTGATTTTTTTGTTAAAACTGGTTCAAGGTCAGAAAGTGAAAAAGAAAATGGAATAAGTCATTTTTTAGAACATTTTCTTTTTAAAGGTACGGAAAAATATCCTTCGGCTTTGGCAATTTCAGAGTTGGTGGATGCAATTGGCGGGGAGATGAATGCTAATACCGGCAAGGAACATACGCAATACTATATAAAGGCAGCTTCTAAACATTTGCCTTTGATTTTTGAAGTTTTAACTGACATGATTCAAAATCCGCTTTTAGATTCATCCGAATTGGAGCGGGAAAAGGGGGTAATTGTTGAAGAAATAAACATGTATAAAGACACCCCCATGTATGAAATAGAAAATGTTTTGGAAAGAGTGATGTGGCCTAAAGATGCATTGGGCCGGGATATTGCCGGTAGTAAAGAGACAGTAACAAAGTTTAATAGGGACATGTTTTTGAACTATATTCAAAGACATTATCAAGGGCCAAACATGATTTTGGGTATTAGCGGTAAGTACAGTTCAAAACAACTTTGGCAGCTGATTCATAAAAAATGGAATGATTTTCCTAAAAAAAACTCAAACGGTTGGGAAAAAGTGAAAGACAAGCAAAATACTCCTCGTTTTAAAATGCAATTTAAGCAAACTGAGCAAGCGCATTTTGCTTTGGGTTTTAAAGGTTTTGCTTATGGTGATAAAAGAAATACCGCACAAAGTGTGCTTTCTGCTTTGTTGGGTGGTGGTATGTCTTCCAGGCTATTTACTGAGGTTAGAGAAAAAAGAGGTTTAGGGTATTATGTTAGAGCTTCTGGTTCGGCTTATCAGGATACAGGATTGTTTGGAATTAACAGCGGTGTGCAAATAGACAAAATAGAAGAAGCTCTGAAAGTAATCTTTTCTGAGTTAGAAAAAATAAAAACCGAAGAAATTTCAAAACGCGAACTTTTAAAAGCTAAAGAGTATTTAAAAGGGAAAACCGTCTTGGCTTTGGAAGACAACCAGACGAGACTTGATTGGTTTTTGGAAAGCGTTGCTTTTAAACCAAAAGTGCATACTCCCATTGAGGTTTTTAAAAAGATAGATTCGGTGACTGCCGGGGATGTAAAAAAAGTCGCCAAGGAGCTTTTTAACAAAAAGAAAATGAGCCTAGCTGTAATTGGGCCATATAAAAACGAAAAAATATTTCATAAATTTTTATGACTAAATTAGTTGTAGGCTGTCATGTTTCTGCGGCAGGGGGGGTTTGGAATGCGCCGAAAAACGCCCGTGCTTTGGAATGTGAGGTTTTTCAAATTTTTACGCGTCCGCCTATGGGTGGCAAAGCTCCGGTTATTGACAAGCAAGGCGTGGAGAAATTTAAGTCAGAACTTAAAACTTATGGTTATGACAAAAGTATTTTTGTGGTTCATTGTCCATATTTTGTAAATTTTGGTTCTGTAAATCCCAGGATTTTTCATGGCTCAGTTTCTGTGGTCAGAGAAGAGTTAGAACGTGCAAGTTTTTTGGGTGCTAGATATGTAATGACTCATTTAGGAAGCTTAAAGGACTTAGGCAAAGAAAAGGGTATTTTACAGGTAAAAAAAGGTTTAGGAGAGGTATTAAAGGGTTACAAGGGGGAAGCTCAGTTTCTTTTAGAAATTGCTGCCGGTTCCGGTGAGACAGTTGGTGGTAATTTTGAGCAATTGGCAGAATTAATGGAGTTTTTGGTGAGACATGCAAGTTTTGGAGGAATTTGTTTTGACACTCAACATGCTTTTGCAAGTGGTTATGATTTAAGGGACAGTAAGACGGTTAAAACAACATTTGAAGAGTTTGATAAAGTTATTGGTTTAAAATGGTTAAAAATGAGTCATGTCAACGATTCTAAGGTGGAATTGGGAGAGAGAAAAGACAGGCATGAGCATATAAATGAGGGTAAAATTGGAGAAAATGGGTTTGCAGCCTTGTTTAAATATTGGAAGTTAAAAATTCAAAATTCTTCTATTTTCCCCTTGATTTTGGAAACTGAGCATGATAAAGTCAAAGCAGACATAAAGTTGCTTAAAAAAATTAGAGACTTAAAATAATATGGAAACAAACATAGAAGCAAGGATGGGGATGGAAAAAACATCCCGAAGTGTTGAGGAGATAAGGAATTTACAGGACATAAATAATGAAATAATCAGAATGGTTGAGGAAGGGAGAGAGGTATAAAAGTATGGACGAGAAGACAAAAAAAATAATTGCACTCATTAAAAAATCTGCCCTAGACCAGACCATACAAGATATACTTGTAAGGGATTTGGAAAGTGAAGGTTTAACTGATTTTTTAAGAGAACAGATTAAGGCTTATTGTGTGGAAAGTAATAAAAAGTTAGACGAAGAAGAAGCAGAAGCTATTAAAATTTTAGAACAGCAAGGTCAAATTCCGCCCCAATAAGGGCGGTTTTTACTTTTTTAATCTAGTCATGTAAGATTATTTTATGGTATTTAAAGATTTAGAAAGTTCCACCCAAGTGATACTTAAAATTACTTTTGTGGTTTTGGCTTTGGCTTTTTTGTGGTTAATTCGAGATATTATTTTACTTTTGGTAATGGCTTTAATTTTGGCTTCAGCCATGGACCCTATGGTTGACTATTTTAGTTTAAAGCGTATTCCCAGGGCAGTAAGCGTTTTAACAGTTTATGTTCTAGTTTTAGGATTTGCCGCTTTTATTGTTTACTTACTTGTACCTCCTGCGGTAACCCAGTTTCAAATTTTGTCTGAAAATTGGCCGGAATATGTAGCCAGTTTTCAAAATAAGTTGGGTTCTGGGATGTTTTCAGGATTACCGATTGATGAATATTTAAAAGGCCTTTTTTCCGGTTCAGGTAATTCCGAGTTTTATCAAACTACAATAGGTGTGTTTTCAGGTGTGGTTTCTTTCTTAACAGTTTTGGTTATTTCTTTTTATTTAGTAGCTGAAGAAAAAGGCATGAAGCAGTTTGTGGCTACATTAATTCCTGCAAAACATCAGGATTTTACTTTGACCATGCTTGAAAAAATTCAAAAGAAAATGGGTTTATGGATTTTAGGTCAAGTTATTTTAAGTTTTTCTATTTTTCTTTTAACTTTTGTCGGTCTTTCTGCTTTGGGGGTTGAGTATGCTTTGTTTTTGGCTTTGCTCGCCGGACTTTTGGAAGTTGTACCTTATATCGGTCCTTTTTTGTCAGCTGTGCCTGCTGTGTTTTTTGCTTTCATTCAAAATCCTCCTTTGGCGCTTGCGGTTGCAATTTTATATTTAATTGTTCAGAAAATAGAAGGTTATATTTTGGTTCCTAAAGTAATGGAGAAAACTGTAGGGACTTCTCCTTTGGTAGTATTAGTTGCTTTGTTAATCGGTTATAAACTTGCAGGAATAGTTGGGCTTTTAATTGCCGTGCCTTTAGTAAGTGCCGTTACTGTAGTAATAAACGAGTTTATTGCTGAAAAAAGTAAAGAAAGTCCTATAGTTTAAAGTTTGTGGTTAGAGTCTATTTTCGCTATAATAAAAAGGCCTAAATAAGGCCTTTTATTTATTTATGAACAAATTTTACATTACAACTGCAATAGATTATATCAACGCTAAGCCACACATTGGTCATGCATATGAAAAGGTAGCGACCGATGTTTTAGCCAGGTTTTACGCTGGAAAAATTGGTCGCGATAGAGTGAGATTTTTAACGGGCACTGATGAACATGGCGCAAAAATTGCAAAAGCTGCCGAAACTGCAGGTAAAGGAGTGGAAGAGTTTGCCAGGGAAACTTCGGCGACTTTTGCTTTTGCTTGGGATCAGTTAAATATAGTACCCGACAGGTTTATTCGGACCACTGAATCCGATCATATAAGAACCGTAGAAGAAATTTTAGTTAAAATAAAAAACAACGGTTTTTTGTACGAAGGTGAGTATGAAGGCTATTACTGTACGGCTTGTGAAAATTTTTATACAGAAACTGAAGTGCCAGATCATGTTTGCCCGGTGCATAAAATTTCATTAGAACTTTTAAAAGAAAAGAATTGGTTTTTAAAAACTTCGGAGTTTAATGAAACAATAAAAAAGAAAATTGAGAGCGACGAACTTTTGGTTTGGCCGCTAAGTGTGAAGAATGAAGTTTTAAGTTGGTTGGAAAAAGGCTTTAAAGACATAGCGGTTTCCAGACCAAACGTAACTTGGGGAATTCCAATTCCTTGGGATAAGCAGCAAACTGTTTATGTTTGGGTGGACGCACTAATTAATTATGTTACCGGTGCTAAAACAGATTCAACAAATTTTTGGCCGGCAGATATTCATGTAATTGGAAAAGATATTTCTAAGTTTCATTGTATAATTTGGCCGACAATTCTTTTGGCCGCAGGTTTGGAATTACCAAAAAAAGTCGTGGTGCATGGTTATTTAACCGTAAACGGGGACAAGATTTCAAAGAGTGTTGGAAACGTTATTGACCCAAACGATTGGGTAACTAAATATGGCAGTGATGTTGTTAGATATTTTTTATTGAGAGAAATAGCTTTTGGCCAGGACGGAGATGTAAGTGAAGAAAAGTTAAAAGCCAGGTATGAAGGAGAGTTGGCAAACGGACTTGGTAACTTGGTTAGTAGAGTTACAACTTTGGTGGAAAAGTATTTGGACGGTAAAGTTGAAATTCAAAGAATAAACGAAGATAATCCTGAAAGCAAAGAAATTCATGACTTAATAGAGAACTTTAAGTTCCACGATGCTTTGGCAAAAATTTGGCAGTGGGTGGCTTGGGCAAATAAGACAGTTGATGAAAAAAAACTGTGGGAGTTAGCAAAAACTGATTTAGAAGATTTTAGAAAAACTAGCGCTAGTCTTTTAGGAGCTATAGAAATTATTGCAAAAGAGTTAAAATTCTTTTTACCTGAAACCTCTAAGAAGATATTAGATCATTTAAATCAAGAAAAAATAACAAAAGCGGATCCGCTTTTTCCAAAGGTTGAATAAATATGTCAGTAGAAGACGACTCAAAATTTGAAATAGTTGAGCATCGAAAAGAACAACAAAGACTAGCTGTTGAAGAGGCTTTGGGTGAAGTGGGGCTAATAAAAACTAAGCTTGGTTCATTGGGGGCTAACGATGTTGAGATACCACAAATCGATAAAATTATTGAGGATTTAAAGAGTGGAAATATTGATCCCAATAAAGCCAAAGAATTAGCTAGAAAAATAATAGGAAGTAAGATGGATTATCATTAAAAAAAGTACGCTGCGAGGCTGAGTTGCCCGGCAGCGTACGGTTGTCCCGTTACGGACAGCGGAGTTAGAGGCCTTGGCGGCCGTGAGCCGAAAGTACGGCTTGCCAATCTGCACGCGGGGTTGGAGACACTCCTTTCCGACCATCAGCGGGCTGATGTAAGGGGGGCACCCATTGCTTTGGTGTGGCGCCGTGATTCCTTTCTGCGAAGCTTTCGCCTTTTCCGTCAGAGCCCGAGGGGTTACGAAGTTTTTGTTCCGTCATATTTTCACTCCTTTTGAACGATTGCGAACGTATTAATTTAAGCAATTTTACATATATAAGTCAATGCTCATAGACACCCACGCGCATGTAAATTTTTCAGGATTTAAAGAAGACGCTGTACAAGTAATTCAGCGGGCTTTAGATGCGGGCGTGGAAGTAATAAACGTAGGTACTCAAATAGATACTTCCAAGCAAGCTGTAGAAATGGCTAATAGGTTTGAAAAAGGAGTTTATGCGGTTATTGGCTTGCATCCCGTGCATACTTATTCACAGGAACTAGACGAGGAAGAGACTCATTTTAAAACCAGAGAAGAGAACTTTGATGTTGTTCAGTATCGAAGTTTGGCCCAGGATTCAAAAGTTGTTGGAATAGGTGAGTGTGGGTTGGACTATTTTAGACTTCAGAATCAAGAATCAGGAAGTATGAATCAGGAAGTTATAAAACAGTTGCAAAAAAAAGCTTTCATTGATCAAATAAAACTTGCAAAAGAATTAGACAAGACTTTAGTTATACACTCCCGTTCCAGTAAGGGCACAGACGATGCATGTTTGGACATTCTAGAGATATTAAAAAAAGACTTAGCCCTTAGCCCTACACCCTCCACACTAAGATTTGTTCTTCATAGTTATACCGGCAGTCCTGAAGTTGCGGCTAAATTTGTGGAAATAGGTGCATATATTTCTTTCAATGGTATAATTACTTTTGATAAAACCGGTAATCAGGAAGCTGTTTTAAAAGTAGTGCCGAATGACAAAATTGTTTTAGAAACGGATTGTCCTTACTTAACACCGGTGCCAATGCGTGGAAAAAGAAACGAACCCTTGTTTGTAAAACACGTGGCTGAAAAAGTTGCGCAAGTCAAAGGAGTATCGGTTCAGGAAATAGAAGAAATGACTTCAGAGAATGCAAGCAGACTATTCAAATTTCCTTCTCCCTAGAGGGAGAAGGTGGCCGGAGGTCGGATGAGGGGGATTTCAAGCCAAAAACTTATTAACTCGGGTCGGAAACTCAGAAAACAGCAAACACCTTGGGAAACTAAGTTGTGGTACTTATTAAGAAACAGAAGATTTAAAGAATTTAAATTTAGAAGACAATACCCGATAGGAAATTTTATAGTTGATTTTTGTTGTTTAAGTAATAAACTTATTATTGAGCTTGATGGTAGTGGACATTTGTCTGTAGAAAATAGGATTTATGACAAAAGACGGGATGAGTATTTACGCGAACAAGGGTATAAAGTCTTAAGAATTTACAATAATGATATGGAGTTCGATTTAGAATCAGTTTTAAATAAAGTTTATAGTTTGCTAAAATAACCCCCTCACCCCTAAACCCTCTCCCTCATGGAGAGGGAATAACGAAGACGCTATTATGAATTACAAACCTCAAGAAATAGAAAAAAAGTGGCAAGAGAATTGGGAAAAACAGAAACTTTTTGCTGCAAAAGATTCTTCTAAAAAACCCAAAAAATATATTTTAGTGGAATTTCCTTATCCTTCGGGTACCGGGCTTCATATGGGTCATTTAAGGCCTTATGTCGCGGCAGATGTGTATGCTAGGTATCACCGAATGAAAGGTTTTGAAACGCTTTTTCCAATGGGTTGGGACGCTTTTGGACTTCCGGCTGAAAACTACGCAATAAAAATGGGTGTACACCCTTCTATTACAACCAAAAAGAATATTGAGAACGCAAAAAAGCAAATGCAGTCCTGGGGATTGAGCTTTGACTGGGAAAGAGAAATAAATACCACTGACTCGAGCTATTATAAATGGACCCAGTGGTTGTTTTTACAATTTTTTAAAAAAGGTTTGGCTTACGAAGCCACAGGTTTAATTAATTGGTGTCCGAAAGACAAAACTGGACTGGCTAATGAAGAAGTTATAGACGGAAAATGTGAACGTTGTGGTACGCAGGTAGAAAAAAAAGAATTAAGACAGTGGTATTTAAAAATTACAGAGTACGCCGAAAAATTGCTTGAAGGTTTGAAAGAATTAAAAGAGTGGCCGGAAGCCGTTAAGCTCCAGCAAGAAAATTGGATTGGCAAAAAAACCGGAATAAATATTACTTATAAGGTTGAAAGTAATGTAAATTTCTTACTCTTGCATGGAAGGGGGAGTAGTCCAGATCAGGCTTTCTTGCCATGGTTAAAAATGCAATTAGAAAAACAAGGTCACAAAGTTCAAGTACCGGCAATGCCGGGAGGTGATGAACCGAATGACTTGGAGCAAGCAGAATATGTTTATAACAACTGTAAAATAGACGAAAATACTGTTATTTTAGGGCATTCTTTTGGTGGAATTGTTGCTTTGAGGCTTTTGGAAAAAGGGGTGAAGGTAAAAAAAGTTATTTTGGCAGCAACTCCTTATTTGGGAAGATTTTCAGACGGAAAAGTGAGAAAAAGTGTGGTTGAAGCAATTAAGCGTGGATTTGATTTTAAAAAGATTGTAAAACAGTCAGCAAGCTTTATTTCAGTTTCCGATGAAACTGACCACATTGTACCAATTGCGGACGGTGAAAGTTTGGCAAAAAATTTAAACGGAAGCTTTTTGTCATTTAAGGCAGTTAAATCTCATTTTAATGATTTACAGGAGCATGACCTGTTAAAAGTGTTACTGACTCAAATAACTTGTTTTACAACCAGACCTGATACAAACTTCGGTGCAACTTTTGTTGCAATTGGTCCTGAGCACCCTTTGCTTAAAGTTAAAGAACTTTTAAACATAGAAGAAAAAGTTTGGAAAAAAATTGTTGAATATCAAAGAAAATCTATCGAAGCTTCTGAAGCTGATCGTTTGGACGAAGGACGAAAAAAAAGCGGAGTTTTTACCGGGCTTTATTGTATAAACAATTTAAACGGTTATAAAATGCCTCTTTATGTAGCTGACTATGTGTTAGGAAACGTGGGAACGGGCGCAGTAGTGGGTGTACCTGGCCATGACAAGCGCGATTTTGAATTTGCCCAAGTTTTTAAAATTCCTGTTATTCGTGTTGTACAAAAAGACGACAAGGACACAGGAGTCATAGACAGTTTAGAAAAAGTTCAGGAAGAACAGGGTAAAATGGTAAACTCAGATTTTTTAAATGGCTTAGACATACACGAGGCAACGGTAAAAATAATGGATTTTTTAGAAAGCCAAGGTTGGGGGGAGAGAGTGGTAAACTTTAAGCTTCGTGATTGGGTTTTTTCTAGACAAAGGTATTGGGGCGAACCAATACCACTTATTCATTGCGAAGATCACGGGGTTGTGCCTGTTCCGGAAAAAGATTTACCTGTTGAGCTTCCAAATGTAAAAAAATACGAACCTACAGGGACAGGGGATTCTCCTTTGGCTGAAATTACAAAGTGGGTAAAAACTACTTGTCCGAAGTGTAAAAAAATAGCATGGCGCGAAACAAATACCATGCCCCAATGGGCAGGGAGTAGTTGGTATTGGTTGAGGTATATGGATCCAAAAAACACGAAAAAGTTTTCGGACTTAAAAAAACAAAAATATTGGTCTCCGGTAGATGTTTATTTTGGCGGCATGGAACATACAACTTTGCACCTTTTGTATTCCAGGTTTTGGAATTTATTTTTAGCAGATTTAGGGCTGGTTTCTGTAAAGGAGCCTTACTTATTAAGAAAACCCCACGGAATTGTTTTGGGTCCCGATGGAGAGAAAATGTCTAAGAGCCGGGGTAACGTGGTTGATCCTCAGGTGATTGTAAAAAGTTTTGGAGCTGATACTTTACGTATGTACGAAATGTTTTTAGGCCCGCATGAAGCCGTGGTTTCTTTTTCTGACAAAGGCGTTGTGGGTGTTAAAAGATTTTTAGAAAGAGTTTGGGCGTGGGGGACACAGTTTAAAAATCAAAAATCAAAAATCAAAATTGAAATAAGTGGAAATGAAAAATTAGTAAACAGTAAACAGGACACAGTGAACAGTAGTAAAGAAGTGGCAGATCCGGAAAAGGTGGAAAGGGCTCTAAACAAGCTTATTAAGAAAATTACTGAGGATATTGAAAATTTTAGGTTCAACACTGCGATTTCAGCATTTATGGAATTTCATAACAAGATAAAAGATGAAAGTGTGAGCGTTGAACAGGTTCGAACTTTCTTAAAATTACTTTTTCCTTTTGCCCCACACATTGCAGAAGAGTTGAATAAAGAACTTGATGGTAAAAGTTCATTACAAACAGAAGCTTGGCCGGAATTTGACCCTTCAAAAATAACTGAAGCTGAAGTTTCAATAATTGTTCAGTTAAATGGCAAAGTTCGCGGTAAAATTCAAATGCCCTTTGGTTGTAGTGAAGAACAAGCAAAAGCCGAAGCTACAAAACTTGAAGCTGTTAAACTTGCGCTTGCTCATGACACAATAAAGAGAGTGGTGTTTGTGAAGGATAGGCTTATTAATTTTGTTGTATAAAAAACGCTAATCACACGCTAATCTTTAATGCGGATCAGCGCGCAGATCTGCGTAATTGATTGGTGAGTATATCTGCGGTATATGATCATTCTTGATTATAAGAAACAAAACCATAAACAAATAATTAAAGCTTGTGTAACAGCTTTAAAGCAAGGGAAAGTAGTCGCGTACCCAACTGACACTAGTTATGGGTTGGCGGTGGATGTTTCTAATCAAAGAACGGTAAAACGACTCTACAAAGTTAAAGGCAGGGATTTTAATAAACCTGTACATGTAGTGGTTCCTTCAATTGCTTATGCCAAAAAAATTGTAACTTGGAATAAACAGGCTGAAAAAATAACTAAAAAGTTTTTTCCGGGACCACTGACTCTTGTTTTAGAGCTAAGGGCTAAGGGGGTAGGGCTAAGAAAACTTAGTGCTGGAACTGGGTTTTTGGGAGTAAGAATGCCAAAAAACCAAATTGCTTTAGACCTAGCCAAGGTTTTAAAGAAACCAATCACTGCTACCAGTGCAAACAGAAGTGGACAAGGGGACTGTTATTCTATTGAAGATATTTTAAAACAATTTAAAACCGCGGAAATAAAACCTGATATTATCATCAATGTAGGAAGATTACCTAAACGTAAACCCTCTACTTTAGTAAAAATTCATAAAGAGCAAATAGAAATTCTACGTAAAGGCCCAATAAGCGAACAAGAAATTAAAAAAATAATAAAAATGACATAAGTGACAAAAATATAGAATTTAAATTTTGTTCAATTTTATTTAATTCTGATCAATTTTGCTCAATTAATTTATGCTTTTAAACTTCCATCTCCCCTCATATTTTTCTAAAAGTGTTCGAGCGGAAATAGGCGAACTTTATGCTCATTCCGCTATTTCCAACATGGCTTCTTCCATGATGCTTTTGTTTGAGCCGATTTTTTTGTATGCCGTGTTAGGATTTTCAATAAATGAAGTTTTGTTTTTTACTGCCATTGTTTATGCTGTTTATATTGTTTTAATTCCATGGGGAGGTAAATTTGCCAGTTTACGGGGGTATAAACACGCAATTGCAATTAGTGTGTCGTTCCATTTAATTTATTGGATGCTTTTAATAGTTTCTCAGCAAAATTTTAATATTGCTTATTTGGCTGGTATATTTTATGGTCTATCTAAAACTTTTTATTGGCCAGGATTTCATTCTTTAATGGCCAGGTATTCCGAAAAAGAACAGGTGGGCCGGGAATTTGGAGTTGTTTATTCTTTAATTAGTCTTACATTTATAGCCGGCCCTTTTGTGGCAGGGGTTTTGTCCAAACATTTTGGTTTTACTACAACTTTTATTGTAACCGCAATTATTTATTCTTTAAGTTTAATTCCTTTGTTTCGAGTTAAAGAAGTATTTGTGCCAAAGGTTTATGAGTTTAAACAAACGATTGAGCTTTACAAAACATATCCAAAGAAATTTTTGGGATATTTGGGTTTCGGTGAAGAGTTGTTAGTCTTAAATGTTTGGCCAATTTTTATTTATATTGTAGTGAAGGATTTTGAAAAAGCAGGAGGGCTTGCAACTATAGCTAGTTTGTTTGCGGCGATTTTAGCTTTGTTTGTGGGGACGGTTACAGATCAATATAGTAAGCGCATGCTAATAAAGCTCGGTGCTTTTTTTACAGCAATTGTTTGGTTAATGCGTACTATTGCTACAAATTTTTGGAGCACTTTTTTTGTGGACACGCTTTCCAGAACTAGTAAGGAAATGGCATTTATTCCTATTTCTACCGTTACTTATATTCGGGCCAAAGACACCCACGTAGTTCCGTATATAGTTTTTTTTGAGCAAAGCTTGGCCATTGGCAAGCTCATTGCTTGTATTTTAGGCATAATTGTTTTTGCGTTAACCGGTAGTTTTATGGCATTATTCATACTAGCTGCACTATTTAGTTTACTTTACATGTTTATTTAGCTTATAGAAAAAATAAATGCAAAAGAGCAAATTTCAAATTAAATATCAAATTTTAGAATGGTAGTGTTTTTGGTTTTTACAGACACTAGCTACTAATCACTAACCACTAAAAACATGAATTATAATCATATTAAAGAAAGTGATCCAAAACTTTACGAAATTATAAAACGTGAAGAGCAAAGACAAAAAGAAGGTATAGAGCTTATTGCTTCAGAAAACTATGTTTCGCTACCTGTACTTGAAGCTATGGGTAGTGTTTTAACTAACAAGTATAGCGAAGGTTATCCGGGTAAAAGGTATTACGGTGGAAATGAAATTATTGATCAGGCAGAAAATTTGGCTGTTGAAAGAGCGAAAGAGCTTTTTGGCGCTGAACACGTAAACGTTCAGCCGCTTTCAGGTAGCCCGGCAAATTTAGCTGTGTATATGGCTCTTTTAAACCCGGGGGACAAAGTTTTGGGTTTTTCGCTCGACCAAGGCGGACATTTGTCGCATGGTCATCCTTTAAATTTTTCCGGTAAGCTTTATACAATCATTCCTTATTTTGTAAAAAAAGATACAGAAATTATCGATATGGACGAAGTGGAAGCAATTGCTTTGAAAGAAAAACCAAAAATGATTCTCGCGGGTTTTAGCGCTTACAGTAGGAATATGGATTGGAAAAGATTTAGGGAGATAGCAGACAAAGTCGGTGCTTTTTTGTTTGCAGATATTGCTCACATAGCTGGGCTCATAGCCGGTAAACAACTTGAAAACCCAGTTCCTTATTGTGACGTAGTTTCTACCACTACACATAAAACTTTAAGAGGTCCGCGCGGTGCAATGATTATGTGCAAACAAAGTTTTGCTTCTGCTATAGACAAAGCTGTTTTTCCCGGTGTACAAGGTGGTCCTCATGATCACATAAACGCCGCTAAAGCTGTTGCTTTTTTAGAAGCTTTAAAACCGCAATTTCAGGAATACTCCAAACAAGTTATTGAAAATGCCAGGGCCTTAGCCAGAAGTCTTACCGAAAAAGGTTATCGAGTAGTTTCAGGCGGAACTGACAACCATATTGTTTTAGTTGATTTATTTGGCAGCAAACAGATTACTGGCAAGGAAGGAGAGAAGGCTTTAGAACACGTTGGTATCTCCATAAACAAAAACATGATTCCCTTTGATCCGCGTAAACCGCTTGACCCTTCAGGCATACGCTTGGGTAGTCCGGCTTTGACAACAAGGGGAACAAAAGAAATTGATATGCAGACTGTGGCAGAGCTTATAGACGAAACTTTGGTAAATAGGGAAAATAATAACAAGCTAAATGAAATAAAAGAAAAGGTTAAAGAATTTTCTTTGAAATTTCCTGTTCCCGGAATTGAATGAATTTTTTCTATCAAATAGACTTAGTGTTGTTTAGGTGGCTTAACGGCTTGGCCGGCAGGTGGGCGGTTTTTGATATAGGGATAATTTTTTTGTCTACGGTTTTTGTATTTCTTTGGGTTTTGTTTATATTGTTTTATGGGTATGCAAGTCGAAAAAGCCTTTCTTTTCCGACTTTTGTTTTGGGTTTAGGTGTTTCCATATTTGTTTCTCGTTTGATTTTAGTTGAACTTGTAAGGCTATTTTGGGAACGAATCCGTCCCCATTTAGCAATGACTGTGACCCAACTAATAGAAAAAAGTCCGGAAGCTTCCTTTCCTTCGGGGCATACAGCCGTGCTTTTTTCAGTTGCGGCATATATTTATCCAATAAACGGTAAATTAGCCGTGCTTACCGGAATTATTGGTTTAATGGTTGGAATATCCAGGGTGATTTCAGGCGTGCATTACGTTTCCGATGTTTTAGCTGGAGCGGTGGTTGGTGTTTTAGCCGGCACAATAATTCGAAAATTTATTAGCTAAAAAAAATTGCGTGGATATATTTCAGTCAATTATTTTGGGGATGGTTCAAGGTTTGGGTGAATTTTTACCTATTTCTTCTTCGGGCCATTTAGTTTTTGTCCCTTGGCTTTTTGGTTGGGAGGACAAAGGTTTAGGGTTTAGTGTCGCTTTGCACATGGGTACCTTGCTTTCAGTTTTGGTTTATTTTAAAAACGATATTTGGCTTTTGGCAAAAGGTTTTTGGCATTCACTTTTTATAGTTAGTCGTGATTTTGAAAATAATATTTATCAAAAACTTTCTTGGCTAATAATAGCGGCGAGTATACCCGGAGCAGTAGTAGGAATGCTTTTAGAAAAACAAGCAGAAAAAGGTTTTAGAAATCCGTTGTTGGTTGCTTTAACTTTAAGTGTGTTTGGTGTGGTAATTTTCGTTGTGGACAGGTTAGGTAAAAAAGAAAAAAACTTAAATAAAGTAACTTTAAAAGATTCTTTGCTCATTGGCTTAAGCCAAGCCTTAGCGATTATTCCCGGAGTTTCTAGAAGTGGTAGCACCATGGCAACAGGCTTAGCTTTAGGTTTTAAACGCGCAGACGCAGCCCGGTTTTCTTTCTTAATGTCCATACCAATTATTTTCGGGGCAGGTTTGGTGAAAGTAAATGAATTTAAAAATGGGGCGGCAACAATTGAGTTTTGGGCAGGTCTTTTGTCTTCTGCTGTGTTTGGTTTTTTGGCAATTAAATTTTTGCTCAAATATCTTTCTAACAATGACTTTAAAGTTTTTACCTGGTATAGGTTAATAGTCGCTGCAATAGTCTTGTTGGTATATTTTATAAAATAAAAAAGAATTCATGCTTTTTCAAAAGCATGAATTCTTTTTGGTGGCCAAGGAGGGAGTCGAACCCTCATGGGTTTCCCCGCGCGATTTTGAGTCGCGTGCGTCTGCCATTCCGCCACTCGGCCATTTTGGGGATTAAATTTGCTTACTTATTTTAGCAAAGCTTAAGCTTTAGGTAAAGACTTTAAATTATATTTAACAAGTTGCTGTTTACCAGTAAATTTGGTAAAATTTTACAGTATTACTAGGACTTATTGTTTTATGGAAGAAATAAATTCTCAACAGCCAAATATTACTATTCAGCCTTTAGAACCGGTAAGTTTGGTTTCAAGCTCGTCTGTACCGTCGGGTTACCCCGGGTTAAGTGCTCAAACCGCTTTTGCGCCTGAAATGCCAAAGCCAAATTTAGTTTCCGAAAAAGTTTCTTACGAAGATGCAAAAATTCAGGAAATTGAAGTTGCAAAAATAGTTCCTAACCCTTTTCAGCCAAGAAAGGTTTTTGAACCGGAAGCCTTAAAAGAACTTGCCGACTCCATAAAAGAACATGGGGTTATTCAGCCGGTGGTGGTCACTAAAACCACTGTAGGGTTTGAAATTGTAGTCGGGGAGAGGCGTTTTAGGGCTTCACAGCTTGCTGGTTTAGAAAAAATTCCCGCTATTGTTAAAGAGCAAATGGTAGACCAGACAAAGTTGGAAGTCGCTTTAATTGAAAACATTCAGAGACAGGAGTTAAACCCAATTGAAGAAGCTTTGGCGTACGAAAGGTTAATGAAGACTTTTAGTCTGACCCAGGACCAGGTGGCTAAAAAGGTGGGCAAGTCTCGCCCGGCTGTGGCTAATACAGTTAGGCTTTTAAACTTGCCTGCCGAAATTCAAAGAGCGGTAATTGAACAAAAAATTACCGAAGGGCATGCTAGGGCAATTTTAGGTTTGGTTGATCCGGACAAAATGCTTTTAATGTACAGGTTAATTTTGCAGGACGGACTTAACGTAAGACAGGTGGAAAACAAAGTTCGAGAGCTTACTGTGAAAAAGCAAATGGACGCAGCCGTACCCGACCCTAAGTTAATGGCTTTGGAAACAGAGCTTCGTGGTAAGCTGGGAACTCAGGTTAGAATACAGAGGCAGGGGATTGGTGGAAAAATTACCATTGAATTTTTTAGTGACGAGGAGTTGGACAGTATTATTGAAAAAATGAGTGAAGAGCACAAAAACTCCGGGAGTGAATATTTAACTGTTTAGTTCATGCAATCTTAAGGATTAAGAGTGCTTGCACGCCGAAGCCTTGGCGAAGGCGTGTGGATAATTTATTTGACAGCTTTTTTTAACAGGTGTAATATTGCCAACGAGGTATGAATAAACATTTTACTCCAATTTGCATTCCATTTAGCAAGGTCTTGGTCAAGACTTTGTCTTGGGCTGTGAAATTTAGGGGTTAAGGTTTTTAAAGAAGAAAAGAAATTTGAACCTGCCCCTCAAAAAGGGGTATTTTTTTCGCCAATATTAATATTTTGCATCTTAGCGGCGAATCGACGAAGTCTACTTGAGGTAAACGAAGTTGGATAAAAAATTTAGTGCTTGAGACATTGTGTAAAAATGATTTTTATACAAAGTCGCGAGCATTCAAGCTTGCAAAGATTCGGACGGTCCTGAAAACCAGGAATCGTCCTACAAGTATGGGCAGGGCACGAAAGTGCGAATGTATCGGACCTTTCGGTCCACAGAGCGAAAACTTACCGGCTATAGTTCCCTGCGGTCCCTTTAACAAAGGATCTGCGGAGAAGCGCCTTAGGGTTACGATACATCTGCCCGCCAAAATCACAAATACAATCACCAGGAGGTGAATATGAATGGAGATGAGCGAGGTGTCCCTCTAGGCACCTCAAATGTGGGAATTTTCGTTCAGGCAACTGCCGCTACAGAAAAGCTTGGCAGGCTGAAACAAATGAGCACCAGCCATCAAAAGCCTGCAAACACTAGCCTCACTGAGAGGTGTGTAGAGATGCAACAAGTCCGCGACCGCAAAGGCTGGGAAGAGCGCATGGACTAAGCACTCTTTAAATACTCATCATCTTCAAGTTTCGTAAGGCGCTTTGTTTCCACCAAGCAGGCTCTTTCGTGGAGCCGTACCAGTAGACATAGCGACCTTGCGGATGTGCCCGGGAAAAGTAAGGTTCTTCAGACCACCTAGCTAGATTCTGAAGACCAGAAAGTTCCCGGGCGCTTTCTTTTTTATTCGCATATTTTAAGTTAGTTTTGTATAATTAGCATTGTTGTTTTCAAATGATCGGGATGTAGTATACCGGCAGTACGCATGCATGGGGTGCATGTAGACCGGGTTCAATTCCCGGCATCCCGACCATTTGGAAGTAAAATAGTGATATAATAAATTTATATGAACTCAATATTACAAAACTTAGAAAATAAAGTAGTTTCTTTTTGTCAGAAGCATTACAGTGCTTTTGCCAGGTTTGCTTTGTTTGTTATTTATTTTTGGTTTGGTTTTCTAAAAATTATAGATATAAGTCCTGCTAATCCTTTAGTTTCCGACTTACAGCATAAAACTTTGCCTTTTCTAACTTTTTCCCAGTTTATAGTACTTTTTGCATTATTTGAAATGCTCATAGGCATTTTATTTTTGTTTCCAAAGTTGACCAGTTTTGTTGCAGTTTTGTTTGTATTACATATGATAACTACTTTCATGCCTTTGGTGTTTTTACCTGAAGTTGGTTGGCAAAAAGCTTTTGTCCCTACTTTGGAAGGCCAGTATATAATTAAAAATCTTGCCTTAATTGCCGCGGTTATGGCAATCCTTTTACGAAATAAACCTTTAGAACAAAAAAGTATTTAGTATATTAATCAACAAATACTCCAATACTCGCTAGTATTGGAGTATTTGTGTTATTCTGGTTCTGTAAAGGAGAGACTTGATGAAAGTGCCAATCATTGTTTTAGGGCCTCCAGATCTTCATGGGGAGATTGAATTGAAAGAGCTGCCTTATGTCGGCTCTGAAGTATCTGTTGAGGCCTTTAACCGGGAACCTGTTAGGTTTTTCGTTCAGGCCATTGAGCCGGGTGAAATAGGTCGCGTTTTGTGCTTGTTGCCAAACGAGAATGGAATCACCCAGAACGACATTAGCGCACTTTGCGGATTCGAATTTCGCATTCTTCGAGAGTAAAGACTCCTTTGTACTTTCTCGCCTCGCGGCTTGTCCGCGAGGTTCTTTTTATCAGTGTAATCTTGTATTAATTCGTTTATCCGCAGATAAAAATTTGACATAAGGTTTTAGTTGGTGTATTCTGCTTTTTAAGAACTACATGAAAAGAGATTCAATAAAACAGAATTTCAGAACAAAAAACCGCCCAAACAGCGGTAATCAATATATTTTTCTCCCAGTAATATAACTCCGAATTTCGGAGTTATTTTTTTGTGAGAAAACATCCTGAGGAGGACGAAATGAAAGTTGCCGTGTGTGGTGAAGGAGCGAACCTGGCAGTAGTTCATTGGCTTGCCTGTGAATTACCAATCCAATTTCAGGGGGAGATTGAGTTTCTGAGTCCCGACAAAGAGAAAATCTCTGGGTGCAAACTACTGTTGTTGTACACCAAAGATTCCTCCCTTTTGGAAAGGGTTTCTAAGATGAATCTCATGGGGAAACCCCAAATCATCGTGGTGAGCACCAATGGCATTGCTGAAGTGGCAAACAAATTGGGTTTCCGATTTATGGATCCTAAGTTGATTGGTGACTTTCGCAGGAATCACTTACCCTCATTCATGCAGCTGAAGTGACACCAGTCATACAACAGCGTCATATGCACGAGAACATCCGAGGACGCGAACCTACCGTAGGTTCCCGTCCTCTTCGCTTTTTTATGCTAAAATATTTAAATGAAATTGAAAAAACTTTCAAAAAGCACTAAAATTACCATTGTCTGTATAGCAGGGATTATTTTTTTAAGCGTAATATTAATCTTTTTTTCTAAGTATGAAAAAAAACGTGCATTAAACACGCCGGTTTTACAAGAACAAGAAGAAAAATTTTATTCTGTAAACGGTATGCAGGTTTCCAAAGAACTCTCCCAGTTAAGGCCTTTAGCAGTTATGGTAGAAAATCATCCGGATTCTTGGCCTCAGTCGGGACTTTCGCAAGCAGACATAGTTTACGAAGCTTTGTCTGAAGGGGGAATAACTCGCTTTTTAGCTATTTTTCAAGCTCAGGAAGTTTCAAGTATTGGACCTGTGAGAAGTGCTAGGGAATATTACGCAGAAATTGCAGACGAATGGCACGCGCTTTACGCTCATGTGGGCGGAAGCAATGAAGTTATTGCTCAGTTAAAAAACGGGAAGTATAAAAATTTAGACGATGCAAACGAATACTTTAATTTTGATTACTTTCCCAGAAAAAAAGGAAAAGTACAACCTCACCATATTTTTACATCAACTTCGAAACTTCGGGATTTAATAAGCTTTTACAAGTACGAAGCCAAAGCCACTTTTAGTCCCTGGCGGTTTCAAGAAGCGGGGGAGCTTCCAACCACCACAGTAAAAAGTATTTTTATAGATTTCTCTCGTCCGGGGTATGAAGTTACTTGGGAATATAACAAAGAAACAAATGAATATAGCCGTTTGCAGTATTTTCAACCGCACATAGACGAAAACACAGGCAAGCAAATAGTTGCAAAAAATATAGTTCTACAAATTGTGGAAGTTACACCAGTGCCCAAAGATCCTTTACTTTCCGTAGATATAGACTTAAATTCCGGTGGGAAAGCGGTTATTTTTCTAAACGGGGTAAGTATGAAAGGTATTTGGAAAAAAGAAGACGGGAGAACAAGGTTTTACGACGAGTTTGAAAATGAAATAAATTTTACTCCCGGGCCAATATGGATGGAACTTGTCCCTAAAGACAGGGAACAAAAGATAGTAATAAAATAGTCAATTTATATTGATTTAGAAATAAACAAAAGCAGATTAAACAAATACCCTGATACTTTGATGTATCAGGGTATTTGAATTTGCGAGAGTTCCGCGTTATATATCCGCGCGAAGGTTAGCGATTGTTTTAAACCTTTGCTACTTTGGCTTTGGTCTTAATGCAACGGGTGCAAGCTTTGACCCTTTGGCCGTCAAACACAGCGTACTGTAAATTTGGAAGTAGTCTAACTATTGAAGGTCTCATGCTATGAGAGCGCTTGATGGTTCTGGAATAAGTTTTGCCGCAGACGGCACACATTCTTGGCATAAAATTTTAGTTTAGAGAGACAACCCCTCCGGGTTTTTCTCTTCCAATTCTCCTCGTTTTCACTCGGAGCCTCTCTTTCCCGGAGAAGTCTTTTTCGGCACGAAATAAATTCGTTGCCGAAAATCTATTAAATAATTTAGTAAATAAAAAAATGTTGTTAAAGCAACTAGAATACTTTAACACAGTTTGGTATAATGGTCAAGCGTAATAGAAATGACAAAAACGACGAAAATTTTAAATGACAAAAATAAAAGCTGATAGTAATTAATTTATGTCAATTATGTCATTTTTACTTATTTTTGCTCAATAATATTATGAACATATTTATTACTTTTATAATCTTAATATTTTCCGCCATAGTGCATGAGGTGGCTCATGGGCTTATGGCTGAAAAATTAGGGGACAGTACTGCTAGGGACGAAGGTAGGATAACTTTAAATCCCATACCTCACATAGACCCTTTTGGCAGTATACTTTTGCCAATTTTGCTTTTGGCTGCCGGTAGTCCAATTATTTTGGGCGCGGCTAAGCCGGTTCCGGTGAATTTTGGAAATTTAAAAAACCCAAAAAGCGGCATGGCTTTAGTTTCTTTAGCCGGACCGGTTTCTAACTTTATTTTAGCCGTGTTGTTTATTATTCCTATTAAACTTGGATTGGCAAATTACGTATCCGGTCCGATTCTTTTGCAGGCGGCTTTAATAAATATTGTTTTAGGCACTTTTAACTTAATTCCTATTCCGCCTTTGGACGGGAGTAAAATAGTTGCCAGCATGGCTCCGGACGAATGGATGTATAAAATTTTGGAGTGGGAAAGGTATGGTTTTATTTTGGTTTTAGTTTTTTTGTATATGGGGCTTTTGGACCGAATACTTTTGCCGGTAATAATTTTCTTTAGTAATTTGTTTGGTTTGAGACTTTTCTAAAGAGACATTAATACACCCGCCTGCAGTCGCCTAAGGCTCCAGCTGATGGCGGGCAGGCGAATTGCACACGAAAAACACGAATAAAAAAAACGAAGCGCCCTGACGTGCTATTGTCGGGGCGCTTTCTTGTGCGCGGTTGTGTGGCTTAGTAGGGGTTGCCCCACTTCCAGTCGTAGTCCTTACGGAGAATTTGAATGACAGCTCTTTGCTCAAGCAGTTTTTGCTCTTGAGGCATGGTCGCGTCTTGGATAAGCAATAAGCACAGGGTTGTTTCGCCTGTGTCAGCTCTGTTTCTGTATTCCGTGACTATGAAGGTTGGGGTAAAGATGTCCTCCTCAGGTTGCTCCTTTGATTTCTTGGTTGGAAATTCAAGGTACATGTGTTCGACCGGTGGCAGGTATCGGTAGACCTGCAACCCAATCAAAACTTGGTTGTCGGGACCACGTCCTCTAGACCCTTCCCATACTAGTTTATAACATATCTCCATCTGGTCCTCCCTAGATTTCGTTGTGATACGACTAAGTAAAATATCACATTTGACATTTGGTGTAAATAGGGTATAATTTATAGCAATTGAATAAGAAACCCATTCACAAAACACTTTGTGAACGAATTACTCAATTTTGTCGATTTGTTAGGGAAGTTACTCCCACTGGTTTCGGGAGAGTACCTAAACAAGCGAAGTAGGCGTAAACTGATGTCTATAATCAGTTTTTATTGTGCAAATTAATAAATTAATTAATAGCTCTAAGGCCAGCGGACTTACTCCGAGGCCGAGGAAACAGCTAAGGGAAAAAGATGAGTATTGAGAAGAAAAAACCGTAGGTTTGGTCTTCTCAAATTAATTCTTATGCCAACAATCAACCAGTTAGTCAGAAAAGGCAGGAGACCACTTACGACCAAAAGTAAGTCCCCGGCTTTGCAGCGCAGAATAAACTTAATTAAAAACAAAACCCTCTTTATCAAGACAGGTGCGCCTTTTATGCGTGGAGTGTGTTTGAAAGTTTATACCACCACACCAAAAAAGCCGAACTCTGCTTTGCGTAAAGTGGCGAAAGTTAAACTCACCAACGGTATGGAAGTTATTGCTTACATTCCTGGTATTGGTCATAACCTGCAAGAACACTCTGTGGTCATGATCCGTGGCGGAAGAGTAAAAGATTTGCCTGGTGTTCGTTATCATATTGTTAGAGGAAAGTTAGATACTTTAGGTGTTGACGGTCGAAAACGCTCTCGCAGTAAGTATGGAGCAAAGAACAAGTAGTTCAAATGAACAAAATTGACCAAAAATGAACAAAATTGCCAGAAATTAATGCAATTAAAATCATGGTCAATCATTAAATCTTATTTAATCTTGATCAATTAGTTTATGCCAAGAAAATCACGAAGTTACGACAAACACACTCCAGACCCGGACCCAAAATATGGGAGTGTTAAATATGCAAAATTTATAAACTATCTCATGGAAAGAGGCAAGAAGAACGTTGCCCGTAAAATTTTCTACGACGCTTTAGATATTGTTACTAAAAAACTAACTGAAGTTGAAGCTTCTCCAAATGCTGACGCACCTGAAAAGAAGTTGGAAGGCAGACAAGTTTTCGACATAGCTTTGAAAAATGTTTCTCCTTTAATGGAATTAAAGAGCCGAAGAATTGGTGGCGCTAACTACCAGGTGCCAATGGAAGTTTTGGAACCCAGAAAAACAACACTTGGTATGCGCTGGGTGATTGCCGCAGCTAAAGCTAAAAAAGGCGCTCCAATGAAAGAAAAGCTTGCCGGTGAAATTATGGATGCTTACAACAAACAAGGTGCAGCTATGAAAAAGAGAGAAGACGTTCACCGTATGGCAGAAGCAAACAAGGCGTTTGCTCACTTTGCTAGGTTTAACAGAAGGTAGGGTGTAAAAGGACCACCTTTTTAGAAAAAAGGTTTTCCTTCTAGCATCTTTTCCAAAAAAATATCCTCGGCTCGGAATAAATCCGAAGTCTCGGAAAAGAAATAAAAGTATTATTAATTTTTTAAAGCTAATAAGCTACAAGCTATCAGCTATAAGCTAACTTATATATGTCTCGAGAATATCCCATAGACGTAACTAGAAACATAGGAATTATTGCCCACATCGACGCGGGTAAAACTACTGTTACAGAAGGTATTTTGTTTAATACCGGTATGATTCACAAAATTGGTGCGGTGCACGAAGGTGAAACCACTACAGATTGGATGGAGCAAGAACGCGAACGTGGTATTACCATTACTGCGGCCGCGGTGACTTGTTATTGGACGCCGAAGTTTATTAAACTTGCAGGTGATGTAAAACACAAAATTAACATTATCGACACTCCGGGTCACGTGGATTTTACTGTAGAAGTAGAGCGCAGTTTGCGTGTGTTAGACGGGGCTGTTACGGTTTTTGACGGCAAAATGGGTGTAGAACCTCAGAGTGAAACCGTCTGGCGCCAAGCCGACAAATACGGCGTGCCTCGCATGTGTTTTATAAACAAAATTAACCAAACTGGCGGAGATTTTTACAAGAGCTTGGACTCTATTCACAAAAGACTTTCTCCAAACGCTTTTCCAATTCAATTGCCAATTGGTTTTGAAAAAGAAATTAAAGGCGTAGTTGACTTAATTAACATGAAGGCTTACACCTACAAAGACTACACAGACAAAGAGTTTACTATAGGTGAAGTCCCGGCTGACATGTTAGAAAAAGCTAAAGAATACAGACACAAACTTTTAGAAAAAGTTGTGGAGTCAGACGACGCTTTAATGGAAAAATATTTGGCTGGTCAGGAATTGACCGAACAAGAGTTTTTAACCGCAATTCGTAAAGCTGTTCAGAGTGCTAAGTTTTTCCCAGTGTTGGGTGGGGACGGTCGTGGGATTATTGTACAGACAGTTTTAGACGCGGTCACTAACTTTTTACCAAATCCTGTAGACAGAGGCGTGGTTAAAGGCCACGACTTAAAAACCAATGCTGAAATTGAAAGAAAACCAAACGACGACGAACCTTTCACAGCTTTAGCTTTTAAGATTGCGACCGACCCTTTTGTGGGCAGGCTTTGTTTTTTCCGTGTTTATGCTGGAAAATTGGAAGCTGGTAGTTACGTATTAAACGCCAGAACCGGAGACAAAGAACGTGTTGGACGTATTGTAAGAATGCGCGCTGATCAAAGAGATGAAGTGAAAGAAGTTTTTGCCGGTGATATTTGTGCTTTGGTAGGACCAAAAAATACTTTTACCGGAGACACTTTGTGTGACGTGGAAAAGTCTATTCAATTGGAATCAATCAAATTTGCTGAACCGGTTATTTCCATGGCTATTGAGCCTAAGACTAAAGCTGACCAGGAAAAAATGGGTATTGCTTTGCAAAAACTTGCAGAAGAAGATCCAACTTTTAGGCTTTCTACTAACGAAGAAACTCAACAGACAATTATTGCCGGTATGGGCGAGCTTCATTTGGAAATTATTGTTGATCGTATGAAGCGCGAGTTTAAAGTTGAAGCTAATGTTGGTAAGCCTGAAGTTGCTTACAAAGAAACTATCAAACAAACTGCTGAGGCTGAAAATAAGTACATTCGCCAAACTGGTGGACGTGGTCAGTACGGTCATGTGTACCTCCGTGTGGAGCCTTTGGAACGCGGAAAAGGTTACGAGTTTTTGGATGAAATTGTTGGTGGTGTTATTCCAAAAGAATACATAAAACCAATCGACAAAGGTATTCAAGAATCTGCAGCAAATGGTGTGATTGCCGGTTACCCACTTGTAGACTTTAGAGCTGCTGTTTACGACGGTTCTTACCACGAAGTTGACTCTTCTGAAATGGCCTTCAAAATTGCTGCTTCCAAAGCTTTGCAAGACGCTGTGAAAAAAGCAACTCCAATTATTTTGGAACCGGTAATGAAAGTTGAAGTTATAACTCCAGAAACCAACATGGGTGACGTGATTGGAGACTTAAATAGCAAGCGTGCTCAAATAAACGAAATGACAGACCGTTTGCACTTAAAAGTCATAGACGCTTTTGTACCGCTTTCTGAAATGTTCGGTTATGCTACTGCTTTAAGAAGCATGACTCAAGGTCAAGCTTCTTACACTATGGAATTTGACCACTACGCTGAAGTACCAAAGAACGTTGCTGCAGGAATTATTGAAAGTAGAGCGGGGATCAATGTACGTAAGGGAATGTAAAATTGAAAAATCAAAATGGAAAATTATAGAGTCCCTTTGGGGCACCTACATTTTACATTTTGAGATTTACATTTTAAGCTTGTAAATATGGCTTCAATTCAGGACTTAATCAACTTAGCAAAAGCTGACGGGGGAAAGTTTTTTGTCTTGGACGAAACGGGGGAGGCTAAGTTAGTTATTTTACCTTTAGAAGAATATCAAAAATTGCTTTTAGGTAAATTGCAAAAACAGGTAAATGAAGTTGAAAATATCAACCGAAAAATAATAGAAGCACAGCTCAGGGACACAACCGCCGATCAGCCGATCAGCAAATTAGCCGATCAGCAAATTAGCCAATCAGCTCATCAGCCAATCAATAAATCAGTAAATCAACAAGTCAGTCAATCAACCAATCATATTCGTGTGGATTTGCGCGAAGAAGTTATTGACCCTAGCTTTGACTTTGAAGGTCCGAAGGTAGATATAGACGATTTGTAGTTTAGTTAATCAGCTAGTCAGCAAATCAGCTAATCAGTATTTCTGATCCACTGATAGGCTAACAAGCATAATTGACAGAATGCATAAATATCATTAAAATAAGTTTTAGCAAACAATTAATTTTAGCCCTGGATTCCGAAAGGAAAGAAAGAGATACCCTCGGCACTGCATCGTTTAGTCGATAGATGTAGTAGTGAGGGGGTCTCGGGCGATATGTCGTGATCCGCCAGTTGGCGGACGACAACGAAAGGTAAAAAAATGGCAGATAAGTTTGACCGTTCCAAGACCCACGTCAACGTAGGAACCATTGGTCACGTTGACCATGGAAAGACCACTTTAACAGCGGCGATTACCACTGTTTTAGCAAAGACTGGTGGAGCTAAAGCTCGTGCTTATGACAGCATTGACAACGCTCCTGAAGAAAAAGCTCGCGGTATTACTATTAACACCGCTCACGTAGAATATGAATCAGAAAAAAGACACTACGCTCACGTAGACTGTCCTGGACACGCTGACTATATTAAGAACATGATTACTGGTGCCGCTCAAATGGACGGCGCTATCTTGGTTGTTTCTGCTGTAGACGGTCCTATGCCTCAAACTCGTGAACACATTTTGTTAGCTCGCCAAGTTGGTGTGCCTTACATTGTGGTTTACATGAACAAGTGTGACATGGTTCAAGATAAAGAACTTTTGGACTTGGTTGAAGAAGAAATTCGCGACCTTTTGACTAAATATGAATTTCCAGGCAAAGACACCCCAATTATTCGCGGAAGTGCTTTGAAAGCTTTGGAAGGTGACGCTGAATACGAAAAAACTATTTTGGAATTAGTTTCTAAATTGGATTCCTACATTCCTGACCCAGTTCGCGAAACTGACAAGCCTTACTTAATGCCTATTGAAGATATTTTCTCTATTGAAGGCCGGGGTACCGTGGTTACAGGGAGAATTGAACGTGGTCAGATTAAGATTAACGAAGAAGTAGAAATTGTTGGTTTAAGACCAACTTCAAAAACCGTTGTAACCGGTATTGAAATGTTCAACAAACAGTTAGACAGTGGTATGGCCGGTGACAATGCTGGTATTTTGCTTCGCGGTACAAAGAAAGACGAAGTTGAGCGCGGACAAGTGCTTTGCAAACCGGGAAGTATTAACCCTCACACTGAATTTGAAACTGAAGTTTACGTTCTAAGCAAAGAAGAAGGCGGACGCCACACTCCTTTCTTTAAAGGTTATAAACCACAGTTTTACGTAAGAACCACAGACGTAACCGGAGACGTAACATTGCCTGAAGGTCAGGAAATGGTTATGCCTGGTGATACTGTAAAGTTAGTTGTAAAACTTATTACTCCAGTTGCTTTGGAAGAAAAAGGTAAGTTTGCTATTCGTGAAGGTGGTAAAACTGTAGGTGCCGGAGTTGTCACAAAAATTATTAAGTAATTAAAACCGATAAACACGGATAGTTACTGATTAACACAGTAACAAAACTCCGCCCCATAAGGGGCGGAGTTTTGTTATAATAAGTATCCTATGAAAAAAACACAACCATTCTTTTCAGTAATTATTTCAGCATATAATAGACCCAAAAAGCTTGTTAGGGCAATTGATTCGGTATTGGCTCAAACAGAGAACAATTGGGAGTTAATTATTTCTGATGATTCAGGAAATCTTGAGCTATCGCAAAAAATTACTCAGATTTTAAAAGAAAATAAAAATATCATATATTTTAATCATGATCATGTTGGTTCGGCAATCTCTAAGAATTTAGGCATAGAAAAAGCAAAAGGTAAGTACGTTACTTTTTTAGACGATGACGATGAGTATTCATCTGATCATTTGGCTTTTAGAAAGGAGATTTTAAAGAAAAACCCAGAGATTGATTTTTTGTATGGGGGTGTAAAGACTATTGGAGAAGAATTTGTGCCAGATAAGTTTCGTCCAGGAAAGTTGATACATGTTAATGAAGTGGCTCTCGGGGGTACTTTTGTAGTAAAGCAAGAAATATTTAAAAAAGTTGGATATTTTCCAAACGAAGCATATGGTAACGATTCTGTATTTTTCCAAACAGTGATCAAAAGTAAAGCGAAAATATTGAAAGTAAACTTTCCATCATATATTTATCACCGACATAAAGACTCAATAACGATGAAATATAAAAACAAAAAACCCTCTTAACTAAAAGGAGTTAATAGGTTATATTATAGCACAAAATATTATATTTGTCAATATATCAAATCATTATTTTTTCTTGGTTTTTACTCCTATGTTTATTTGACAAAAGCATAAAGTTCCTATAAACTATTGCAAGTGGCTAGACATTTTAAAGCCAATTTTTAATTTGCACATTATCACTCAATGCAAAAGACAGCTAAAGTAGAAACCGCCCAAGGCGCAAAAATCCGCATAAAAGTCAGGGCTTATGACCATAAGCTTATTGACCAAAGCGTTAAGCAAATTGTGGATACTGCGAAAAGAACAGGTGCCAGAATTTCTGGTCCTATTCCTTTGCCGACTGAAAAGACGAAATATACTGTGCTAAAGTCAACTTTTGTGCACAAAGACAGTCGTGAGCAGTTTGAAATGCGCGTGCATAAAAGACTTATAGATATTTTAGAAGCTACACCTAAAACCATAGACGCACTCACAAATTTGAACTTACCGGCTGGTGTGGATGTAGAGATTAAAATGAGTTAACCACTGATACACTGATAAAAAACAGATTACACAGATATTTAATAATTGTAGATTAGTTCTAGTAAGTCAAAGCTTTTAAGCTCAGCATACTAGAGAACGATTTACCTACATAAGTAAAAGAGAATTTTCTCTATTTATTATTGCGGGTAAAAGCCCGCTTTTATTTTAGGACTTACGCACCCCTGTCTTTCTGACCGGCGGAGCCGGTCCTAAAGCCAGGTTTAATCCAATTGCTTCGTTATTTCCCTCAAGGTTTTCCTCACCGTAGCTCAGCTACGGCTCGTAAAATCCTCAGGAAAATGCCTCGCACTTGGATTAATGCTTAAGCCCTAACTTATTTATATGAACTTTGCCTTAGGAAAAAAGCTAAATATGAGTCAATATTTTGACCAGAAAACTGGTGAGGCTTTTCCTATTACTGTTATTAAGGCCGGGGTCATGACCGTGACACAAGTTAAAACTGCTGAAGGCAAGGACAAATACAACGCAGTGCAGGTTGGTATTGGACCAAAAAAAGTTTCAAAGGACGGCAAAAAAGCAAAAGCATCTAAAGCACTTTCAGGTCACCTGAAGGATTTGGGCGCTTTTTCTGTTTTAGCAGAGTTTAGAACTTCTCCGGAAGGTAAAATGGAACGTGGCCAAAAACTAGACTTGTCCGGTTTTCAGGTTGGTGAGTTGGTAAACGTAGTGGGTGTTTCAAAAGGCCGCGGTTTTGCCGGTGCCATGAAGAGACACGGCTTTAAAGGGTTTCCGGCTTCTCACGGTCATAACAAGCCAAGGTCAGTAGGTTCTATTGGTCAAAGGTTTCCTCAACATACTCGTAAAGGTTTAAGAATGTCCGGACATATGGGTGTTGAGCAAGTAACTGTAAAAAATCTCCAGGTGGTAGAAGTGGACCCTGCAAAGAATTTAATTAGCTTGCGAGGTGCAGTACCTGGACATAGAAACGGCTTTGTTAGAATAATTTCTACCGGTAAAGTAAAACCCTTAACCAAATCTGAACCGGAGTCAGATGGGAAAAAGAAGAAATAGTTTTTACGAATTAGTACGAATATACTAATTCCTGATTCCAAAGAAAAAACTTATTTATTAAAGATTCGTATATTAGTAAAGTATGAAATTACCAGTCTATAACCAAAAAGCTGAAAATGTTGGTGAAGTGGAACTCAATTCCAAGATTTTTGGCGTTGCTCCAAAAGAACATTTGGTTGCAGAAGCGGTAAGGATTCAGCAAAGAGGTGCTCGCAAAGGGACTTCAAACACCAAAACTCGAGGCGAAGTTGCCGGTGGTGGTAAAAAACCCTGGAAGCAAAAAGGAACAGGTAGAGCCCGCGTTGGTAGTATCCGCAGTCCTATTTGGAGACATGGTGGTGTGACTTTTGGTCCAAGAGCAAGCCGTAACTGGGAATTGAAGATAAATAAGAAAGCTAAAAAACAGGCTTTGTTTATGTGCGTTTCAGACAAGGTTAAACACGGAAATTTTGTGGTTGTTGACCGAATAGTTTTAGAACCAGTGAAGACTAAAGAATTTGTTAAAGTTTTAGCCGGTTTTAAAAAAGCGATTAAGGAAATTGGTACAAAAGTTACTCTAGTTGTCCCTAAGAGCGATAAAAACATTTCCCGTGCTTTAAGAAACGTTCCGGGAATTAACTATATGTTAGCTAACAGTATGAATGTGGTGGATGTTTTAAAGTCTGATAGCTTGTTAGTTTTTAAAGACAGTCTTGCAGTAATTGAAAAAACATATTTAAAAGATATTAAGAAGACAACATAATCCGAATAACCCTAATTCTATCCTAATGATCCAAATAAAATTTTCGGAGCATTGGGATACGAATTCGAATAATTAGGATTTTAAATTAGTTTATGGCTTTATTTACTAAAAAAACTGAAACCCCAGAGAAACAAGAGGCTTCCCAAGAAGTCTTAATGTCTTCAGTTGCGCTACAGTCAGTGATTGTGCAGCCAAGAATTTCCGAAAAAGCCACAAAGCTCAACAGTCAAGACAAGTATGTTTTCGTGGTTGCCAATAAAGCCAACAAGATTGAAGTTAAAAAAGCTATTGAAACTTCCTATAAAGTTAGAGTTGTCAGAGTCAATATTGTTAAGATGCAAGGCAAGACAAGGAATTTTAAAAACATGGCCGGTAGAACTTCTGACTTTAAGAAAGCAATTGTAACTTTAAGAAAAGGTGACAGAATTGCCACAGCTGAAGCAGTTTAGTAACAAGTTTATAAAGTCCTTCAAGTTCATCAAGTAATTACTTTAAAAACTTTATAACCTGATAACTTTCAACTAAAATATTATGGCCGTTAAACTTTACAAACCAACATCCGCAGGCAGGCGCATTCACAGTGTGACCGACTATTCGGTATTGCATAAAAAGTCCAAAACCCCAAAAGGGATGGTAGTTGCTAAAGGCAGAGCTGGTGGCCGAAACAACAGCGGAAAAATTAGTGTTAGACATCATGGCGGCGGTGCAAGAAAAAAACTTAGAATTTTAGATTTTTCCAGAACAGATAAAAAGAATGTTCCAGCTTTAGTTAAGACCGTTGAATACGACCCGGGACGTACCGCTTTTATTTCCTTACTTGCATATGCGGACGGTGTAAAGCGCTATATTTTAACCCCACAAGGTTTAAAAGTTGGTGACAGAGTTATGTTTAGTGACACAGCTGAAATTTTACCCGGTAACCGTTTAGCTTTAAAAAATATTCCGGTTGGAAGTTTTATTCACGACATTGAGTTAGCTCCGGGCCAAGGCGGAAGAATTGCTCGCAGTGCCGGTGCTTATGCTATTTTACAGAACATGGAAGCAGGTTATGCACTTTTGAAAATGCCTTCAGGTGAAATTCGCAAGATTAAAGACACTTGTGCTGCAACTATGGGTCAGTTAGCTAACGCAGACTGGATGAATGTCAGAATTGGAAAAGCCGGTAGGTCCAGACACATGGGCATACGTCCAACTGTTCGTGGTAAAGCCATGAACCCGGTAGATCACCCTCATGGTGGTGGTGAAGGTCATAACCCAATTGGTATGAAGTATCCAAAGACTCCGTGGGGTAAACATGCAATGGGTGTTAAGACCAGACTTAAGAAGAAATACAGTAACCACATGATTATTAAGCGCAGAAGCAAGTAGTTTTTTACGAATTACGAATTGGTACGAATATACTAATTCTTGATTCTAAAGAAACAACCTATTTATTAAAATTCGTAATTAGTAAAAATATGTCTAGAAGTTTAAAAAAAGGACCATATATTGACCCAAAACTTGTAAAAAAAGTTTTGGCAGGCAAAGCCGGCAAGGACCAAATTAAAACTTGGTCTAGGGATTCGGCTATTGCACCTGAGTTTGTCGGATTTACTTTTTTAGTGCATAATGGCCGAACTCACGTGTCAGTTTTTGTGACTGAAAATATGGTTGGACATAAATTGGGTGAATTTGCTTTAACGCGTAAGTTTAACCGTCATGGTGGTAAAATGGCTAAAGACCAAGAGTTAGCAGCCGCCGCAGCAGAAAAAGCTAAGATGGATGAAGCAAAGACACCAGCCAAGAAGTAAAGTAAATGACCAAAAATGATCAAAATTGCCAAGAATGACAAAAATTACTGCAATTTAAATCATTGTCAATCAATAAATCTTATTTAATCTTGATCAATTACGTACATGACCGCAGCAATTAAAAAACTTAATACCCCAAAACTTGTCACGGCATTTGCCAAGGATCTTCATATTGCGCCACGAAAGGTGCGATTGGTTACAAACTTGGTCAAAGGTATGAACGTAGTGGATGCAATGGTAGAACTTCAGCATACGACCAAAAAAGCTGCCCCAATGGTTTTAAAACTTATTAAGTCTGCAGTTGCCAACGCTCAACATAACTTTGCCTTAGACCCGGCAAGTTTAGTTATTAAAAGCATTACCGCCGACATGGGTAAAGTAATGAAGAGATATTTTCCAAGAGCTCGTGGCAGTGCTTTCGTTATCCGCAGAAAGATGTCTCATATAAACATTGTTTTGGAAGAAAAAGTAGCGAAAGGTAAAAAGGCCGGCAGGAATTTAGACTTCTTAAAAGCAAAGAAAGACGAAGTAGTGGAAGGTAAGATACCGGAACAAGCAGTTGAAGGTGAAAAGAAAGTTAAGGAAGTAAAGAAGCAGAGAGTAATTAAGACTGACGAACAAAGAAAGATGAACACAGTTACTCAAAAGCGCAGACTCTTTAACAGAAAGTCGGGAGAATAACTTTTTACGAATTACGAATTAGTACGAATATACTAATTCCTGATTCTAAAAAAAACCTTATTTATTAACCAATTCGTAAATTAGTATTGATTCGTAATTAGTAAAGATTTATGGGACATAAGATTAACCCAACTTCATTAAGACTTAAAATTACCGATACTTGGAAATCCAAGTGGTTTTCTCGTGGCGCTTACAGAGAACAGCTTCAGGAAGACGTTAAAATTCGTACTTATTTGGAAAAACATCTTAAAAAGGCCGGGTTAGTTAGAGTTGATATTGAACGCTTTAACGATGGAACAATTACTGTGGTTATTAAAACTACTAAACCGGGTTTGATTATTGGTAAAGGTGGCGCAGGAATTGAAGATTTAAAGAAGAAGGTTAAGGCTAAGTTGAATATTAAGAAAGAATTGAAGATTAATATAGAGGAGATTCGGGAAGTTAACCTTCAAGCTCAAGTTATTGCCGACTTTATTACAGAACAGATTGAAAAACGCGTAGCTTTCAGAAGACTCATGAAGCAAGCTTTGGAACAAGTTATGAATGCCGGCGCTAAGGGAGCAAAAGTTGCAATTGGTGGTAGGCTCAATGGCGCAGAAATTGCCAGAACTGAACACCTTTCTTCAGGAAAAATTCCTTTACATACTTTAAGAGCTGAGATTGATTTTGCTCGAAGTACAGCTTACACTACTTACGGAACTGTTGGTGTAAAGGTATGGATTTACAAAGGTGATGTTTTCCAGGAAAAAAATGTTGAAGCTAAGAAAAGTGTAGTAGAAAAAGCATAACTATTTAATTATTCGTAAATTAGTATTGATTCGTAATTCGTAAAGATATGTTTATCCCTAAAAAATTAAAACACCGCAAACACCACCGTGGTGACACTAAAGGCCAAGCAACTGCCGGTGAGCAGATTGCTTTCGGTACTTTTGCCCTTAAAGCTGTTGAAGGTTCTTGGGTGACTGCAAGACAAATTGAGTCCGCCAGGCGCGCCATGACCAGATACGTACAAAGAGGCGGTAAGATTTGGATTCGCGTTTTTGCTGACAAGCCTGTAACTGTGCATGGAAACGAAAGTCCTATGGGTGGAGGTAAAGGTGCGGTTGACCATTTTGTAGCAGTTGTAAAAAAAGGGAAAATTTTGTTTGAAATGGACGGAGTTACTAAAGAACAAGCTCAGGAAGCCATGAGGCTTGCCAGTTACAAACTGCCGGTTAAATCTAAATTTTTAGAAAAAGAACACCGCGGGTAGAAATTTTACGAATTACGAATTAGTACGAATATACTAATTCCTGATTCCAAAGAAAACCCTATTTATTAAAGATTCGTATATTAGTATCTATTCGTAATTAGTAAAAGATGAAGTACAAAGAACTTACAACCAAATCTGAAGCCGAAGTAAAGAAAATGCTCCAAGACTTAAAGTCGGAAGCGCATGATTTGACTTTGAAGTTAAAACTGAACCAGTTAAAGAACGTAAGTAAATTAGGGCAGGTTAAAAAAGATATTGCTAGAGTAATGACTTTTTTAGGTAATATTAAAGTTTCAAGCGAGAGTAAATAATTTTTATATATGACAATTACTTCTAAAAAACAATTAATGATTGGCTTGGTTGTTTCTGACAAAATGGATAAAACCGTAGTGGTCAAGGTAGATATGCGTAAGAGGCATGCCAAATATCACAAGTCTTATACAGTTTCCAAAAGATTTAAAGCTCATGACGAGAAAAACGAATACAAGACTGGTGAAAAGGTAGAAATAGAATCCATTGCTCCAAAGAGTAAAGATAAGAGGTTTAAAGTAGTAAGAAAAGTATAAGTTTACGAATTACGAATTAGTACGAATATACTAATTCCTGATTTCAAAGAAAAACCCTATTTATTAAATATTCGTATATTAGTATCTATTCGTAATTGGTAAAAGTATGTTACAAGTAAGATCTTACATTAAAATAGCAGATAACACCGGCGCGAAAGTCGTTAATGTGTTTAGCGTGAACGGTAAAAACAGTAATCGTTTTGCTACTGTGGGTGACATTGTTGCGGGTTCTGTAAGACAAGTTTCTCCAAATTCTTCTGTAAAAAAGGGTGATAAAGTATATGCTGTGATTGTACGTTTACGCAAAGAAATTCGCAGAAAAGACGGTTCCTATATTCGCTTTGATGAGAATGCCGGGGTGTTGGTAAACAAAGAAACCGGCGAACCTAAGGGAACCCGTATTTTCGGGCCAATTCCGAGAGAGATTCGTGAAAAAGCTTTGGGTAATTATAAAGATGGTTTTAAGAAAATAATTTCCCTTGCCCCGGAAGTCATATAGAAAGTACGAATTACGAATTAGTACAAATATACTAATTCATGATTCCAAAGAAAAACTTATTTATTAAAGATTCGTATATTAGTATCAATTCGTAATTTGTAAAGGTATGAAGATTGCAAAGATGAAAATTAAAAAAGGCGACACAGTTAAAGTCCTTTCTGGTAAAGACAAGGGCAAAACTGGTAAAGTTCTTACCGTTTTACCAAAACTTGGTAAAGTGGTTGTTGAGAACATTAACGTTCATACTCGCTTTGAGAGAAGTAAGAAAGCCGGCGAACCGGGCAAGAAGATTCAGTTTCCAGCCGGTATGTCCGTTTCCAAGCTGATACTTATAGACAGTAACTCAGGTAATCCCAGTCGTATAGGATATAAGTTTACAGAAAGTGGTGTAAAGCAAAGAATAGGTAAAGACAGTGGAAAGCCCGTATAGAACGAAGTACAATACTGTTCTCCCCAATGCATGGGGAGATGTCCCGATGAAATCGGGACAGAGAGGTTTGAAAAATCCGACCTCTCTCTAACTCTCTCCATCTCCTGGAGAGAGAATCAATAAGGAATAAACTATTATGGAAAGATTACAGGAAAAATTTAATAAAGACATTGTACCAAGCTTGAAAAAGAAGTTCAGTTTTAAGAATGTTATGGAAGTGCCTAAGGTGCAGAAAATTGTTATTAACGTAGGTATTGGTAAGCTTATTAAGGATTCAAAAACCGTTGATAAAATGGTTGAAGACTTAAAGCAAATTTTGGGCCAAGCTCCGGTGAGAACTAAAGCTAGAAAGTCCATTGCAGGATTTAAGGTTAGAGAAAACCAAATCGTTGGCTTGACTGCCACCTTAAGAGGCTTTAGAATGTATAGTTTCCTGGACAAGTTAATTAACATTTCCCTGCCAAGAGTTAGAGACTTTCAAGGTGTTTCCTCAAAAGGTTTTGATGGCAGAGGTAACTATAACTTGGGTTTAAAAGAACATTTGGTTTTTCCGGAAATTTCTTCTGCAGCTTTAGAACATATATTTGGAATGGAAGTTACAATTGTAATCAATTCAGGTAATGACGACGTTTCCCGAGAATTATTAAAAGAGATGGGTTTCCCCTTTAAGCAGTAATTAAGATTAATTTTAGAAAATGGCTACAAAAGCACATATTGCACGAGCAAAAAGAAGTATGGTTAAGGCTAAGTATTCTACCAGAATAATTAGACGCTGTTGGAAATGCGGCAGAAAAGCCGGCTATATGAGAGACTTCAATATGTGTCGTATTTGCTTTAGAGAATTGGCTAGTAAAGGTGAAATTCCGGGAGTAGTCAAAGCAAGCTGGTAAAGTAAATGACCAAAAATGATCAAAATTGCCAAGAATGACAAAGATTACTGCAAGAATAAATCATGGTCAATTCATAAATTTTATTTAATCAAGAAATTATATTATGTATACCGATCCAATATCTGACATGTTAACCAGAATTCGCAACGCAACAGCCGCTAAAAAAGGCGACCTGGTTTTGCCATACTCAAAGTTTAAAGCAAACCTGGCTAACATGCTTTTAAAGGAAGGTTTTGTTTCAAGCGTGCAAGAAATAACGGGTAAAATAAAGCAATTACAGATTGGTTTAAAATATTCTACAGAAGGCGATCCGGTTATTTCTGGTGTAAAGAGAGTTAGCAAACCAGGGCAGAGAATTTACTTGTCCGTAGAAAAGCTGCCAAGAACTAACAGTGGTTTCGGAGTTACAGTGGTTTCTACTTCCAAAGGCCTCATGAGCGACAAGCAAGCTCGTAAAGCCCATTTAGGCGGGGAAGTTATTTGTCAGATCTGGTAAAGTAAATGACCAAAAATGATCAAAATTGCCAAGAGTGACAAAAATTACCGCAAGAATAAATTATGGTCAATTCATAAATTTTATTTAATCGAGAAATTATATTATGTCTAGAATAGGAAAAAAACCAATAGTGCTTTCTGCAGGAGTTAAGGCAGAAATGAAAGACAATACTTTGACTGTCACCGGTCCTAAGGGTACTTTGGTTTTGGAAATTCATCCAAAAGTTCAAGTTACTGTTTCTGAAAAAGAAATTTTAGTTGATGTTGCTTTAAAGGAAAATAAGAAAGAACGTTCATTGTGGGGTTTATTCCGCTCGCTTGTTCAAAATATGGCTGACGGAGTAACTAAAGGCTTTGAAAAGAAGTTGGAAATTAACGGCGTAGGTTTTAAAGTTGAATTGAAAACGACTAATTTAGAAATGCGCTTAGGGTTTTCTCATCCTGTAATTGTACCAATTCCAAAAGACTTAACCGTTACTGTTGAAAAAAACGTTATTACTATTGCCGGTGCTGACAAGCAAAGAGTTGGTCAGTTTGCTGCAGAAGTTAGAGAACTGAAAAAACCAGAACCTTACAAAGGCAAAGGAATTAAGTATTTAGACGAAACTATTATTAGAAAAGCCGGTAAAGTGGTTAAAGTAGTCGGTGGAGGTAAGTAGTCTTTCTCATTAGTTTAATTTTAAAGTTATGAAATCAGCAGCAAAGCATAAGCGAATAAAGAGAGAAATAAGGCACAATCGAGTCAGAAGCCGTGTTTTTGGCACAGCCACTATTCCAAGGTTGAATGTCTTTAAGGCAAGTGCTCATATTTATGCACAAGCTATAGATGACAGTTCAGGAAAAACTTTAGTTTCTGCCAGCAGTAAAGAAGTTAAGATTAAAGGTAAAAAAACCGAAATTGCTTCTGCTGTTGGTAAATTGGTTGCAGAAAAAGCAACAGCTAAAGGCATTAAACAAATTGTTTTTGATCGAGGTGGTTATGCTTATCACGGTAGAGTAAAGGCTTTAGCCGAAGCAGCTAGAGAAGGTGGCCTTAAGTTTTAATTAATAGTAGTTTAGATATATTTATGGAAAAAAGACGCAGACAACAAAAAGGTGATAACAGAGAACGCAGTGAGTTTGACCAAAAAGTGGTTGAAGTCAAAAGAGTTACGCGTGTAGTTGCCGGTGGTAAACGCATGCGTTTTCGCGCGTTAGTTGTTATTGGTGACCATAAAGGTAAAGTTGGTATGGGTCTGAAAAAAGGCGCTGATGTTTCTGAAAGTGTAAATAAAGCTGTAAATGCTGCTAAAAAGAACATGGTAACCTTGCCTTTAGTTGCTGAAACTATTCCTCATGAACTTAAAATTAAGTACAAGTCTTCTTCTTTAATGTTAAAACCAGCTAGGCCTGGTACAGGTGTTATTGCCGGTGGTGCTGTTCGTAGTGTTATGGAACTTGCCGGAATTAAAAATATAGTTTGCAAAATGCTTGGCTCAAATAACAAAGTTAACAACGTAAAAGCCACTTTCGCAGCTTTTAAGAAGATGAAAAGCAAAGAGCAGTTAGCGAAGATGAGAAAATAGTATTTACGAATTACGAATTAGTACAAATATACTAATTCTTGGTTCTAAGGTTAATTTTATTTATTTAGTATTCGTAAATTAGTATCGATTCGTAATTAGTAAAGATATGTTAAAACTTCATTCAATCAAAAGAAATCCAAAGTCTACTCACCGCAGAAAAGTTGTTGGTCGTGGTTTGGGAAGCGGACACGGTACTTATTCTACCCGTGGTGGTAAAGGACAAACTGCCAGAACAGGTCATAGTAAAATGCCCGCAGGTTTTGAAGGTGGTCGCCAGCCTTTAATTAGACAAACACCTAAACTTAGAGGTTTTAATTCTTTAAATACAAAACCCGTTGTTTTAAGTTTGACTAAGTTAAATGTTTTTGAAGACGGCAGTGCGGTCACTTTAGAAAGCTTGAAAGCCAAAGGTTTGGTAGACAAGAAACATGCCTCAGTGAAAATTTTAAAAGGTGAAATCAAAAAGAAATTGAATTTGAAAGTTCCTGTTTCAGCTTCTGTAAAAGAAGCGGTTGAAAAAGCCGGCGGTACTGTAGGTAAATAAGTCGTGGTATAATGAGTGAAATGATCAAGAATGATCAAGAATGATCAAGAATGACAAAAAATTAGTGCAGTATAAATCTTGGTCAATCATTAAATCTTATTTAATCATAAAATTATTCTGTGAATAAATTCACCCTTATTTGGAAAACGCCTGACTTGCGCAATAAGATTTTTATTGTGCTTTGTTTGCTTTTGGTTACCAGAGTTTTAGCTCATGTACCAATTCCCGGGGTAGACGCAAGTCAGTTTAAAGCTATTTTGGATCAGAGCCAGTTTTTAGGTTTACTTAATATTTTTTCCGGTGGCGCTTTAACTAACTTTTCCATAGCTATGCTGGGAGTTAGCCCATATATTACTGCTTCTATTATTATGCAACTTTTGACCATAGTTGTGCCTTCCTTTGCGGAAATGTCTAAAGAAGGCGGGGAAGCCGGTAGGGCTCAGATTAACCAGTATACTCGCTATTTAGCCATTCCTTTAGCTCTTTTGCAAGGTTTTGGAACTATCCGTCTTTTGCAAAACCAAAGTCAAGGGCAACTGCTTTCCGGATTCACACCTTTTCAGTGGTTTATTACTTTGCTTTCAGTTACAGCCGGAACTATGTTAATTATGTGGTTGGGTGAAATTATGTCAGAGTTTGACATTGGTAACGGTATTTCTTTAATTATTTTCGCAGGTATAGTTGCGCAGTTACCGGCTTCATTTAACCAGGCTTACCAACTTTTCAGTGGTAACCCAAATGCTGTCCCAACAATTTTAGGAATTGTAGCCTTGGTTTTAATAGTTATAGCCGGTGTTGTTTTGGTAACGGAAGCCCAAAGAAACATACCTATTGCCTATGCTAAAAGAGTTCGGGGTAATAAACTTTTTGGCGGGGTAAATACTCATTTACCTTTAAGGTTAAACCAGGCCGGTGTAATTCCAATTATCTTTGCAATTTCTTTAATGATTTTTCCGGCATTAATTGCTCAGTTCTTTATTAACGCAAAATCAGCTGCTCTGGCGAATTTTGCCCAGACAGTTATTAACCTCTTTAATTCTCAGCAAGGCTGGTTTTATGGTATAACTTATTTTGTGTTAGTAATGGCATTTACTTACTTTTATACGGCTGTGGTATTTAATCCTCAAGAAATAGCGGAAAATGTTCAGAAAAACGGTGGGTTTGTACCGGGGCTTAGGCCGGGTGCTCAAACTGCAGATTTCCTTTCCAGTGTGCTTAACCGCATTACTTTAGCTGGTGCATTTTTCTTAGCTTTAATTGCAGTTTTCCCTCTAATTGTTCCAAAGCTGTTAAACATACCCGGAAGTTTTGCTATTGGTGGTACTTCGCTTTTGATTGTGGTGTCTGTAGTTATTGAAATTATCAAGAAAATAGAAGCGCAGTTAACCATGCACGATTACGAAGGGTTTTAAGGTTTAAGTACAAGGTTTTAGGTTCAAGCGAATAATGTTAGAATAAACCTGTTCCGAGCGAAGTCGAGGGCGGGTTTTAAATTTTATCTTACCGTATATGGAAGAAAAATATAAGGATATTATAGATTTCATTGTTGACTCGGGGAACAGGTTGCTTTTGAGAGCTGGTAATGTTAAAGACATCGGCGTCATGAAAATCAATCTGACCGAAGAAGATTTGGCAATCGAAAGAGGCTTAAAATCCCTGGTGAGTCGGTTTGGACGCGACCAGAAGGTTTATGCAGAGGAAGAAAACAATGTTTTTGAACGATCGGCAAATTTATGGGTGATTGATCCTATCAGCGGGACACATAGGTTTATTGAAGGTAAATCGCATTATGCGATTGTTTTAACGCATTTGGTTAACCATCAACCCCAGTTCGCGGTAGTTTATGATCCGAGCGTGAAAGAATTATTTACAGCTTATGGCCAGCAAGGTGCATATTTAAACGGTAAGGCGATTCAGGTAAGTGACAGAACGAATAGAGTAATTATTAGGCCATCGCTTGCTTGGAAAGAACCCGAGGTTATAACAAAGGTTTTGGAATTCGTTAAGGACAAAGAAGTTGATAAAAATTTCTATTCGATGGCGGTAAATTATTGTAAGGTTGCTAGTGGTCGAGCCGACGGGGTAATTGCTTTTACGAAAGATACTTTTCCTGAATTCGCCGGGCAGCTTATAATTAAAGAGGCCGGAGGCAGGTTTACCAATATAGATGGAGGCGAGAAAATCCAACCGAGGGATAGAATCTTTGTGGGCGGGAATATACAAAGTTACAATGAACTGTATCCGCAAGTGAAAAAAATTACGGGGTTATGATTAAAACAATATTTTTTGACGCTGACGGGGTAATCATTAAAAAACATGATTACTACAGTAAAGAACTGGCTAAAGAATATAATATATCTTTAGAAAGTTTGAATGCTTTTTACAAAGGCGATTTTTTGTTATGTGAAGCCGGAAAAGCTGATTTGAAAGAAAAGTTTGCTCCTTACTTGGAAAAATGGGGAATAAAAAAGTCAGTTGATGAAATTTTGGGTGAATGGTTTAGGTACGGTAACGAACTGGACGGCAGAGTGGTAGAAAGCATAAAAAATTTAAGAAATCAGGGGATTAAATGCTTCGTTACTACTAACAATGAAAAGTATAGAGTAGAATTTTTTAAAAAAAATTTAGGTTTTGACAGTTTGGTAGACGGGGTTTTTCCTTCGTGTGAGTTAGGTTGTTTTAAGAAACAACCAGAGTTTTGGACCGAAGTTTTAAAAAAGTTATCTAACGTAAAAAAAGAAGAGTCATTAGTTTTAGATGATGACATGAAAAACGTGGAAGCAGCGAAAGCCTTTGGTTTTCACGCGGAGTTTTATAGTGACTTTGAAGATTATGAGAGCAAACTAAATTTTTATTTAAATGGAAAAAGAACAGTTTGAAAATTATATAAATGAGGCTATTGAAGCGTTGCCCGAGGCGATTCGGGAAAAAATAAATAACGTTGACATAGTTTTGGAAGAAGGTTTTAGCCCCGACAATTCTTTGTTTGGGCTGTATCATGGTGTGTCCAAACTTCACCGAGGAAGTGCTTATGGCACTTCGCCAGTTTTGCCTGATAAAATAACTATTTGGAAAGGCACGATAGAACAGTTTTCCGGAGGTGAAGAAAACATCCCAAGGTTGGTTAGGAGGGTGGTTTGGCATGAAATTGGTCATCACTTAGGTTTTGACGAACCCCAAATTAGAAAGCTTGAAAAGAAATGGGAGAAAGAGGGGAAGGTTTAGCTACAGAAGCTGCAGAAAAATATCAAATTACAGATGCCTACAGAATTGACAGAAACGGCAAAAAAATGTACAATAATCAGTCGTTTGAGTTTAAATATGTTATAATATATAAGTTATTTTATGCCAGAAATTGGAGTTCCTGAAAAACAACTACAATCAATTCCCGAGGCCTCTTTAGAGGCCGGTTTTGGTTCCGTCGAAACACAAGAAGCTAGAAAGCGAGTTGAAGACATTGATACAGAGCATTCTGATAAACCAATAAATCTCGAAGTAGGTGTTAAGAGTGCTTTAGGGAATATTCAAGCAGTAGAAAATAATGTTGATGTTGGTGAGGCTGAAGCTCCCATGCTTTCATCCGCTCAACTTGAAAACATTATTCATGATGAGCAAATTGCCCTGGGACAAGGTGATAAGGGTACTAACGCTAAGCAACTTTTAGATAATATTTTAAGGTTAAGTCAGAATAGAAAGAATTAGGTTAAAAGGTAAAAGTTTCAAAAACAAAAATAAATGGCCTTTGAATTCAGTACAATTCAACTGGCGCTGGGTGCGCTAATAGTTTTGACCGCGGTCTTTGCCGCTGTCTTTTTTTATTTCTACAAAAGGCATGTTTATCACACTAAACATGTAGTGCCAAGAACCATGGACTGGGTGTTTTTGGAAATTTTGATGCCTAAGGAGAATTCTGATGAAAAAGAAAGACAAAAAAATGACGAAGAAAAAAAGAACTTAATCGCCATTGCCGAACAACTTTTTACCGCCCTTTCAGAATCCGGCGGGCGTAAAGGTTGGCTTCAGGGTAAAGATTATTACAGTTTTGAAATTGCCTGTACAGACAAGAAAATTTCATTTTACATAAATTGTCCCGCGCATCTGCAGCAGTTAGTCGAAAAGCAAGTCCAAGCGCAATACCCTCACGCTTTTATTGAACAAGTCAAAGGCTATAACCCTTTTTCTGACAAAGGATATATTGAAGTAGAAGAATTACAGCTTTCTAAGCAGTACGTTTACCCTTTCAGAACTTACAAACATACCGAAACCGACCCGTTAAATGCAATTACAAACGCCATGAGCAAGCTGACCGAAAACGAAGGCGCAGCGGTACAGTTTGTAATTAGTCCGGCAGGCACACTTTGGCAAGGGAGGCCAAGGAAAATGGCTTTAGAAATTCAGCAGGGAAAAAACCCTGAGTTAGTTGAACGTGGGCACGTGTACAGGCTATTTACTGGATTCTTGAAAGCTGTGGGAAGGAGTTTGTCCGGAGGGGGAAGTAAAAATTTTCAAGGTTCACATTCCCACAAAGATTTAAGTGGGTATTATTCTCCGATTCAGCTTACACCTATGCAACAAGAGATAGTTAAGAAGTTGGAAGAAAAAGCCAGTCGTCCTGGTTATAAAGTAAATGTTAGGCTGGTGACTTCTTCTGAAACTTCTAGTAACAGTCAACTTCACATGCGAAACTTGTTAGCCAGTTTTTTGCAGTTCAACATGCCACCTTTTAACGGGTTTAAAGTTAAGAAAAGAAATAAGAGTGATATTTTAAAAGATTATATTTTTAGAATTTTCAGGGACAACGGACGAAGTGGAATTTTAAATACTGAAGAAATGGCAAGTTTATGGCATTTGCCAACACCGTATATTGAAACTCCGAATGTAAAGTGGCTGGTGTCAAAAAAAGCTCCTCCGCCAATTAACATACCTGAATCCGGTATACTTTTGGGTAAAAACATTTATCGCGGTTTAGAGACCCCAATTTTTCAAATGCGGGAAGACAGGAGAAGGCATACATATATTTTGGGGCGTACAGGTAGTGGTAAGTCGTGGCTTTTGGCAAACATGGCTTTGCAGGACTTAAAAAACGGCGAAGGCATGTGTGTAATTGACCCGCACGGGGACTTAATTCAAGACATTTTAACTCGGGCGCCGAAAGAGCGGGCGGAAGATATAATTTTGTTTGAGCCTTTTGACATGGAGAGACCAGTGGGTTTAAACATGTTAGAGGTGGACAGTGAAGAACAGAAAGACTTTGCCGTACAGGAAATGATTTCCATTTTCTATAAATTAGTTACTGACCCGGCTATGCTTGGGCCAATGTTTGAGCATAACATGCGCAACGCCATGTTAACGCTCATGGCAGATGAAGAACACCCCGGAACCATTGCCGACATTCCTAGGATTTTTACTGACACCGAGTTTCAAAAATATAAAGTTTCTAAAGTTAAAGACCCGGTGGTTAAGCTTTTTTGGGAAAAAGAAATGGCAAAGACTTCCGACTTTCATAAGTCGGAAATGTTGGGGTATTTAATTTCTAAAGTTGGACGTTTTGTAGAAAACACTATGATGCGCAACATTGTTGGTCAGTCTAAGTCAGGGTTTAACTTTAGAAAAATAATGGACGAAGGCAAAGTGCTTTTAGTAAACCTTTCTAAAGGCAGAACCGGAGAAATTAACGCTAAGCTTTTGGGCTTGATTTTAGTAAGTAAAATTCAAATGGCAGCGCTTTCTAGGGCAGACATTTCCGAAGACAAGCGTAAAGACTTTTATTTGTACGTGGACGAGTTTCAAAACTTTATTACTGACGCTTTTTCCTCCATTCTTTCAGAAGCTAGAAAGTATAAACTTAATTTAATTATGGCGCACCAGTATTTAGGTCAGTTAGAACAGCAAGCCGGAGCGCAAGGCGCGGCTTCTAAAGACCTAAGGGACGCGGTGTTTGGTAATGCCGGTACCATGATGGTGTTTAGAACCGGGGCTGAAGACGCGGAGGTTTTAGCAAAAGAATTTGCCCCCACTTTCAACGAGTTTGATTTGGTAAATATAGAGCGTTTTAACGCTTACGCCAAGCTTATGATTCAAGGTACAGCTTCTAAGCCTTTTAACTTAAGCACCTTGCCTTTGTCTGGGGGGAATTCAGAGGAACTAAGTTTAGCAATTAGACAACTTTCTAGGCTTAAACATGGCAGAGCCCGTTCTGAAGTTGAGTCAGAACTTTTGGAATCTAGTCAGGTAGCTGAAAATATGAGTGAAGCGCTTCCTAACGTAGAAAGTAGTTTATAGATCAATAAGTCATTAGAGGATAATAAAGGTTATTGATTTCAGGACCAGTTTTGAGGTAAAATTACCTTATGGAAGAAAATTATATTAACATTTATTGTAGGTTTTTAGATGAACAATATAACCTAAAAAATATTACTGGAAAACAGCTGGCCTTGCTTATGCAAAAATACGAACCTTTTTTAGATACGGTAAAAAACAGACAGGATTTAATAAATTTTTTAAATCAAAATTTACAAGAATATCCAATTTTGGAAAAACTTATTGTTTTGTTAAAAGACGAAACTTATGTTTTTCCTAAGCCAGAAGGAAGTATAAAAATATGAGCGATCATGGTGGTCATGGAGGTCATGAAAGTGGTGGGCATGGGGGCGGTAATAAAGAAGCTGGTTTTTTTGAAATGTTAAAGGCCCCGGTTAATTTGGCTGATATAACTACACGCAGAGAGTTTCTATTTGCTGTCGGGGCTTTAGCTTACCAATTTTTAGCCAATCCAATAGAAAGGGTTTTAGGTGTTCAAAAAGGTGGAGGTGGTGGAGGTGGAAAAGCTGATCACGGGCACCACTAGACATAATTTGCTAAAAATCTTGGCTTTGTGATATAATATTTATGTCATTTTATTGTACTCTGAAACAAAAATTAGTCTAAAACAAAACTATTTTTTATGGACAAGACTTCGAATTTAGCTTTAATTGCGCAGATGATAGATTCTGCGGAAAAGAATATCCAGTCAGCCAAACAGCTTTTGCGTGATATGATGGGCGGTCCGGCTACTAAAGCCAACCTGGCAAACCTTGCCGACAAAGCTGTGAATTTAGGTATTAGTGAAGGTGGAAAAGTTATTGAAGGTGTTTTTGATGGACAGAATATGATTGGTCCGGACAAAAAGCAGTATCCGGTTCCTGCCAACTATGCTTCTAAATCTAAGCTTATTGAAGGAGATGTTTTAAAGTTAACTATTTCCGAAGATGGCTCATTTATATATAAGCAAATTGGCCCAATGGAGAGAAAGAAAATGTTGGGTATTCTTTTGGTGGACGAAAAAGGTGACTTTAAAGTTTTGGCTGAAGGTAAAACTTATAAAGTTTTATTAGCTTCTTTGACTTATTTTAAAGCCGAAGCCGGTGACGAAGTTACAGTTGTAGTTCCAGAAGGTCAAACCGCAGAATGGGCCGCGGTTGAAAATGTTATAAAAAAAGCTAATGCTATTTCTAGTACGGATGTGGAGTTGGGTACAGAAGGTGAAGGAAAATCACTTATCGACGAAGACGAGGAGTTGTAGGATTTAGAAACAATAACTATCACGACAACTATGACCGAAGGAGTATTAGCTTCAAACAATACAAGTTTAAGTCAAAAAATAACTGACCTTCTACAAAGAAAGCCAATAATTTTGCAATTGTTAAGGTTTGTAGCTATTGGCGTTTTAAACACGGCTTTAGACTTTTTAATTTTGAATTTCTTTACTCAGGCTTTTAACATTAAGTCTGGTTTTGGGTTAGGTGGAATAAACGTACCGGGTTTTCTTTTGGCAGTGGTACAGAGTTACTTTTGGAATAAATATTGGACTTTTGGAAGTACAGCGGAAACTATTTCAGCAGTTAAAAACTTTTTTAGGTTAGTTTTGGTTGGCGTGATTGGGTTTTTAGCTTTTGTTTTAGCTGTTTTAGGTGCTAAAATGGTTGCCCCGGCTTATTTTTATTTAATTGTTTTAGTTATCTATGTAATTGTGCAGGTTATAATTTTGCACAGTTTTGGCTTTTTTGGACAACAATCTTCAAATCAGAAAGGTTCTTTTTTGCCTTTCTTTTTAGTTAGCGTCGTGGGATTAATTATTAATAGCGTTTTGTTAGCTTTGGTTTCGAATCAAGGTTTGGTTGCAAACGAACAACTGAATGTAAATATTGCTAAAATTGTCGCAACTTTTGGTTCTTTGATTTGGAACTTCATAGGCTATAAGCTTATCGTTTTTAAATAGTAAGTATACTTTTTAGTTTAAGTCTGGGTTTGTACAACCAGGCTTTTTTTAGTTATACTTGTTAGTGAAAGTAAGTAATATATATACAGAAACAGAATTTAAGCACTGAACCAAGTTCGAGGCATTTTCTGAGGATATTTCGAGGCGTAGTTAAGCTACGGTGAGAAAAACCTTCAGGAAAATAACGAAGAAATTGGTCAGAACCTATTTGCAAAGCGGGCTTGGCTCGTTTGAAAAATAGGAGGTGCTTAAGTTCTGAAACGATTATGGCCGTACTATACAGGAAACACAGACCCCAAACATTTGCTGAGGTTTTAAACCAAAAATACATTGTTCAAGCCTTAAAAAACCAGGCCGCTTTAGGCGAGCCCGCTCATGCCTATTTGTTTACAGGGAGCCGGGGAGTGGGTAAGACTTCGGTGGCTAGAATTCTGGCCAAAGCAGTGAATTGTTTTCAAAGAACGGAGGAGGGTGACGCTTGCGGTGTATGTGAGAGTTGTAAACAAATTACTGAAGGTAGGTTTTTAGATCTTTTAGAAATAGACGCAGCTTCTAACACCGGCGTAGACAACATTCGGGAGTTAATTGAACATATTCGTTTTGCTCCCAGCTCCGGGAAATATAAAGTTTTCATTATAGACGAAGTTCATATGCTTTCTAAAGGGGCTTTTAATGCCCTACTTAAAACTTTAGAAGAGCCGCCTAAGCATGCAATTTTTATTTTAGCGACTACTGAAATAAGTAAAGTCCCGGCTACAATTGTTTCCCGTACTCAACGTTTTGATTTTAAAGCTTTAAGCAAAAAAGACTTAGAAGAACACTTAACTAGCGTTGTGCAAAAAGAAGGTTTAGCTTTAGATTTAGCTGCGATTTCTTTGGTTGCAGAAAATGCTCAAGGCAGTGTTAGGGACGCCCTTTCTTTGTTAGACAAGATTTTAACTTTGGGAGCTAATCCTTCTTTGGAAGAATGCCGTCAACTTCTAGGTTTTGTAGATATCAAAGTAAGTGAAAATTTATTGGAATTAATTGAAACCGGACAAGCAAAAAATTTACCCGGATTTTACGAAGAGTTGGTAGAAAAAGGTCAAGATTTTTTAGTTTTCTCTCGGGATTTTTTGGAATATTTAAGAAAAATTTTAAACGTTAAACTTACTTTAAACGCAACTTCCTTAGAAGGGGAGCATGGACAGAAAGCTTTAGAGTTTGCAGACAAGTTCAGCCAAGGAGAATTAATGTTTATTATTAGGCTTTTTTTAAGGGCATATAAAGAACTTTATGACGCTCCAAATCCCGAATTACCCATGCTTTTAGCTTCAGTTGAAGCCGCACTTAAAAGAGCGGGCGGGGGGAACGGGGGATCAGTTATAACTAATAACAATAACAGAAATGAGAACATTACACAGTCAAACATTAAGAGTGTTTCTCAGGAAGCTTTGGTTGAGGAAATTCCTAAGGTTGTTGCGGTGGAAGAAGTGATTCAGTCAGGACAGAATGTTGTTATTTCTAGGGAAGAGGTGGAAAGTTTTTGGCCAAAGTTTATTTCTGAATTAAAAAAGTTAAATAGTCCTTTAGCTAACATGGTCAGAAGTTGTCAGCTTTTGGAAATAAATGATGGAAAAATTTTTTTAGGGTCAAAGTTTGCTTTTCATAAACAAAACTTGGAAAATCAGAAAAACAAGCAAATGATTCATCAGGTTTTAGAGCAAGTTTCTGGTGTAAAATTGGGGGTTTTTATTCGTGTTGAAAAGATAGAAGAAACTTCCCAAGCCACTTCTCCTACAGAAGCTTTAGCCGGGGCTTTGCAAATTTTTGGTGGTGAATTGGTTGAATAATACTTGTATTTTCATATCTAATATTTTGTCGCAATTGCGACAAAAGTTCAGATATGTTGTTTGTCAGAATTTAAAATAAAAAAGAAATACCCGGGAGTCGCGCGCATTGCGCGACTCCCGGGTAGGGCGGAAGGTCTCAGTTCTCCGCTGAAAACCACTGCCTAAGGTGGTTTACCCCCGCTACAGTCAGGCTCAAAGTTGTGGCAAAGACTGCTCCACAACCTAAGCCCGCAGTCCACAACCCGTAGGTCATGAACCAACTAAACCACCCCAAAGGGATGTGCGAGTTGCCCAGCCAGCGCGGGACAAAGAGTGCTGAAAGCCCCATGATTGGCAGGATAAGTAGCATTGATTTGATGAGGCGTAGTCTTCCCTCGGTGCCGTAGACGAGTTTGTACCCCGTCCATAAACCGTAGAACATGGCAGCAGCCCAGAAGTTGTCAGCGTGGACCTTGCTGGTGTCAAAGGTCTCATTGAGACCAATGAGCAGTCCCAGAACTGACCAACCGAGCCCGGTTAAGAGCGTCTTAGCCAAATCCCAGTAAAAATCTTTGAATGCCTGTGGCATTGTTTCCTCCTGAACGTTGAGATATAGGGTTTTACCCTTTTAAACTTATCATCAAGTGACAAACTTAGAAGGGTGGGCGTAGTCGGATACTGCTTGACTACGCCCGGGTGACTTACATGGTACGTTCCTCCGTGCTATGAGGGTTATTGCTATTGAGCGCCTTGTGGCGCTAAAACAAGGGTCTTGCACAGATAAGTTAAACGCCTTTTGCGGCGCCCCCTCCCGGCTGTGCACCGAAGAGAGTCTAGTTTATGCTCAGTGCTTTTAGCATTGTGAGCTAGCCCCCCTTTTAAATTCATTATCGAAATAGTGAACTTAGAAGGGTAGGGGAACGTGGCAGTTCCCCGTGCTTTCCCAAGTGACCTCTTGGGATAGGTTAGGCGGTGGCCGGCAGCTGCATTTTGCCGAGCAGGCTGGTGTGAGGGATGATCTCAAAGTCCATTGCTCGCACCCGGTGTTGACCACGTTGACCATTGCTGTTCACGAGGAAGTACTTTCCCCCGAACATGACGGCGTACTCGGCTTTGCCGGCGACTTCTTTGTCGCTTCGCGGCAGTTCGTGTCCTGGAACGATGATGAAGATTTCATCGTCCAAGATTGAACATGAAATCCCGTACAAATCGCGTAAGGACAAGTCGCCTCGTCCAATTTTTTCGCCGCGGCCGTTGTACCAGTTTGCGTTGCGGACAAAACAGTCCGCACGGTTTTGGCCAAAACGTAAGTCCCAGCTACCGCCGCTCCCCAGGGCCTTGATCGACTGCCGTTCGTCACCGAACATTCCCGGTTCAAGCTTGAACCTCTTAATCATAAAAAACCTCCTACCGTTTCTCAGTTTCCTTGGATCTTACTTGGTTACTGAGAAAAAATTGACCACAAAATGAGCAATTTCCAAACAATAAAATTATTCACTATTATATCATTTTTATGGGGATTTGTCAAGAATTGCGCAGATGGAAAAATGCTTGTAAATATTGAGGTTTATCTAGTTTCGACCTCATCCTCCTCCTACGCTAAAGCTACGGCGGACAAGCTAACCCTCTCCCATGTATTGGAGAGAGAAACAATAACAATGTGCTATGCTATTTATGTGGTATAATAAAAGGAGAATACCTTTCAAAAAAACCTCACCCCAGCCTGCCGGCTTTCCCTCTCCTTAGCAGGAGAGGGCGGAAAAATTGAAAGGGCTATCAATATGTTAGAAACAAAAGAACAAAAACAATACTTTGTAACCGCAGTGGTTTTAATACTGATTTTAAGTTTGGTTTCGCTTTTAAGCAGACCAGATTTTAGGTATGTAGACCAGAACGACTACAAAAAGCTACAAGCTCAGGAAGAGGCTGACCGGTTGGCTTATGCTAAGTATTTAGAGACTTTAAAAATAGACTCAGTTGCAAGTAAAGAGCTTTTCCAGGAGCTTTTTACTGAAGCAGATATAGAAAAAGAAGTGATCGCCCAACTAAAAGCTAATGAACCAGTAAAAAAACCGGAAATAAAAACCTCAGATTTAATTGTTGTTGAAAATAGTGGAGAAGCAGGCTTTGTGGATTACTTGTCTAAGTCAGCAGGTTTGGGTTTGGTTTTTGGCAGTAAAACTGCTGGAGCAAACGAAGCCTTGTTTTCCAAAGACTTAAATGAAGTAAAGAGAGTAAATACAGAGTTTAAAACTATTTTAAAAGAACTTTATCAAACCCCGGTTCCAAGTGAAGCTTTGGCTTTACATAAAGCTTTGGTTGGTTCTTTTGTGGCTTACGGCAATGTTGTCAACGACGCTGAAAAGTTTACGGTGGAAGAAAATCAGGATCCTTGGCCGAGCGTATATCAAGCCCTGGTGGCTGTGAATGATTCCATGAGAGATTATGGTACAGAACTTACGCGTTTAGCAGGTGGGTACAAAATTACCGATGCGCAAATTACGCCCTACTATGTTGCAGAAAAAGGAAACAATAAAGGGTTTGCTTTTATAAAAACTGCCCATGCACTTTTCGGAGTCGGTGATGTGACAATTACTATTGGTGATATTCCAAGAATTATAATGGATGCGGTTAAAGAAGGGTTGGTTGCGGCGACTGCTCAGTTTATGAGCCAATTTTTAACAAAGTTTATTGCTAAAATTGAACAGAATTACTTGGTAGCAAACTTTTTGTTTTATTCTGACGCGCTTATTAGCGGACAGTATACTCAGGATTATTTAACAAAATACGTTTCTAACCAGTTGGACAGGCAAATTGTAAAAAGGTTTATCCCCCAGTTTTCGTGTGGTGCACAACCCAACGACCTAAAACCAGTTTTTCAAGCCAAGGCTCAGACTTATTTAGGTTTTGACCCAAGGACTTTAGACCCTAACGATCCAAAATATTTCCAAAAGTTAGCAAAAGTGGGCGACTTTATGTCTTCTGAAAGTGGTTGGAGGCTTTATTTTGAAGATTTAGCGGCTGCAACTAAGTCAGAGGCAGAAAAAGCTGCGGATAAAGAACTTTCTAGTTCCGGTCTTAAAACTCCCAGGGATACGTTGTCCAAAGGTATAACTAACTCTATTAACAGCATAGTTAGTAGTCAAAAAGCAGCTTTTCAAAATGCCTTTAACTTAGGTATTGCTAATGCTAGTAGTTTTATTAAAACCATTGTTTCCGGTTTGACCCAGTCTTTAGTTAACCAGTTTGTGTTTAAAGGTGCGACTCAAAATGGCGGAGTAGTTGGGGTATTAAAAGAACAGTCCACATGTTTAGCAACAGCTCAAATTTCTCCTGTTTTACCAGTCGGCAGTTCAAATTTTCAAGATCCTCCTCCACCTCCTGATAGGGAAGACTTAATTCAGCAAGAATGTGCTAGCTTCCCAAGGGGCTGTGAAGAATTCACGCCTCAAGAGCCTTTGGATCAAACTCTTGGTTCACCTCCAGAAACACCATAGTTAAAAATAGAAAAATCCCTTCAAAATTTTGAAGGGATTTTTAAATATGGTATAATATATTACATAAATATAGGCAAAATGCACAAAATTTTAGGCATAGATTACGGCGAAAAACGAATTGGTTTGGCAGTTTCTGACGAAAGTTTAACTTTGGCTAGGGAGCTTGAAATTTTAAGCCCAAATGAATTTTGGAAACAAATTTTAAACTTAATAAAAGAACACAATCTTAACTTAATTGTTTTAGGTTGGCCTTTAAACATGTCCGGAGAGCAAACTGAAAAAACCAAGGAAGTTGAAAATTTTAAGTTAAAACTTGAAAATAAGACTGGTTTGAAAGTGGAAGTTATGGACGAAAGGCTTTCTTCACAAATGGCCGGAAATTTACCAGGCGGTAGAAAAAAAGTAGACAGTTTAGCAGCGCAGATTATTTTGCAAAATTATTTAGACAAGCAAAAAGCGAATTAAGAAGTAAGAGTCATGAATTATGAATTTAAAATCTGCAGTCCCATTCATAATTCGTCATTCTAGATTCAGTATTCATTTATGTCAGAATTTCGGTCCTCCTTCGCCCAAAGGGCTTCGGGCGGATCTTCATTCTAAAAAAACCAAATGAGTGAATTTCGACAAAATCCAATAACAAAAAACTGGGTGCTAATTGCTCCGTCTAGAAGCAAAAGGCCGGATGAGTATCATACTTATTCGGTTATGCATGGTGTGCCAGAAGAAGACCCAACTTGTGTTTTTTGTAGTGGACATGAAGAATTAAATGAGGAAATTGAGAGATTTGATAAAGTAGGAAAAAAAACCAGAAGTAAGGATTGGGAGATTAGGGTAATAAAAAATAAATTTGCTTCTTTGGATCATGTTAAGGATTTTACTAAAAAGGATTTTTACATTTCTCATTCCGGGGACGGGGATCACGAAGTAATTATCACCAAAAAACATAACGAGCCCGTAGCTCTTCAGTCAATTACAACAGTTGAGCTTTCTATTAAAACTTTCATTCATCGTTACAAAGAATTAGCTAAACATCCGGAATTAGCATATGTTCAAGTTTTTCACAATCATGGAAGGGACGCTGGTGCAAGCATAATTCACCCTCATTATCAGTTAATTGCTACCCCGATTGTTCCACCTCATGTGCATAGCGAAATTTTAGGTTGCTATCATTATTATCAGGCTAACGGTTCTTGTGCATATTGTGACATTATTAAAGAAGAAATTTTGGCTAAAGAGAGACTGGTTTATGAAAGCGAACATTTTGTAGTAATTTCCGCATATGCTTCCAGAAGTCCTTTTGAAACCTGGGTATTGCCTAAAACGCATGGAGCGAGGTTTGAAGACATGAGTGAAAAAGAAATTCAACATCTCTCCTTTGTTTTAAAAGTTACTTTAGGACAGCTTTACACTAAACTTTCAGATCCGCCTCTGAATTTTTATATTCATACTTTGCCTATAAATAATATTAAAACGAATCATAGTGGTTATAGTGAAAAAGAATATCATTGGCATTTAACTATTTTTCCGCGTATAACCATTTGGGCAGGGTTTGAGTTTGCAACAGGAATACCGGTAAACCCAATTCCTCCGGAAGTGAGCGCTAAATTTTTAAAAGGTAACGAATAAGCTATGAAAAAGTTAATTATTGGCAATTGGAAAATGAATCCCTCAACTCTTAAAGACGCAAAAAAACTTGCAGCGTCTATTGAAAGAAGGGCTAAAAATACAGTGGTAATTTGTCCGCCAACTATATATATATCAGAAATAGATTATCCAAACCTAGGGGCACAGGATTGTTTTTGGACAGAGAAAGGGCCTTTTACCGGTCAAACTTCTCCAAAACAGCTAAAGGGTATGAAAGTTCGGTATTGTTTGGTAGGGCACAGTGAAAAGAGGGCGGTGGGTGAAACTGACGAGCATGTAAATTTAAAAATTAAAGCTTTAATTGAAGCAGGGATTGTTCCGGTATTATGTGTGGGTTTTGGAACAACAGTTGAGCAGGATGACCTGGAAGTGGTAGATGTTTTAAGAAAACAGTTGGACACAGGACTTTTTCATTTGGATGCAAGCAAGGTTGTGGTGGCATACGAGCCTGTTTGGGCTATTTCGTCCGGAGATCCTTATGCCACTAAAAAAGTAGCTACCCCTGAACACGCAGAAAAAATTTCAATTTATATTAAGAACAGATATAAAGTTTCCAAAGTGATTTATGGTGGAAGTGTAAATTTGAATAATGCACAAAGTTTTTTGGAACAGCCGAATATAGACGGTTTGCTTCCTGGGGGTGCAAGTTTAATCCCATCACATTTTAATCAAATTATTAATATGTAAGTCAGCTGATCAGCGGATCGGCAGATAAGCTAATTTGTATGTTATATATTGCTTCAGATCACGGAGGTTTTGGTTTAAAAAACTACATAGTCGGAGAGTTAGAAAAAAAACGTATAAAGGTAGAAGACTTGGGGCCTTTTGTTTTAGACCCGGAAGATGACTATCCGGACTTTGCTAAAAAAGTTTCTGCTAAAGTGGCAGACAGTCCAAGTAAGAATTTAGGAGTTTTAATTTGTAGAAATGGTCAGGGTATGTGCATTGCCGCAAATAAGTTTAAAGGAGTTAGGGCTATTACTTCCTGGAGTGAAAAACATGTGGCAAGTTCAAGGAAAGACGACAACGCAAACGTGGTATGTTTACCTAGTGACTACATAACTAGAGGTGAAGCTTTAAAAATTGTTTTAAAATTTATGAATACTTCTTTTTCTAAGCTTCCAAGACATCAGCGTCGTTTAAAAAAAGTTGCGAGTTTTGAATCTTAATTTTGGTTTTTCCTTCAAAATAAAACATTATGGCTATAATTGTTCCGGCAATATTAGAAAAAACCAAAGAGGATTTTAACCACCGCATGTCCAGAGTGGTCAAACTTCCTAACCTTGAAATAATTCAGGTTGATTTTGGCGACGGTAAATACATTGAAAATAAGCTTTTAGATGCAGCTGAAATTGACCCGCTTAACCCTAGTTTTCATTGGGAAGCGCACTTAATGGTAAAAGAACCTCAGGATTTTTTAGATTTTCAAATTTGCGGTTTTAAAACCATTATTTTACATTACGAAGCCTTTAGTCCCAGCAGTGAGTTAAAGAAAAATTTTAAAAAATTGAAAGAAATGGGTTTTAAAACCGGATTAGCTATTAATCCTAGTACTGAAGTTGAAGTGGTTAAAGGGTTGCAAGTAGACCAAATTTTAGTCATGTGCGTTGTGCCGAGTAAGCAAGGACAGGATTTAATTCCTTTGACTATAGAGAAAGTAAAAAATTTAAGAAGGTTAGTGCCACGTGCTATAATTGAAGTAGACGGCGGAGTAAACGAAACAAATATTAAAACTCTAAAAAACGCGGGTGCGGACCTAATTTGTGTTGGCTCGGCTTTGGTAAAAGCTCCAAATATGTTAGAAGCGTGGGATCGTTTACACGAAGCTATGGGGTAAAAAAATACAACAAAAATCAAACACAAGAAATAAAAATGACAATCGAGGAATTAAAATATAAAGCCAATGACATTCGGCAGGACATAATAGAAATGCTGCTTGAGGCAGGAAGCGGACACAGTGCCGGACCTTTGGGTATGGCCGATGTTTTTACCGCACTTTATTTTGAAGTTCTAAAGCATGATCCAAAAAATCCAAAAATGCCAGGTAGGGACAGACTGGTACTTTCGTGCGGACATATTTGTCCTGTGCTTTACGCCAGCTTGGCGGAAGCTGGATATTTTGAAAAGTCAGAACTGAAAACTTTAAGAAAGCTTGGAACTCGCTTGCATGGTCATCCTCATAATTTGAGTTTGCCTGGCTTGGAAACTTCTTCCGGACCTTTGGCTCAAGGTGCAAGTTTGGGTGTGGGTATGGCTATGGCTGCGAGAATGAACCATTTAAAGCATAGGGTGTATTTAGTTATGTCAGACGGTGAACAGCAGGAAGGCCAAATTTGGGAAGCTGTGATGTTCGCGGGTAAATACAAACTTCATAACTTAACAGCGGTGATTGACAGAAACAATATTCAAATAGACGGACATACCGAAGAAGTAATGCCTTTGGAAAATTTAAAAGCCAAATATGAAGCTTTTAACTGGCATGTGTTGGAAGTCGACGGTCATAATATGCAAAGTATTATTAATGCCTTTAGGGAAGCGGAAACAATTTTTGAAAAGCCAACGGTTATTATTGCCCATACAATTCCTGGCAAGGGAGTTGATTTTATGGAAAATGATTATAAATGGCATGGTATGCCTCCGGACAAAGAACAAGCAAAAAAAGCTTTGGACGAATTAAGGACTTTGAGGGGAAAGATAGACAGCGAGCATTTGTAAATATGATGCCGATATACGGATATGAATACTAATGATACAGATAATACAGATTTTAAAAAAGAAGGGTTGTTTTTTGAAGAGCTTACTTATCAAATTAATGGGGTACTATTTTCAGCCCATAATGAATTAAGTCAATATGCTAAAGAAAAGCAATATGGTGATGTTGTAGAAAGAATGTTTAAAGAAAAAAATATTAAATTTGAAAGAGAAAAGCGTATCGGAGATTTGGTAAATATATTAGATTTTGTAGTAGAGAATAAGGTCGCTTTAGAATTAAAAGCTAAGAGAATAATAACTAAAGAAGATTATTACCAGGTTCAAAGATACTTACAAGAAACTGGATTAAAGATTGCTATTATTGTTAACTTTAGAGATAAATACATAAAACCAAGAAGAGTTGTGAAAATTGATAATTGGAAAAAATAGAATCAGTATTATCAGTTTCATCCGTATTAAAGTTATTTGTATATCAGTATCATTATGATTCATTTGAATGAAAAAATTGGAAAAGAGGAAGTAGAAAAAGAACCAACGCGTAAAGGTTACGGGCAAGGTGTTTTAGACTTGGCCGCAGAAAACGAACAGGTGGTTGTCTTAACGGCAGACCTCGCAGAAAGCACCCAGGTTTTAGATTTTGCAAAAAAATATCCTGAAAGATTTGTAGAATGTGGTGTGGCAGAACAAAATATGATGGGTATAGCAGCTGGTATGGCTTTAGAGGGTAAGGTGCCATTTGTGTCTTCTTATGCAACTTTTTCTCCGGGACGTTCTTGGGATCAGCTAAGGGTTAGTGTTTGTTATAGTCAGGCAAATGTAAAAATTGCTGGGGCACACACGGGTGTAACAGTAGGTCCAGACGGCGCCACTCATCAAGCTTTGGAAGATATTGCTATAACAAGGGTTTTACCTAACCTGACAGTTGTGGTACCGTGCGATGCAATTGAAACAAGAAAAGCTGTTGTAGCTTTAGGGAGAGTACAAGGACCTGCTTATTTTAGGCTTGGAAGGTCTAAAACGCCGGTTATAACCACAATAGAAACTCCCTTTAAACTTGGTAAGGCAGAAATCTTTAGGGAGGGGAAAGATGTGGCTATTATTGCTTCAGGTCCTGTTTTGTACAACGGTTTAGTGGCGGCTATGGAACTTGAAAAAGAAGGAATTTCTGTTATGGTGGTAAACAACCATACTATAAAACCCATAGATTCTGAAACTATTATTGCCGCTGCAAAAAAGTGTGGAGCAGTCGTAACTTTAGAAGAGCACCAAACCATGGCCGGAGCAGGGTCTGCTGTGTGTGAAGTTTTAGCCCAGCATTGTCCGGTTCCGGTTGAAATGGTAGGTATGCCTAACAGTTTTGGTGAAAGCGGTCAGCCGGAAGAATTAATTGAAGTTTATGGTATGGGAGTAAAAAGTGTAATTGAAGCGGTTAAAAGAGCACTAGCAAGAAAGCAATAAGTTACTCTAATTTCTAATTGACCTAATTATTCTAATTTATATTAATCTCTCTGCCCCTTGTGGGACATCTTCCCATAAATCCGTCTTCGCATAAAACTATGGCGGACAGGTTGGAGAGAATAATATTGAAGAAGCTATGTTTGATATAATTTCTATTGGTGACGCGACAATTGATACTTTCCTTTTTATCCATGATATTGAAATAAAAAATATCCAGGGAAAACAAAAAGCGATTTTAAGTTGGGGAGACAAATTGCCGGTAGATAAAATGTACAGAACCGTTGCTGGTAATGCGGCAAACAACGCTGTGGGTAGCGCACGGTTAGGTTTAACAACAGCTTTTTACAGCATCTTGGCTCATGACACCGGAGGTAGGGAAATTTTGCATAAAATGCAAAAAGAAAAAGTTTCTACTCGCTATATTATTTTAGACGACACTCACGGAACCAATGCCTCCACCGTAATTAGTTTTAACGGGGAGAGAACAATTTTAGTTTTTCATGAACACAGGTCCTATAAATTGCCAAATTTTGTCCCCGCTTCTTGGGTGTATTTAACCAGCATGGGTGAAGGTTTTGAAAGTATTTATAAAGATTTGAGTACATATATAGACAAATACAAAGTGAATTTAGGTTTTAATCCCGGAACTTTTCAGTTAAGGAAAGGAGTAAAGGCAAATGAAGCCATACTTAAAAGAACCAGTCTACTTTCTTTAAACGTAGAAGAAGCTCAGGGTTGGGTTGGTGACTGTGGTCGTGATCCGGAAGAGTTGTGTACAAAACTTGCAAAATTAGGACCTAAGGCAATTGCTTTAACTGACGGCAGAAAAGGCGCTTACTCTTTTAGCGAAGAAGGTTTTTTCTATTGTTCGGAATTTTCTGGTCCCAGGCTTGAAGCTACTGGAGCGGGTGACGGGTTTACCACAGCATACATAGCAGCTTTGTTTTATGGTAGGAAACATTCTGAAGCTTTAACTTGGGGTCCGGTCAATGCCGGTAGTGTTGTGCAAAAAGTGGGTCCGCAAGACGGGCTTTTAACCAAAAAAGAGATTGAAAATTATTTAAAAAAACAAAAGAATTTTAAGTCTGTGGCCATTACCAGTGAGGCTGTAAAAAAAGAAATTTTAAGAATGGTGGAGAAGAAGCAAGACTGAAATTTTCAACATTTTACAATTGACATTTAACATTTGACATAGCTGATCCGCTGATTGGCTAATAAACTAAATTATGGAAGGACTTATTGGTTCGGGAGTAAAAGACGCAAATTTTTTATTAAGATTAAGTTTTTTAGTTTTTGCGGGCATAATTGCTTTTGGAAGCGTTTTGTTTTGGCGAACTGAACTGCTTTTTGCTTCTGAGTACCAAGAAATGCCTACAACTCAGGCTCAGCTGTCCGTTAAGAAAGAGAATTTGAAAAAACAAACAAAAATGGCTGAAAGGTATAAGCTTTTAGAAGAATAGTAAAAATAGGCTATACTTTAATTAAGTAAATAATAATGAGCAGTGTGTCATTGCGAGCCTTGAATGAAATGAAAGGCGTGGCAATCTAAACTGGTTATAGATTGCTTCGTCGCAAGGCCTCCTCGCAATGACAAGAGAGAGAATAGTTTTTTAAGCTTCAAATAACAAAATTAATAAATACAAAATGGGAAAAATAAAACTAGGTATAAATGGTTTTGGTAGAATTGGCAGGCAGGCATTTAAAATTGCTTTAGAAAAAAAGGAAATAGAAGTGGTGGGAATAAACGATTTAACAGAGACTCAGGTTTTGGCCCATCTTTTAAAGTACGACTCCAACTATGGTAGGTTTAACCATGAAATTAGTTCAGACACAAAAAACATAATTGTTGACGGAAAAAAGTATCCGGTCTTTGGGGAAAAAGAACCGCAGAAACTTCCTTGGGGTTCTTTAGGCGTGGACGTGGTTATTGAGTCTACCGGAAGGTTTACAGACAGTGAAAAAGCTTCGGCTCATATTCATGCAGGAGCAAAAAAAGTAATTATTTCTGCCCCGGCTAAAGACGAAGGCGTAACTCCGACTGTAGTTTTGGGTGTAAATAGTGACAATTACAACGGACACGCAATTATTAGCAACGCTTCTTGTACCACAAACTGTATTGCGCCGGTTTTGGAAGTTATACATTCTAATTTTGGCGTACAAAAAGCTTTCATGTCTACCATTCATAGTTATACAGCGGAGCAGAACTTAGTAGATGGTCCGCCTCCAGGCGGTAAGTCAGGAGACTTAAGAAGAGCCAGGGCTGCCGCTGTAAATATTATTCCTACTACAACGGGGGCAGCGATTTCTGCAACCCAAGCCATACCCGAATTGAAAGGTAAATTTGACGGTGTAGCTTTTAGAGTCCCAACTCCTGTTGGGAGCCTTTCGGATTTTGTTATGCTTTTAAAGAAAGACGTGACTAAAGAACAAGTAAACAAAGTTTTTACCAAAGCTTCGGAAAGTAAAAGGTATAAAGGTATTTTGGAAGTTTCAAATGAGCCTTTAGTACTTTCTGACATTGTGGGCAATCCGGCTTCGTGCATTGTGGATTTGGCTTTAACCCAAGTGGTGGACGGGAATTTCTTAAAAGTTGTCGCTTGGTATGACAATGAATTTGGTTACTCCAACAGGTTGGTAGAAGAAGTTATTCTCGCAGGGTCGTATAGACACTAAAACACGAATTATACACTAATAACACGAAATGGAGATCATTGAAAAAGATTTAAGTTTCAAGATCGCGGGGTGTTGTTTTAAAGTTCATAAAAAATTAGGTAGATTTTGTAGCGAAAGGCAATATAGTGATGAATTAGAAAAGCAGTTTGAATCTAATAATATTAGTTATAAAAGAGAGTGTGAAATAAAAAGTTTAAATAATGAATCTCCAGCAGGTAATAGGGTTGACTTTGTTATAGAAGATAGATTGCCAGTTGATATTAAAGCAAAAAAATTTATTACAAAAGAAGATTATTATCAAATGTTACGCTATTTATATGGTTTGGACGTAAAACTAGGGATGATAGTTAATTTTAGATCTACTTTTATAAAACCCAAAAGAGTAATAAATGATAAGTTTGATTTGTGTCATTAGTGTGATATGTTAGTATATTTGTGTCGCCATGGCTATAAAGTATTTAAGTAAAACTAAAATTCAAGACAAAACGGTTTTGGTTAGAGGGAGTTTGGACGTCCCTGTTTTGGACAATGGTAAACCTGCCGATGAGTTTAGGTTAAAATCTTTTTTGCCCACAATTGAGCTTTTAAGGAAAAATGGTAATAAAGTTGTACTTTGTGGTAAAAGAGGAAGGCCAAAAGGAAAGATTGATTTAAAATTAAGTTTAAAGTCAGCCGCAGAAAGTTTGGCAAATTTGTTGAATTTAAAGTTTGTCACAACTGAACATGAGGTGCCTGACTACGACATACCGCATTTAGTTTTTTATACTGGAGATATTCGGGAAGAAAAGCATATACAGCAAATTAAGAGTATTGCTTATAAAAACGTTGTTGTACTTGAAAATTTGGAGTTTTACCAGGAAGAATTAGATAACGATTCAAGTTTTGCAAAAAAACTAGGAAGTTTGGCTGAAGTTTTTGTTCAGGACGATTTTTCCAAAATCCATAGAAAAGTTGCTTCTGTTGTGGCTATTACTAAAGAGCTATCGGCTTATGCGGGGCTACTTTTAGAAAAAGAAATTAATTCTTTGGAATTCGTTTTAAGGAATGTTAAAAAACCTTTTGTAGTCATGACTGGTGGAGTTAAGTTGACTGAAAAGGTGGGAACTTTAGAAAATTTAGGTAAGCACGCGGACAAAATTTTAGTTGCCGGCGGAGTAGCTAACTTAATTTTTAAAACCAAGGGTTATGAAATCGGCCAGTCAAAAATAGAAGATGGTGAAGACAAAGCCGCTTTTCAGATTATGAAAAATTTTAAAGACAAAATTGTTTTGCCTTTAGACGTGGTAGTTGCTGACCAAAATTTAGACCCGGATTCAATAAAAGTAAAAGAGCCTTTTGAAGTTAGGAAAAGTGAAAGTATTTTAGATGCCGGACCGAAGACTATTTTAGCTTTTGCTAAAGAGCTAAAAAAAGCTAAGACTATAGTTTGGAGCGGGCCTTTGGGTTTGTTTGAGAAAAAACCTTTTCACCACGCAACTTTTGCACTTTCAAGGCTCATTGGTGGTCGCGGAAAAGGGCAAGCTTTTGTGGTGGTAGGTGGCGGAGATACTGTGGACGCGGTTATACAGTCCCACCAGTTTGAGCATATAGATCATGTCTCCACGGGCGGGGGAGCTTGTTTAGAATTTTTGTCCGGAAAAAAACTTCCGGGCATTGAAGCTTTAAAATAAAATGACATATTATTGGGTTTATTTATTTTCCATACCTGTAGGGTTTCTTCTTACCTCTCATTTTTTGCACTATAAAAAGAAATATTTTTGGTACGAATATTTAGCTGTTTTTATGTTGCCATTAGTTTGTTTGCTGCTGTTGTATAAGTCCGAAGGGAATGTTGTGATTTCTGTTTTTGTTTTTTGGTCACTTTGTGGAATTTTTCTTGAAGCAATGGTGGGTATGACATATTTAAGGATTCGCGGCAAGCATCTTTGGGTTTATGAAAAATATCCACTTTTTAACAGAACTACAAGTTGGCTAGCGGTGCCTTTTTGGGCCTTTGTTGGCTCGGGGACTTGGGCAATAAATCGAGTAATGGATTCACTTGTAAAATAAGGACCAGTAGTATTTATGTTTAAAAATAGTTATCTTGTCGCAAATCTAATTTTTATAGTAGCGTGGTTATCTATATTCTTTTGGAGAAAAGATACGCGAAAAGAATTAGTTCGAGTGTCGTTGATATGGGGTGTTTTGTCTTTTGCCTTACAACCTCTTTTTTTAGTGGACTGGTGGCACCCAGAAACAATAACTGGAACTAAGCTGGGAATAGAAGATTTTATGTTTTGTTTTTTTGGAGTTGGGGGATTTAGCGTTCTTTATGAAATATTGTTTAAAAAGAAATCAATAAAACTGTTAGAAAGAAAAAGAAAAAGAAAAAATCAAATTTTAGGTTTTCTAACCATTCTACTGTTTTTTGGATTAAATTATTCCGCTTTCTTTATTTTCAATTTTCACAGCTTTTATTCCTCACTTATTGCATTTGGAGTGATAATTTCGTTTATTTGGGTTATTCGTAGGGATTTAATTTTACCGTCTTTGATCATTGGATTATTAGCTGTTCCATTGGGGTTGTTGTGGTTTTTATGGGTAGAGTGGACAAGTCCTGGTTGGGTAGAAAGTGCTTGGTTTCTTGACAGGCTTTCAGGAATAATAATCCTAAAAGCTCCCGTAGAGGATTTAATTTGGGCATTTTTGGTTGGGGCTTACACATCGGTTATTTATAAGTTTTGGAATAGTAACAAATTTATTAAGATAAAACAGTGATCGTATACTTAAATAATAAAACCTCTGCCATTGGTAGAGGTTTTTTGTGTTATAATTTAAGGGCAAATGGAACATAAAACATACAAAAAAGTAGCCTTGGTGATCTTGGACGGTTTTGGTGTTGCTCCGCCCTCTAAAGGCAACGCGGTGACGCTTGCCAATACTCCGACTTTGGATATGCTAGTGGAAAATTACCCTTGTTTTACCATACAAGCTTCTGGGCCTTTGGTGGGTTTACCATGGGGAGAAATGGGTAATAGTGAAGTGGGGCATTTAAACATTGGCGCCGGTAGAATTGTTGGCCAAGATTTGCCTAGAATAAGTAGCGCAATTTCTAGCGGGGATTTTTATAAAAACGAAACTTTACTTGAAGCAGTAGAGCATTGTAAAAAAAATAATTCAGCCTTGCATATTTTGGGTTTAGTCAGTCCGGGCGGAGTTCATGCTTTAGACGAGCATTTTTATGCGCTTTTAGAGTTAGCTTTTAAGGTTGGTTTAAAAAATGTATTTGTTCACATGTTTACCGACGGGCGTGACACAGAACCTAAAATTGCTTTAGAGTCTATTCGGAAATTAAAAGTTAAAATGCAGGAAATTGGAGTGGGTAAAATCGCTACAATTACCGGCAGGTTTTATGCTATGGACAGAGGTGGGCATTGGGGACAAATAAAGTTAACTTTAGATGCCCTTGTTAAGGGGTTGGGTGAGACGGCGGTAAGTGCCGAAGAGTGCATAGTTGGAAATTATGCAAAACAAATTTTTGATGAAACAATAAAGCCAACGGTTATTTTGGACGAAGAGCAAAAGCCTACCGGAGTTATTTCAAATAATGACGCGGTAATTTTTGCAAACTTTCGTTCTGACAGGGCTTTGGAGCTAACCCAAGCTTTTGTGGAAAGTTCTGCTTTACCAGAAAAAATAGTGGACTTTAACTTAGAAAATTTGTTTTTTGTGACCATGACAGCTTACCGGGAAAATTTAAATGTGAAAGTCGCTTTCAAGCCTCAAGATTTAAAAAACAATTTAGGCCAACTCCTTTCTGAAGCCAAACTTTCACAATTCCACATTGCTGAAAGCGAAAAGTTTGCTCACGTAACTGCGTTTTTTAATTGCGGCAGGTCAGAACCATGGCCGGGGGAGGAAAGGGTTATTGTTTCCAGCCCGGAAAATGACAGAAATTATTTGGACAAACCGGAAATGTCTGCCGGAGAGTTGACCCAGACTTTAGTTAAAAATATTTTAGAAAAACCCACTAACTTTTTTCTGGCTAATTATGCAAATACTGACATGGTTGGACATACCGGTAGTTTAAAGGCCGCAACAGAAGCGGTAGAGTTTTTAGACCAGTGTTTAAAAAAAGTTATGGACGCTGTTTTAAAGGTAGATGGTGCTTTAATTATTACCGCAGACCATGGTAACGCTGAACAAATGATTAGTTCAAAAACAGGAGGTATAGATAAAGACCACACGACTAACCCAATCCCTTTTATTTTGGTTGCAAAAGAATTTCAGTTCAAAAAACCTTTAGAGATTAAGTTTGCAAATATGTCTGCAAAAATTCCTGCCGGCGTAATTTGCGATGTTGCTCCGACCGTTTTAGATTTGATGTATATTAAAAAACCAATAGAAATGACTGGGATTAGTATGTTAGAATTGATTGATCCTATACCGAAGCATATATGACAAAAGAGTGGAAAATAAAACCCGAAATCCCTTTAGAGTTTAAAGATAAATTTCCTCACATTTCTTCTTTAGTCTTACAGCTTTTGTATAATCGGGGCTTAAAAGAAAAAGAAGAGATAGAGAGTTTTTTAAACACTAGTTATGAAGAGGGGCTACATAGCCCTTTTTTATTTCAGGATATGGAAAAAGCTGTTACTAGAATTTGGCAAGCTATTGAATCTGAAGAAAAAATTTGGATTTATGGTGACTATGACGCCGATGCTGTTACTGCCAATGCAGTTTTACAACAGACTTTTTCTTATTTGGGTAAAGAAGTTCATAGTTATATCCCGGACAGGTTTACGGAAGGTTATGGGGTAAATATGGAAGCGATTGAGAGTATTAAAAATCAGGGAGCAAAAATTATTATTACAGTTGATTGCGGTACTAACTCTACTGAAGCAGCCGAATTTTGTAAAAAAAACGGGGTTGATTTTATTATTACCGATCACCATGAAATTATTGGCCCGAGACCTGAGGCCTTTGCACTAATAAATCCCAAAGATCCTGAAACTAAGTATCCTTTTTCAGAAATTACAGGAGTGGGGGTGGCTTTTAAATTGGCGTGTGGGATATTGCAGAGGGCTAAGGGTGTAGGACTAAGGGACGAAGCAGCCCTTCGACTCACTAGCGCTCGCTCGGGGCAACCCTCGACTTACGTCGAGGGTTGGGAGAAGTGGCTTTTGGACTTAGTGGCAATTGGTACAGTGGCGGATTGTCATGAGTTAATTTCAGAAAATAGGACTTTGGTAAAATATGGGTTAAGGGTTTTGGCTAAAACGAAATGGATTGGACTACGGGCTTTGTGTATTCAAGCAGCTTTAAATTTTGCAAAAAAAAAGCCTGACACTTACACTTTAGGATTTGTAGTTGCTCCGCGTTTAAATGCTGCGGGTCGTTTAGAGCATGCAAACATAGCTTTGGAATTGCTTTTAGAAAAAGACTTGGTTTCAGCTCAACAAAAAGCCATTGCTTTAGAACAAATTAACAAACGTAGGCAAGATATAACTACTTCAGTTTTAGACGAAGCTCGGGAAAAGGCATTGGGTTTACAAGACCGCAAGGTTTTAGCGCTTATGGGGGAGGATTGGCCAAAAGGTGTGGTTGGTTTAGTGGCTGGTAAGCTTGCGGAAGAATTTAAAAAACCTACCTTTATTTTGTCTCAAACAGGAACTGAAGCTACAGGTTCAGCCCGGGGTACGGGGGAGTTTAGTGTGATTGAAGCTTTAAAGTATTCTCAGGATTTGTTGTTAAGATTTGGTGGACATCAACAAGCGGCAGGACTAACTTTATTAAGTAAAAATTTTCCTATCTTTTATGAAAAACTTTCTGAGTATGCTGAAAAGAACTTAGCAACAAACTTAGAACAGCCGACTTTCGAGTTAGAAGCTCAAGTTCAGGCTTCTAGTTTAAGCTTAGGAGTTTTAAAAGAAATAGAAAAACTAGAACCTTTTGGCTTGGGTAATCCAGTCCCAAAATTTTTAGTTAGTGGTTTGAGAGTTAAAACCTTAAAAACCGTAGGTTCATCAAGTCAACATTTACAGCTTGTTTTAGAAGCGCAAGGGAAGAGTTTTAAAGCTATTGCATTTTCAAAAGCAGAAAGCTTTAAAGCGCTTCGAATTGGAGATAGTTTGGATATTGCTGCAGAGTTGTTGGAAGATTCTTGGAATGGCGCTTTGGAATTGAAACTTAAAGTTCTAGATGTTAAGATTCACCCAAGCACCATAAGTGGAGTTTAAGCTTCTTTTAAAGAAAAGAAGTGGATACAAGATGAAGTTTTAAAATTAATAGATTATGTAAATTGGTGCTGGGTACTATAATGAAAATAATTCTAAATACTGATGGCGGCGCCAGAGGTAATCCAGGACCTTCGGGTATAGGGGTTGTTTTAAAAGACGAAGCGGGTAATCTCTTAAAAGCTCAAGGGGAATATATAGGCACAGCTACAAACAACGAAGCTGAGTATAAAGCATTGATTTTAGGCCTAAAATTAGCTAGTGAAATAAAAGCTGTTGAAATTTTAGTGAGAATGGACTCGGAGTTAATTGTTAGGCAAATGCAAGGGGTTTACAAAATCAAAGATGAGAAATTAAAAAAACTAGCCCAAGAAGTTTTTGGATTAGGAAATAATTTTAAAAATATTGTTTTTGTTCACGTGCCTAGGGAAAAAAATTCCGAGGCTGATGCTTTAGTTAACGAAGCTATAGACAAAGCTGTTAAATAAATTGCTTTGTTTTCACTGTCCAATTCTATCCCACTTCGTTAAAACTTCGAGGGACAGGTAGAATTGGACAGTGCTGAAATGATAAGGTTATCGAATTTTTACTTTTTTTATTTCTGTGCCGTCTAAAACCAAAGCATTTTTTCCTTCTGAGTCAATAAAAAATTTAAAGTCGCCAAGTGCCTGGTAGAGTAAAAATTCGTTTTGCTTGTCGCGGTTGTCTAGTTCAATAGCATATAGTGAGTTTTCTTTGTTTAAGAACAAATAATCCAAAGTTGGTCTAAAAACCGGGTTGTTAATTTTTAAAGAGCTTCTGGTGACTAATTTAAGCTCTTTTTTTGTGTCATCGTAAAATTTTAGCTCACCACTGCTAAGTAAAATTATTGTGTTAGGATTGTCTTTACCCGCAAGGAGTAACCCAATATTTTTTTCTAAAATTTTGGGCTGGTCTGCAAGTTTATACAGGTCTTGGTCTAGAAAAAGAAAGACTTCTTTTTGATTATTTACGAAAATTTCCGCAGAAGCAGTTTGTGGTAAGGACAACGGTAAGTTTGTTCCTTGTTCAGATATTTGATTTTTGACTAATAAACTAGTACTGGTTGCAGTTTGGGTTAAAAAGTAAAGATCGCTGTTAGTAAAAAAAGCAGCTTTGGCATTTGGTATTTGCAAAATTTTTGTTTTGAGCTGCCAGTCTATTTCATATAGGCCTAAAGATTGTATGCTGTAGATTTTATTGTTTTTAAAAATAAGCTGTTCGGCTTCTTTTTCAGTTGTTATAAATTCGCTTAGGTCAAAAATTTGTTTGGAGTTTAAGTCAAACAGAAAAAATTGATTGGATAGGTTTTCTTTTTCAGCGGCGAGAATTAGGAAAGGATCCTGAGCCTTCAAAATTTTTGTAAAACTATGATTTAAGTCAGTAGAATTTTTAAAACCATCTTGCCAAGTGCCAGTTTTAAGGGTTTGTCCTTTTAGAGCATATATGTTTTGTCCAAAAGTCTGTAAATCTGAAACTGATTCAGTCAAAGTTTGGATTGGGGGTTCTTTTAAAAACAGGTAGATTTTTGAATTTGCAGGGTTTATCCATGTTACTTCATTTGGATAAATTTGTAGTCTTTTAGACCAATCAAAAAAGCCTGGCTTGCTAATTTTAACGTTATATTCTCCAGGTTTAAGAAATTTAATATTGCCTTCGCCTTCTTTTTTTAAGGTATTGTCTAGCCAGATTTCGGCGGTGTCGGGTTCAACACGCGCAGCCAAAATACCGGTTTTAAAGAACTTACCGGACTGGAAGTCATAAGACAAGCCTTGTACATAAATTACAATAGCCGGGCTTAATAAAACAAAGACCAAGAAACAAAAAAAGATTAGTAAATATCGGGTCTTTTTTGACATATATGAGTGTATTTTAGCCTATTTATAAGCTTGTTACAATGCACTCTTTGCTGTTATAATAACCCTTGATTGATAAAAATTGATCTAATTGACCTAATTATTCTAAAAAGAATACAAATCTTGAAGCAGTTTTTAGAGTAATTATAAATTAGAGTACTTAGAATAATTTTCGGGTATGTTTGAAACTAAAATTGGGATAGATTTGGGTACAGCTAACACTTTAGTTTATGTACCGAAACGTGGAATTATTATAAACGAGCCGACTGTGGTGGCGGTGTCTTTAGAAGACAACCGTGTTTTAGCCGTCGGTCAAGAAGCAAAAGAAATGTTGGGGCGTACTCCTGAAACCATAGTGGCCTTAAGACCAATGAAAGATGGAGTAATAGCTGACTTTAGGGTTACTGAAGCCATGCTTAAATATTTTATTAATAAAGCTTTGGGTAATGTAAGGTTTTTTAGACCCGAGGTCATGATTAGTGTGCCGGGTGGAATTACTTCTACAGAAAGGCGTGCTGTTATTGACGCGGCAACTTCTGCCGGAGCAAAGAGTGCCTTTGTAATTAAAGAAACTGTAGCTGCTGCAATTGGTGCGGGAATTCCCATTGCTTCAGCTTCTGGGAACTTAGTTATTGATATTGGTGGCGGAACGACTGACGTAGCGGTTTTATCTTTAGGGGGAATTGTAAATTCCACTTCAGTTCGGGTTGCAGGTAACAGGTTAGACCAAGCTATAGTTGAGTTCGTAAGAAAAAAACACGGTTTAGCCATAGGCGACAGAACAGCGGAAGAAATAAAAATTACAATTGGAAGTGCGCTTGCTTTAAGTGAAGAAGAAGCAATGGAAGTAAAGGGGAGAGATATGGTTTCCGGGTTACCTAAAACCGTAACTGTTACAACCAATGAAGTTGTCACGGCTATTTCTGACGAACTTTCTGAAATGATTAAAGCTATTAAAACCGTTTTGCAGGAGACTCCTCCTGAACTTGCAAGTGATATTATTGACAAAGGTATGGTTATGACAGGTGGTGGTGCGCTTTTAAGAAATTTAGACCACTACATTTCTCAGACTTTAGGTGTGCAGTGTTTTGTTGCTGAAGACCCCTTACTTTGCGTAGCGAAAGGCACAGGCGTGGCTGTGGAAAACTTGGATAGTTATAAAAAAAGCATTCTAAGTAGCAAGTAAGACACTCGTATAATCCTAATTCCGCAACTGGCGGATGGAATTAGTATCTGAATGCCCCAAATAAACTCATTTGTATAATTTGGGGTATTAAAAGTATAGTTTTAATTTTTATGGTATAATACAGTTAATATTTAACTGCAGAAACAAAAATGAAAAATTTGACTTTAAAAAAGTCCGTATATATTTTTTTATGTTCCCTTTTAGGGGTTTTACTTTTTTTAACTTTACATAGAATTGTTATTTTTGTTGCCCTGGTGTTTTTTAACCCCGGTCCGGAAGGGTTTTATTTTGGCCTAAGCTACTTACAATTTTTAGCGTTGGATTATTTTACTTTACTTTTAGCCATGCTTTTAGGAGCGTGGTATGGGATATGGATTGGTACCTATTGGTTTGAGCAAGTTTATCAAGAAGGTGCGCATGGTGGGTTTGTGAGCCATTTGGCAAACTTTTGGTTTCCTTTCAATAAAGTTAGAGTTTTAAGAAGCAGGTTAGAGTCAGTTAGTAACAAATTAGAAAATAGCGCTTGGGAGTTAGAAGACTTAGCCAAAACTTTACCTAAAACCCCAACTGTTAAAAGTATTGTAAAAAAGAGGGTGGTTAGAAAAAAAGTTACAAATAAAGTTTAAAATGACTTTTAAAAAAGTATTATTTATTTCATTTTTCGAGTGGCTGTTTTTAACTCTACTCAAGGTAGTTTATTTTCAAGGTAATTTTTTTTCGGGTGAGCTCTCCCAATATTTGTATTGGGGGGCGATTTTAATTGTTACCACTTTTTTGGTTAGACGCTTAGGGGTCTTAAACTTTTTAGAAGCCGGGGCAATTGCGGTGTTTTGGTTTTTAGCTTTTTTATTTTTAGACTTTATTTTAGTTTCCGGATATTTAGGCATGGGAATGTTTTCTCAGGGAGCTTTTTGGGTAGGGCACATGTGCATGATGTTTGCTGTGTTTTTCTTCCACAATAAACGTCATATTCAAATTCGCAAGGAACACGCAGCACATCATCACTAAATCCTTGGAGTGAAAAACCTATAGGTTTTTCCCTTCCAAATCCTCGCTAACGCTCGGCCTCCCTTTTCCATATTGTTTTCCTTCAGCCGGGCAAAGCCCGAGCTTCAGGAATCTAAATTGACAGCTTTAAAAGGCTGTTTTATTATAACTACAAAGGGTGAACGAATGAACACCTAATAATTCAAGAATTAACCTAAGTGCTCTAATTGACCTAATTGTTCTAAGGGGTTGCAGTTTTAGAGTAATTACCTGCCTGCCGGCAAGGCAGGGAAATTAGGTTAATTAGAATAATTTATTTGTATGCAACAAATCATTTTGCATTTAGATATGAATAGTTTTTTTGCTTCGGTTGCCCAAGCAGACAACCCCGAACTTAGAGGTAAACCGGTTGGGGTCTGCGAACACTTGGGTGGAATTATTATTTCCCCCAGTCGTGAAGCAAAAAAGTTGGGTATTAAAACCGGAACTCCGGTTTGGGAAGCAAAAAAACTTTGCCCGAAGATTGTTTTAGTCCATACCCAGGCCGAAAGGTATAGGTTTTACCATAGAGCTATGGTAAAGGTGGTTTCGGAATTTACTGCTTTGGTAGAGGTTTACAGTATAGACGAAGTGTTTTTGGATATTACAAAAGTTTGTAATATCAGGATGCCAAATAACAAGTACCAAATATCAAACAAATATCAAATTTTAAATAACAATTCTTCAATTGATGAGCGAAAATCATTAAATCAGTTAATCAATAAATCAGAAAATTATGTAGATCCATTTACTGAAGCAGTAAAAATTACCAAAGTCATTAAGTTGCAAATGAAGAAAGAAATGGGGGAGGTTTTAACTTGTTCTGTGGGCATAGCTTCAAACAAAACCTTGGCGAAAATTGGTTCAGACTTAAAAAAACCGGACGGAATAGTAGTCGTTACTGAAAATGAAAATGAAAAAATCAAAATGGAAAATTTGGGAGCTTTAAGTTTTACTACTAATGATTTATATAAACAGCTTAAGCTTACAGACGTACCCGGTATAGGACATAGGCAGGAGAAAAACTTATACGCTTTAGGTATTAAAACCTTAGAGGATTTAAAAAATTATCCCAAGAGCCATTTGGTCAGGCGATTTGGACCCGTGCAAGGACACCATTTGTACAATTTAGGCCAGTTAAGCTCTAGCTGGAAGGCACATGTAAAACAGGATCAAGAGTTAAAATCCATTGGTCACATGTACACTTTGCCTAAAGAGTTTAGAAAGCCGGAATTTTTTATTCCCGTGCTTTATAAACTTTGTGAAATGGTCGGGAGGAGGTTGAGAAGAAAGGGTTTAGAGGGCAACGTTTTGCATTTTTTTAGTTATGACAAAAACTACCGAAGTTTTGGTAATAGTTTAAAGTTGGGAGACTTTATTTCCGAAGGCCGGGAAATTTTTTTGCAAGCAAAAACAATTTTTAAACAAGTGCAACCTAAAGGGGAGTGGGGGTTTAAGCTTATTGGTGTTACAGTGGCTAATTTGCGGCCTTACAGCCAGCAGTTAAGTTTGTTTGGACACAGAGAGGAGAATAAAAAGCTTTGTGAAGCTTTAGACCAAATTAACAACAAATACGGGGAGTTTACAATCTTACGCGCTCCGGTTTTAAAGTCAGGTAAAGTTTTTAGGGATAGTGTGGGTTTTGGCAGGGTGAAGGAAATATAACTTTTAGGGTACAGGGTTGAAGGGCGATTTTGGCTTGACCCAGATAGAGGTTTTGAGGTAAAGTATAGAGTCAATTTTAAGGGGGATTTTGGTAAATTTGCGGAAGGAAAAATGGTTGTAATTTTTTTTATAACTGTCTTCCCTTCCGCAAGTCAGTTTGATTGTGAGAAGCGGAGAAAGAGAGTTAAGGTGCTGAAAGAAGTTGGACCGGTAAGAAGCAGTAAAAGAACCTGGTTCTTCGCAGTACAAGCCAGCACAGGCAAGTGGGACTTAGGTTCTACATTCAGTTTTAAGCCCATCGTCGGTATGAAAGTGCCGTTTCCAGAGAAAAATGGTTTGGTGGGTGAGGGCTGGGTAGTTGTGTTGGTGGTGACCAATCGGAAGACCAAGCTTGTCTTAGAAGCACTGGACAGTCTTGATCAGATCAATGGTTTGCTTCCGGGGGGAGTTACCAGCGAAATTTTGCCCGCGGTTGTAAGCCTGGTGAGGGCATGTCTTGTGGTTGACCGTCAGGGCATTGCTTTGGAGGTTACGGTGGAATCGTTGCCGCAAATCTCCGGAGTAGGATCGCAGACTTTATTGTTACCTCCGGCTCGGCAACTTGTTGCAGTCGGTCAGACAGGACGTCAGTCATGAAGCCTGGAAAAAAGGAGGAAGTCAGCCAGAAAGTTCAGATGGCCTTCATGAGAAACCCTCAAGCCTCAGTCGATGACATCGTTTTAGCAGTAGGTGTTTCTCCGGATAAGGCTCGACGGCTAATTGCCGATCTTGTTACAGAGGGTGTTCTTGTTCCCAACATCAGAGTTGTGTCTCCCAGCATGTCTTACCGGTCGTTGATGCTCTTGCTACCACATACTGCGCAGGTAAGACGTAGAGGTATGAACGCGATCCTGATTGATCTGATGGCGCTTGTGCGAAGGATTAATGAAGGTCGTCAGGATGTGGAGGAGGAGACACCTTTGGAGGGGGTGTTCATTGAAGGCGTCTGGTCGAGTTTGGGAAATGTACCTGATGGGCACAATGGCCACGTCGATGGACTAACAATTATGGTAAGGTCTACCGACTTGAATATTCTCAGTGTCCTAGGTGGAGTCATGAACCGGGAGATCGGGTTTGCGACTATCGGGCATACTCTGCTTTTCCCGGTCAATGCTGAGACGTCACTAGCGCTCTAGTCGCAAACTGGCTCTGGGTGGGCAAGCTGAATTTTGGTTTGGGTCGTTAAGACCTGAGCCTGAAGGATGCTTGCCCACTTTTATTATAGAGAGTTAAATACTGCGCAGTTTGGCTTGGGGATTACTTTATTTTATTAAAACTAATTGTGCTAAAGCCAATATAACTAAAAACCTGTAAAAATATTGTAACCTTTTTTGCAAATGAGGATTTTGGGCAATTAAATAGTTTACTAAAAAATAATTTAATAAAATAAAACCAAACATCATTGTAAGTGCGGTTGCTGCAACTCTATGAATTTCCGGAACTGCTACTTGTTGGGCGACAAATACTGTGGAAATAATTGAGTAAGGGATTAGAACTGCATAAATCCTTTTTTTTACAATTTGGGTTGCAGGGTCGGGGAGTTTAGTAAAAATTCTGGGAACTAAAAAAACCGCTGCCCACCAGGCAAACATGCCGGCTTGGTTTGCCGAAGGACTTTGGTAAAGAGAGTTGCCAATTAAAAACCACTCAATTAAAAGTCCAACAAATCCCGCTATGAAGTAGTACAATAAATCGGATTTATTTGAAGCAAATTTTTTATCTAAAAATTTGCCTAGAGTATAAAAAATACTTAGTAAAATTCCATAAACCACAAAAACCATAAGGTATTTGTTTGTTGGTAAGTGTTGAACTAAAATGTTTATTTGGAATTCCCCGGCTAAGGTAACAAGTAGGCCGGTAATGATGAATTTTATTAAGTTCATTTGGATCTGTTAATAAATATAGTTTAGCATGGAAATATGGATTTTTATATTTTTATGGTATAATAAAGACATGAATGATGCTAAAGTAAAAAATGTAACTTTAGATGACTTGGCGGTTATGGTGGCCGAGGGTTTTGATGGCGTTCAAAAGCAATTTGATGGTGTGAATGGTCGGCTTGATAAGGTGGAGGGTAGGTTAGATAAAGTTGAAGGAAGAATGGATAAACTAGAACAGGGGATGGAAGCTTTAAAGTCTAGTGTTAATAATTATTTAGAACTTTCTGATAAAAGATATTTAGAATTAAAAGCTAGAGAAACAGTTATTATTTCGTGGGTTAAAGCTATTGCTGAAAAAACCGGTGTAAAAATAGACTTTCAAGAGTTAGAAAAAATTCAATAATAATATTATCTATCAAAAGAATTAATAACCCTTCTTTATCACTTTCCATGTATTAAGGAGAAAAATTAAGAGGAGTATACATAATATATGTCAGACCAAGACGAATATAGGAAAATGTTAACTGACTTAATCCAAAAGCAAATGATAGTTTTGGGGCCAAACATTGCTTTGGACAAGGCTAGGAAAGTAGCCGGACTTAAAGTTTCAGACGACGGTACGGTTTTAGACATGGACGGTAACCCCGCTTTGGTTTTAAAAGGTGTAGCGAACGAATACATGGCTCTTTCCGGACAAATTGCCCAAATGACTTTAAACACGCTCTTGGAGAAATATCCCACTTTGAAAGCCGGGATGTAGGTTTTTAGAAATAGAAACAAAACCAAATCGCTGCCTAAATAGGCGGTTCAATTTAGTATAATGATTAGTATTCTGTTGGTAATTAACTTTGTCATGTTAGCGGTAGTGGTTATCGCTTATGTCTACACCTCCACAAGAGAACGCAAGTTCTTAAGAAAAGAGGCGGGACAGTCTTTGGAATTGCAGCAAAAAGTTTACCAGGCCCAAGTTTTAAAAGAGATTAGCGAACGTATTGGTTACTCTTTAGACACCAACAAAATTGTAGATATTATTACTAGCAGTTTAGGTAACCTGCTTAGTTACGACACAGTTTCCTACATGGTTGTGGAGGCCGAAGGTAAAGTAGCTTTTAAATGTCATGTGGAAAACACGGTTAGCCACGAGTTTATTAATGAAGTAAAACAGAAAACACTTCAGTCTTACGCTGCTATTTTAAACAAAGAAATTAAGCCAGGAACTATAGACGAAAGCATTACCGGAAATATTTTAGACGATAATTTAAAAGACAGTGTAAATTCATTTTTTAACTTGCCGGTTGTAATTTCCGGAAACTTAGTTGGAATTATAAACGTGGCTTCTACTGAGCATGGTAGGTACGGTGAAAGCCAGGCTTCAATTTTGTACACTATTATAAACCAAGCGGCTACTGCGGTTTCTAAGCTTCAGGGCGTTTTAGAAAGTGAAAAAGGTAAGCTTTCTGCTATTATTTATTCCTTAGCGGACGGAGTTTTCACTTTGGACTTAAACCATCAGTTGGTTGTGTATAACCCGGCGGTGACTAAGATTTTAGACATTAAAAATAAAGAGAATTTAACTGTTTTTGACATTGTAGACGCAGTTGCCGGAAAGTTGGACTTAAGAACCATGGTTGACCAGGCTATGGCAGAAAATAAAACGGTTTTAGTAGAAGAACTTTTTTTGAAAAATAAAGCTTTGGAGGTTACAGTAAACCCGGTAAAGAATTCTTCGGGAGAAAAAATTGGCGTTTCAGTTTTTTTGCACGACATTACTACAGAAAAGTCTTTAGAGAAGCTAAGGCAGGAGTTTACCGCCATGATGGTGCACGAGCTTCGCGCGCCTTTAACCGCTGTGCGCTGGTCTTCTGAGAGCTTAATTAAAAACCTTTCTGCAGCTCAGGGTTTGCCACCGGAGAAAATAAAGGAAACAGCTGTTACAATTGAAACCGCTTCCAACAATATGTTGGAATTGGTTAACGACCTTTTGGACGTGGCAAAAATAGAAGCCGGTAAGTTTGACTTAAACTCCCAAGAGTACGACTTGGTTGAAGTGGTTAAAGAACAAGCGAAAGTTTTTACACCTCAAGCTGAAATTAAACATATTAATATTAACGTGACTTGTCCTGAAAAATTAAAGTTAAAATTTGACAGAGTAAGAATTTCGCAAGTGTTGGGTAACCTTATTAGTAACGCCATTAAGTACACGGACTCAGGTGCAATAGATATTGACCTAAAGACTGACTCCGAGGCCAAACAAGCAGTTGTTGGGGTAAAAGACAGCGGTATTGGTGTGGCTAGGGAAGACCTAAGTGAGCTTTTTTCCAAATTTAAACAGCTTAAAAGCGGGGATAGGTCTCGTAAGGGTACGGGTTTAGGTTTGGTGGTTTCTAAAGGGATTATTGACTCCCATGGGGGTAAAATTTGGGTGGAGAGTGCTGGGGAAAACTTAGGGAGCACTTTTTACTTTTCACTGCCATTGTAAGTAGATTAATTAATCTTATTGAAAATAAGTGGGAAAAGGGATACAATATAATTAAAGTTTATCTTAAATATTAGAAACATATGACAAAAATATTAGTAGCAGAGGACGACAAGCTTATTTCCAACTCGCTTTGTGACGCACTTAAGGCTCAAGGCTACGAGCCTACACCAGCCTATGACGGTGAAGAGGCTGTGGCAAAGTGTAAAGAAGCAGCACCTGACTTAGTGCTTTTAGATATAATGATGCCTAAGTTGGACGGAATTTCCGTGCTTTGGGAATTAAAAAGCATGCCCGAAACTGCGAAGATCCCAGTGATTGTTTTAACAAACATTGGTGACGTGGATACAATTAGTAAAATTGTTGAGGCGGGAGCTTCCGACTATTTGCTTAAGAGTGACCAGTCGGTAGACGACATTATTCAAAAAGTTAAGGACGTTTTGAGCCGAACGGTTAGACTTTAAATTACCCCCCTCACTCGTCCTGACAGCTGTCAGGACACCCTCCCCCTCAAGGGGGAGGGAATAAAGAATTTCAATAATGAAAATAGTTATAGAAGACGGTAGAAGATATGTTTTGCGTTTTGACAAAGGCGAAGAACTTTTTGCCGGTCTTTCTGAATTTATTTTAAGTAAAAACATAACTGCAGCAGCTTTTAACGCCATTGGCACAGCTTCGGAAATTGAACTTGGTTATTTCAACGCCTTTTTAAAAGATTACAGGAAAAAACCTTTTGTAGAAAATATTGAAATAGTTTCTTTAATTGGGAATTGTGGCACAATGGCCGGAAAACCGGCAATTCATGCGCACGGTTCTTTTTCCAGAACTGATTTTAGTGTATTTGCCGGTCATGTTTTTAAGCTTGTCACCTTGGCTACTTGCGAGGTGTTTTTAATAAAGCTAGAGGGGAAAATGGAACGTTCCAACAACGCAGAGTTTAATTTGAATTTGTTGTCTTAATGTTTAGAATAATTAGGTCAATTAGGGTACTTAGGTTAATTCTTTCATGTTAAATCCAAGGACAAAAAACGCTTTATATGTTTTAATCTTTACCGCCATAGCTGTTTTGGGCGCGTATTTTTTAATTACAGAAATTAACAAAATGTCCCAGGACAGTAACGAGTCCATTTTAAGCGACTTTTGGCAGAAAAAAAAGCCTAATCAAGCTGAAATTGCTGAGACTAAAGACTGGAAAACTTACAGAAATGATGAGTATGGGGTAGAATTTATGTATCCAAATTACTTAAAGCATAAAACAAGTTTTCGATTTCGTCCTAATCCCAAATTAAATGAAGTTATATTGGAAAATACTGAAAAGGAATTTTATCCAAGCACGGGTTTTCTAGCCGACGGTGCTATTCCTGGAGTCAATATAGAAAGTGAGGGATTTCGAGTTAATTTTAGAATGTTTGTTGATAAAAATAACTTATCATTGATTGATTGGTTAAAGAAAGAACACCCAGAAGTAGAAGGAAAAAACATTATCAAAAATGAACTGGCCGGAAAGGAATCTTTCTACTTTTTTACTGATGAAGCTGGAGCTTACCATGGTCATGTTGTAAAGAATGATGATAATATTTTTGAATTTACATTACAAAGTCATTGTCCTGAAGAGTGTAAATCAGAACAAGTTTTTGATCAAATACTCTTAACTTTTAAATTTATTAGTAAAAAAACTACTTTTACTATTGATGAAATTACAAATAAGAGCTTAAAAGTTGGTGATGTTTTGGGAGATTTTACTGTTACTTCTGTCGGAGTATTTTTTAAAGATAGAGAAGACTCAATTAACGAAGATAATTATGAAGTTACTTTTAGTGGTGTTTCAATTATTGAAGCGGAGTATGAGTATCAACCAATTGACCCAGGTCCGGGTCCAACCTTATGGTTAATAGCTGATGATAACTCAGATATACCAGGTTTAAATGGAACAAAGAAAATCTTCACTCTAAGTAATTATTCAGATGTAGAGAAATATTTTGGGGAAACGCCTTCAAGGGGTAGGGTAACTTTAAAGATTAGAGATTATTATGCAGTAGGATGTGGATGTGAAAAATCCGATGAAACAAAACTTGTTGAATTGATATCAAAACAAGTTTATTGATTAGTTTTTTAAGTCAAAGCCGACGTGCTGTTGGCTCCCCACCAAAACCTCGAGGTTAGTATAATTAGAAATTAGAATAATTAGGTAAATTCACTTGCCCTCTTTTTACGTCATCGCTCACAACATTCGTTCACTTTTTAACGTCGGCTCCATTTTTCGGACAGCCGACGCTTTTAAAGTCACAAAAATCTATTTGACAGGTTACACGGGCACTCCTTCAAACCCCATTCACGAAAAGAAAATTTCAAAAGTTGCTTTGGGCGCGGAAAAGTGGGTTGCTTGGGAATATCACAAGTCTGCTAGTAAGCTCATAAAAAACCTACAAAAACAAAAAGTAAAAGTGATTGCTTTAGAAAACGGCGTGAAAGCCAAAAATTTGCGCCAGTTCAAGACAAAGTCATCCGTAGCTCTACTTTTAGGCGAAGAGGTAAAGGGGATTAACAAAGGCCTTTTAAAGCTTTGCGACGAAGTTGTAGAAATTCCAATGTATGGTAAGAAAGAAAGCTTAAATGTATCAGTCGCTTTTGGTATTACTGCATATGAATTGAGTAAATTTTTGAAATAAAATTTGTGCTGTGGATAGCTAAAACTTAACATTTTCTTAAGTCAAATTACCGCTTAAAAAAGCGGTGTTTTTTATATTTTTAAAATATTTACAACTTTGACCGGTGGGTTTTTGTGGTATATAATAACTTTAATTGGTAAGAAGTGGTGAAAAGTGGGAGAAAGTGGTAAATTCTGTGGACAAATTAGAGTTTAGTTTTTAGGTGTTAATTGCTTGTTTTATTTACTAATCCCTAAAACCTAATCCCTAAAACCTAGAAAATGTTTATCGGTGAATATTCAGCAACTATAGACGAAAAGGGGCGAATTTCAGTTCCGGCAAAGTTTAGACCCTTACTTAAAAAGAAAGTTGTAGTTACCAGAGGTTTGGACAACTCACTGTTTCTTTACACGCTTGAAGAATGGAAAAAGCTTGCGCAAAAATTGGCTAGTCTCCCAATTTCTACTGCCAATACAAGAGCTTTTTCCAGGCTTATGCTGGCAGGAGCAATGGATTGTGAAATAGACAAGCAAGGTAGAATAATTTTACCTGTATATTTAAAAGAGTTTGCTAAAATCCAGAAAAAGTTGGTTTTTGCCGGATTGTTTAATCGCGTAGAAATTTGGAGCGAAGAGTTGTGGAAAACTTACAAGGAACAGACTGAAGCGGCAAGTAACAGTATTGCAGAACAGTTGGGCAGCCTGGGCGTCTAAATGACATAAATGAGCAAAAATAAATAAAAATGACAAAAATAAAATTTAAAAATGTTATTTATTGAATTTTAAAATTTGTTTGGTACTTGGATTTTGAGATTTGGTACTTACCACGATAATGAATTACAATCATGTTCCAGTATTGCTTAAAGAGGTTGTTGAACTTTTAGACCCAAAACCGGGAGAAGACTTTGCGGACGGAACTTTAGGCGGTGGCGGATACACACTAGCTTTACAAGAGAAAATAAAACCGAACGGAAGAGTTTTAGGAATAGATTTAGATAAAGACGCGATTGAGAATTTTAGGAATACCACCCCGGCCTCAAAGGCCACCCCTCCTAATTTAGGCGGGGAGAATACGAAAATAGTTTTGCATCACGGGAATTTTAAGGACATAGACAAAATTGCGCAAAAAGAAAGTTTTGAGGGTTTTGACGGAATTGTGGTTGACCTAGGCATGTCCAGTTATCAGCTAGACCAGGCAGAAAGAGGAATTAGTTTTCAAAAAAAAGAACTGTTAGACATGCGGTTTGACCAAAGTCAAAAGGAAGACGCAAAGTTTATTTTAAATACTTTTGAAGAGAAAAGACTGGTAGAAATATTTGAAAATTACGGAGAGGAAAAGTTTAGTAGGCAAATAGCAAGGAAGGTTTTAGGGTTAAGGGCTCAGGGAGTAGAGATTAAATATACAACAGAGTTAATGGAAGTTATTGAAGAAGCACTGCCTAAACCTGTTAAACACAAAGCCAAAGACAGCGCGAGAAGAGTATTTCAAGCTTTAAGAATTGCAGTAAATCATGAGCTCTCAAATTTAGAAGAATTTTTACCTAAAAGTTTTAGTTTGTTAAAACCCGGTGGTAGGCTTGCAGTTGTAAGTTTTCACTCACTTGAAGACAGAATAGTAAAAAGATATTTTTTAGAATTAACCAAAGGGTGTGTGTGTCCGTTAGACTTTCCTATTTGTCTGTGTGGAAAAAATCCGCAGGCAAAACTTCTGACAAAAAAACCCATTTCGCCAAGCGAAACAGAAAACAAAAACAATCCTAGAGCTAAGTCATCTAAGTTGCGCGCAATAATTAAAATATAGTCCGTAGGTTCAGGCTTTGCCTGACCGCAGGACACCTTGGAAAGGGGAGGCAGTCCCGCTTTGCGGGACGTTGGAAGGGGAAAAACCTTTTTGGGTTTTCTCCTCCAAGGAAAAAAATATAAATAAATTAAATCCCCTTAGTGTCATTCGTGTATAATTCGTAAATTAGTGTCGCTAATTAAAATAAAAATAAAAATGTTTAAAGTTCTAAATTTAATAAATTTTTTTCCACTGGTTTCCGGCTCTAACACCAAAAGACAAATTGTACCAAGGTTGCAGAAAGCCCGTACAAGCCTTCCTCAAAAAGTTTTTTTAGGTTTTTTTGTTGTTGTAAATGTTTTGCTTTTAAGCAATTTTTTGTATGGCGTGAATCAAAACGCTTCCAGTGGTTATGAAATAAAGACTTTGCAAAACAAAATTAGCGTTTTAAGCGAAGAAAACACAAAGTTACAAATGAAAGTTTCGGAAATTTCTTCCATGTCTGCTATTTTAACTGAACTTGAAACTTTAGGTTTTGTAACGGCAGAGACTCCAAAGTTCCTACAGAGTGTCCAATATACCCTGAACCAAAATTAATATACTTAGGACTTACACACCGCCACTTCTCGGACCGGCATAGCCGGCTCTTAAGGTGGCTCCGGCCAACTACTTTGTTATTTTATTGCGGTTTTGTTCGTCGTACTTTAAGTACGCCTCACAAAATCCTCATAAAATGCCTCGTATTTGGCTCAGTCTGTAACTCCTAATATTGCGTTTTGACTCCGTAAAATTAGAACCCTAATTATTATTTTAACTACTAAGAATGGTGCTAAAAAAAGAAAACAACATATTCTTTCAAAGAAGCAGGCTTATGACTGCTTTTTTGTTAATTTTAGCCGGAGTTATTTCCACTAGACTTTTTTATTTGCAAGTTGTAAAAGGGAGCTCCATAAAACTTAACGCCCAAAACCAACATAGTATTTACCGAAAACTTTTTCCTAGTCGAGGAGAAATTAAAATTACAGACAAAGACCAAAAAGAAACTTACATAGTTGCCGGAACGGCTAAGAAGTATTTGGCTTATGCTGTTCCGCAAGAAATAACCAACCCAGTTCAAACAGCAAGTGATTTGGCAGAAATTTTACTTTTAGAAAAGTCAGAAATATACGAAAAAATTACTAACCAGCAAAAAAAATATGTTCCTATTAAAAAAGCATTAACGGAAAAAGAGCAGGAAGACATTAAATCTAAAAACTTACCCGGGATTTTTTTTGATAGCGAAGACGCGAGGATTTATCCGGAAAAAAATTTACTTAGTCAAGTTTTAGGTTTTGTGGGTTTTAAAGACGAAGGTAAAGCCGGGCTCTATGGTCTTGAGAGGTATTTTGAAAAAGAGTTAGCCGGGAAAACAGGGGAGTTAAGGCAGGAAAAAGATTCTAGTGGCGCTTGGATTTTTGGTTCACGCAGGGACTTGGTTCAGCCAGAGGACGGGGTGAATTTGGTTTTAACCATAGACAAGAACATTCAGTTTCAAGCAGAGAAAATTTTAAAAGACGCAGTTACAAAACATGAAGCTGACTCTGGGAGTATAGTAGTGGCAGATCCAAAAACTGGGAAGATTTTAGCTATGGCAGGGTATCCGGATTTTAATCCTAACGAGTATAACAAGGTTGAAGACCCGAAAAATTTTCAAAACCTGGCAACCTTAGGTAGTTATGAACCAGGCTCGGTTTTTAAGCCCCTTACTATGGCGGCGGCAATAAACGAAGGGAAAATAAAAGCTGACACGGTTTATACCGACACAGGTTTAGTAGAGATAGACGGTTATAAAATAAAAAATTCAGACAACAAGGCTCACGGTGAGCAAACCATGACACAGGCTCTGGAAAAGTCTTTAAATACCGGAGTAATTTTTGCAAAAGACCAAATAGGAAACAAAACGTTTTTTGAATATATAAAAAAATTTGGCTTTGGCTCAGTGACCGGAATTGAACTTTCAGAAGCAAAGGGAAACTTGGACAACTTAAAAGCTGATATTAAGGTAAATTTTCATACTGCTAGTTTTGGTCAGGGTATTTCTGTTACACCCATTCAGTTAATTCAAGCTTTCACTTCTGTTGCTAACGGTGGGAAAATGGTAAAGCCTTATTTAGTCCAGTCAAAAATTTTTCCCAATGGTAAGGTAGAAAATACTAAAACTAAGGTTGTAGCAGAAGTAATTTCTGAATCTGCTGCAAATGTGGTTTCTGCTATGATGGTAAATGTGGTAGAAAATGGCCATGGTAAAAGGGCGGCAGTGCCGGGGTATTTTATTGCGGGTAAAACAGGAACTGCTCAAGTACCGAAAAAAGATGGTCGAGGTTATGAAGAAAACAATAACATTGGTTCTTTTATAGGTTTTGGTCCGGTAGAGAGTCCTAAGTTTTTAATGTTGGTTAGGATAGATCACCCGCGTACTGTGGATTTTGCTGAAAGTACCGCTGCCCCCGCTTTTGGTGAGTTGGCTAAGTTTATTTTAAATTACTATCAAGTCCCGCCGAGTAGATAATGGTATAATCTTTTTTCCTTCTCCCTTGAGGGAGAGGGTGTCCCGATAGTTGTCGGGATGGGTGAGGGGGCTTGGGGAGAGGTTGCGATTAATATGGTGAGGGTGAATCGAAGAGGGGTGATTTGGGTGGACAAAGGTATAAAAAATCTGATAGAATCAAGCAAATCTTATGAACTCTAAATTAAAACCTTTAGCCGAACTTCATGCCCATTTGGGCTCTTCTGTTGCGCCTTCAATACTTTGGTCTATTGCTCACAGGCAGGGCATTAAACTTTCCAGTAAAGATTACTGGGATTTTGAAAATATGATTACTATGACGGGTAATGAAAAAAATAAAAATTTGGACGAGATGAATAGGAATTTTTTTCATTGGACAGAACTTATTCAGTCTTCGCCGGAAGCTATTGAAGAGTCGGTGAAAAGTGTTATTGGGGGTGGTTATAGAAAGTGCAATATCACTTTAAGCGAGCTTCGTTTTAACCCCATGAAAAGAAACCGTGGGGGAGAGAGGGACATGGATCACATAATCATGTCTTCGCTTTGGGCAGTGGACAGAGCGGTTTTAGAATACCCTCAAGTGAAAGCCGGTGTAATACTCATGATGGACAGAACTTTGTCTTACAAACAAAACGAAATTCTTTTAAAAAAGGCTATTAAGTACAAAAACCGCGGAATTATTGGGGTGGATTTGGCCGGGCCAAATAGAAAAACTTTTTCCATGCAAGAGCATAAAAATTTGTTTTTGGCTGCAAAAAAAGCCGGGTTAGGAGTAACTATTCATACCGGCGAAGAAGCTCAACTTGAAGAAATGCGCTACGTTGTAAACGAAATAAAACCTGACCGCATTGGCCACGGTGTACAAGCTTACAAAGACAAACAGCTTTTAAAAGACTTGGTAAAAAATAAAATTACTTTGGAAGTTTGCCCGACTTCTAACTTTCGTAACAGTGTTTTAAAAGACATGGGCGAACTCAAAACAGTCATAAAAACTTTTTTGAAAAATAAAGTAAAGTTTACTATCAATACCGACGGTCCGGAAATGTACTGTACTAATATCTTCATGGAGCAAGAGCTCCTGGTTAAAAACAAAATTTTGACCCAGAAAGAAGTGGACAAATGCACTTCCTGGGCGTTCGACGCGAGTTTTATAAAATAAAAACAGGGACAGCCACACGAAGTGGCTGTCCCTGTTAGAGCGGTTGTCGGCGAACTTAGTTTCAAGGCGATTTCATGCCTGGGCGTTAGGTTTGCTGTTGGGTGGGAAGCGGAGCCCAAAAGGATTTCCAGAACTGCCGAATGAGGCTCTGGGGTTCGTTCACCAGAACCTTTCCGATTTCCAGGGTGTGCCCACCGGGGGCTTGTTCTTGCTTGTGTAGCGCACCGCTGACAAGCACATTTGAACCACGGAGTAGGCGTGGGTAGGTGCCTTTCAAATACGCGGCCACTGCCTCGGTCTGGTTGTTCAAGTTGTGCAATGTGAGCATTTGCTTTCCCGAAGCAATTCTCACACTGCCTACAGTTGCCAGCATGAACACTTCTTTGCCGGTGTAGGAGTTCCTATCGGACGGGGTGATAAACACAAACGGCATTACTGCCTCCATTTCTTCCCTTGGTAGGGTTTTTGACTGAAAATTATATACTTTATAAATATACAAATTTCAATCTAAAATTTGGCTGGGGTGGTAGGATTCGAACCTACGAATGGGGGCTTCAAAGGCCCCTGCCTTACCACTTGGCGACACCCCAATATTCAGACAAAATCTTATTTATTATACGATATTGAAGGAAAAAAATAAAGAGGCTATACTTTAATAAATTATTCAATTCTATGGCTTTAGGTCCTATTTTAGATGTACCAATAATGTCAGGGGTGTTTGCTTTGCAGTTTAAATATGGCAAAAGAATTGCCAGTTTTTTAATTAAAAGCAAAATTCCTAAAATTGTCTTGGCAGTGCTTGTTTCCGTTCCGCTTTTGTCTTTTGAAGAAAACATAAATTGTGGAGCTTTTGAATGTAAGCATACTCTTTGGCCACCAACTTTGTGGTTTTTGATTATTGAAGGTTTTTTGTTTTTATTAATTATTCGAAAAACCCGTTTAAAAACAGTTTTTAAACAAACTCTTGCTTATGCTATTTATGGAATGTTGTTTGAAATTACCATTGGTCAGCCTGCTGAAGGTTTAAGAAGTTTATTAGTCGCAAATCCAATTGTTTTTGTTTTAATTATGTTGTGGGTAGGGATTAGCTATGCTTTTGTTATTTATTTACCACTTTTAATTCTTAATGAGTCAGACAGGGTATAGGGTTATGAGTGAAATTAAATATGTAAATCCAGTTGAATCGGAAAAGCAAGGTGAATGGCCTCCTATGCATAGGTTAGATTTAGAAATAGATGGACAAAAAATTGGGGGAGCAGAAATTGAATATTTTTCTAAACCTATCCCTTTGTATCAGGTGTCAGAATTGTATATTGACAACGAGTATAAAGGAAAAGGTTATGCTTCCAAAATAATGGATCAAGTGGAAAATTGGTTGAAGGAAAGAAAAAAGCCCGGTATTTTAGTTGATGCAATTTTAGAAGGTGATCCAGCAAGCGGTTTTTATGTCAAGCGTGGTTGGCTTGAGGTTCCAAATTCTTTAGGTTTGCATGTTTTTAACTGGCCTAAGGACGTGGACATAAAAAAATTAAATGGTTTCCATTTTAGATATACTCATCATTCACAAAGAGGAAGTAATTAGAGTATTTAAGCGGTATTTTTAAATAAATTTTTTATGATTAGTAAACAAGATAAATACAGTTGGGGAGCAATTAGCGCTTCTTTATATGTTTCTTTTCAGGTAATAGCCAACGTGCTTTCAACTAAAATTGCCTTACTGCCTTTTTTAAATTTAAGCATAGACGGCGGCACAGTTATTTATCCTTTAACTTTTACGCTCAGAGATTTTGTTCATAAAACTTTGGGGAAAAAAGTATCCCGACAAATAGTAGTATTGGCCGGATTGGTGAACTTAGGTATGGTTTTGCTTTTTATTTTGATTGGGAAAATGACACCAGACCCTTCCTGGGCTTTTCAGGAATCTTACAATAACATATTGCTTCCCGTTTGGCGTATAATTTTAGCAAGTATATTTTCTCAAGTAGTTTCAGAGTTGGTGGACACAGAAATTTTTTCCAAGGTCTATCATATTTTTGGTGACGTAAAGTCGGTATTAATTTCCAACACGGTTTCTTTGATTTTAGACAGTATACTTTTTTCGTTTGTGGCTTTTTTTGGCAAGTTGCCAATGAACGTTTTGTGGCAAATTATTTTTACAAATATTTTAATAAAATTGGCAATGAGTATTCTTTCCAGTCCTACAATTAAACTTATTCCTCGCCACGCGGACGAGTCTAAAATATAATCCATGGAAAACTATATTGAAAAACGTCCTTGGGGTGAGTTTGAAATTTTAAAAAATATTCAAATTCAAGGTGAAAACGTCACCGCGGATTCGTGTGTTAAAAAAATAACAGTAAAGCAAAAAAGTCGGCTTTCTTACCAGTCTCATGCTCAAAGGGCGGAACATTGGTTTTTTGTCCAGGGACAGGGGACAGTGGTTTTAGACGACAAAGAATATAAAGTTTATGCAGGTAAACATGTAGACATTGCTTTGGGGCAAAAACTTAGAGTTATAAACGATCAAGCAGATTTAGAATTGGTTTTTATTGAAATTTCTGCCGGGCATTTTGACGAAAAAGACATTGTTCGTTACGAGGACGACTATGGGAGGGTGGAAAAATAGTATAAAGAAACAAAGAAAGAAAAAGCCTTGAATAATCAAGGCTTTTTCTGTATACTCTTTTAGTTCGAATCTTAACAACGAGGAGGATGGAAACATGTGGAGCTTGTTGGTCAAGTTCGTCATGGTGGCTTGTCTGTTGCTGTTTGCAGGCATGCTGGTGTTGTTTGGGTATTTGGTTCCTTCCCAAGCACATTGGGCTTATAGCATCGCCATTTGTATTTTAGCAGGCTTTGCGCTCACATTCATGATGTGGCTGGTCCTTTATGGGGACAACAGCTTTTTGCTTGCCTGTGCCAAGGGATCAATTTGCATTGGCGTTTTGGGTCTTGCGGCATTGCATGGGTGGGACCCTGCCGATCCGACGATAATTTGGCCGATTCGGTCAATTCAAGCCGTGGCTTATTTTATCGCCGTCGGTATGGGAATGTGTGCTGGAATGAGCGTGGGTGATGAGGTTGCTCAGAGGATCGCTTTTTGGTGGCGAGGTGTTCGTTTCCGCATTACAGAGTTCCGTCAGCGCCATTCGAACTGACGGTGTTGAACCGGTGCGAAAAAACCGTCCCGACCTTGAAAAAGGTCGGGACGGTTGTTCTTTTTTAGTTTTAATTTTCTTCACTATCATACTACATAGTATGATAGTGCTTTGTTTTTTACCCAGCACCACTTTTTTAGCTAAAAAAGTGGTGCTGGGTTTATATTATACTTTAGGTTCAAAGTTTCCCCAGTTATATTTTTCCGGGTTAAAGCCTTCCCCACATGTGGTTTCAATTAAAGCCGTGCAAATTTGGTATGGATCTAAATTGGCAGCTGGCCTACGGTCTTCCAGGTAACCTTTGCCTTTGTTAGCGGTGTCCATGGGTATGCGAATGGAAGCGCCTCTGTCAGAAACGCCGTAGCGGAATTCGTTAATGCTGCAAGTTTCATGTTTGCCGGTTAAACGTTTGTCGTTGTCTGCGCCGTAAACTTTAATGTGTTGAGAGTGAAAACGGCCGAGCTTTTCACAAGTGGTTTTAATGTATTCCAAACCGCCTTCCTCGCGCATTTTTTTCACGGAAAAGTTAGTGTGTCCGCCTGCCCCGTTCCAGTCTCCGGTCATTGGTTTGGGGTCAAGTTTGGCGTAGGCTTCATGTTCTTCACCAAGCCTGTAAAGTAGCCACCTTGCCAGCCAAAGTTGGTCCGAAACTTCTAAAGGACCCAAAGCTCCGACCTGGAATTCCCACTGGCCAGGCATGACTTCAGCATTTATTCCGGATACCATAAGCCCTGCTTCAAGGCAAGCCCTTAGGTGTTCCTCTACAAGCGGCCTGCCGTGGACTTCGTCGTGTCCAACACCACAGTAGTAGCGTCCTTGAGGATGGGGGAAGCCTTTTTCCGGCCATCCTAAAGGCCAATCTTTTTGGTAAAGTGTGTATTCTTGTTCAATTCCAAACCATGGTTCTTCGTTTTTATACTTTTCTGCAACTTGGGCCAGAATGTGGCGGGTGTTGGAAGGGTGTGGGCTGCCGTCAGCGTTTAAAACTTCACACATAACAAGTATGTGAGGTGCTTTGTTAATGGGGTCGGTTACGTAATAAACCGGTTTTAGCATGCAGTCGGAAAAATGTCCTTCTGCTTGTTCTGTGGAAGAGCCGTCAAACCCCCACATGGGTACGTCTTCTATTTTAATTGGAGCGCGGTCTAGGATTTTGGTTTTAGACCTGAGCTTGGCTGTGGGTTTTTGACCGTCTAGCCAAATGTATTCTGCCATAACTTTATTGTGCATCTTTATCCTTTCTTTAATTATTTATATACCGCCGTTTTTAGTACGGGCAAAGCCCGATACTTTCAAACGGCTTTGGTCAACTTTCATTAAGTGACCCCTTCGGAGCTTTGTTAAAATGCTTGCGTTGTTTCTCACCGTAGTATCACTACGGCTCAAATCTTCCGCGCATTTTGTCGCCCTGCCCGACATCGCCTATGGCGAAGCCGTTGGCAGGCGGGGAATTTGACTCAATATATAAATAATTTTAAAAATAAGTGTTATCTATAAAATAAATATAAAAACACCTCTGAGCCAAATTTCTTTTTTAGGGTGTTTTTTTTAACTTTATTCTTTTTTATTATTGTAGCAGATACTTGGTGTTTGAAAAGAGGGGGGTTATCCACATTATAGAATTGACCAAAATTGACCAAAAATGGCAAGAATGAACAAAAATTACTGCAACTTCAATTCTGTTCAATCAATAAATCTTATTTAATCTTGATCAATTAAAAGTGGAAGTGTGTGAGGTTTTTAAATTTTTTATATCTTTTTTGGATTTGGGAAGTGGTTAGGTTTTCTAAAGCTTTGGTGCCAAATTGTTCTACGCAAAAAGAAGCGGTAATGGTGCCGTAAGCGCAGGCTTTTTTGAAATTATCCCAGGAAAGGTATTTGGTTTTAGCTAAGTGTCCAAAAAATCCCCCGGCAAAGCTGTCGCCTGCGCCGGTTGGATCCAAAACTTTTTCTAAAGGGTAGGCGGGGAGACTAAAGAACTTTTTTCCTTGGAGCATTAAAAGTCCATGCTCGCCTTTTTTAACTATGAGAACAGGGGGGATTCGGTTTGGCTTTTTTTTCAGCAATCTAAGGATTTTTTTAGAAGCGGTTAAAAGATTTGCTTCTTTGGCAAGTTGCCTTGCTTCGGAGTCGTTAACAACAAGCACGTCCACAGCTTTTAAAACTTTTAGGAGTTCTTTTTTTTCTGTGTCTATCCACAGGTTCATGGTGTCGCAACCAATGAGTTTTGTTTTGTTAGTTTGTTTTAAAACTTCTAATTGAAGTTTAGGGTGAATGTTTCCTAAAAAAACATATGGAGACAAAGCATGTTTTGCTGAAATTTTAGGCCTAAAATTTTCAAAAACGTTTAAATGAGTAAACAAAGTTTCCCTTAAGTTAAGGTCAAAAGAATATTTGCCTGACCAAGAAAAAGTTTTACCGCGTGCTTTTTCTAAACCGGATATGTCTATACCTTTTTTTGTGAAAGTTTTTTCGTTTTTTAAAGTAAAATCTTTCCCAACTACTGCGACTACAGAAGTTTTTGTAAAGTTTGAAGCAGTTAGGGAGAAAAAAGTTGCACTTCCGCCTAAAGCTTTGGTTACTTTACCAAAAGGGGTTTGAATGCTGTCAAAAGCTACGGAACCAATAGAGAGTATGTTCATGAGGTTAACTGTGTTGGAACGAAATTTATTTGGCCTTGCCAGCCGAAGCTTTAGCGAAGGCTGGAGCGGGTAAGGGGAATCGGACCCCTGCCACAACCTTGGGAAGGTCGCGTACTACCACTATACGATACCCGCAATTTAAAGCTTTAATAATCATACCTATTTGTGTTGAAGTTTTCAAGGAAGCAAATTTAATAATTTGTTTGTAAAACAAGCTCATTTTTGATACACTAATGTAGCAAATACAGTTAAATTTTTTAAATGTCACAAAACAAAAAAAGTCTCTCTTTGGAACCATACAAAGGTACACGGGATTTTTATCCGCAGGATAAATTTTTACAAAATTATATTTTTTCCGTTTGGAAAAAAGTCGTAGAAAGCTATGGCTATTTGGAGTATGACGCTTCCATTTTGGAAGAAACCGAGCTTTACAAGTCAAAAAGCGGGGACGAAATAGTTAACGAACAAACTTACAGTTTTACTGACCGCGGGGGTAGGGAAGTCACTATTCGTCCGGAAATGACTCCAACTGTTGCACGTATGGTTGCACAAAAACGTAGGGAGTTAAGTTTTCCTTTGCGCTGGTTTAGTATTCCCAACTTGTTTCGTTACGAAAGACCCCAGCGTGGTCGCTTACGTGAGCACTGGCAGTTAAACGCGGACATTTTTGGAGTGGACGGAATTGAGGCGGACGTTGAAGTAATTTCTATGGCTTACGACATAATGAAAGCCTTTGGTGCTAAAGACGAAGATTTTGTCGTTCGTGTAAACAACAGAAAAATTTTACAGGAAATAATTCAAGCTTTGGGCTTAGAAGAAAGCAAAGAAAAAGAATTTCGTAGGCTTTTAGATAAGAAAGAAAAAATTTCTGACTTTGACGAAAAAGCAAAAGAAATTTTGGGAAAAGCTTTTGAGCCAAGCACCGTGGTGGATAAAGAAACACAAGAGATTTTGGAAAAACTAAAAAGTAAGGGTGTAAAAAACATCAAGTTTGACCCCTACTTAGCTCGTGGGTTTGATTACTATACGGGCACTGTTTTTGAAGTTTTTGATACTAGTCCGGAAAACAACCGTTCGCTTTTTGGCGGTGGCAGGTATGACGACCTGGTTAGTATATTTGGTGTAGAAAAGGTTTCCGGGGTAGGTTTTGGTATGGGCGACGTAACAATTAAGGATTTTTTAGAGACACACGGCTTAACTCCTAGCTTTAAGCCCCCGGTAAAGCTCTATATTTGCCATTTAGAAGGGTTTTTGGACCAAGCAAGTGAGTTGGCAAGTACTTTAAGAAAAGCGGGTTTAAACGTGAGCGTGGACTTAAGCGAAAGAAAGGTTTCCCAACAAGTTAAAACTGCAGACAAAGAAAGTATTCCTTTTGTTTTGGTTGTGGGCGAAGAAGAAGTGAAAAGTGGAAAGTATAAAGTAAAAAGTTTAAAAGAGAGCAAGGAAGAAGAAGTTGAAGGGGTAGAAGCTTTGGTTAAAATGTTAAAATAAAAACATGCCGGATATAATTTTACAAGTTGGAGTAAAAATTTTATTAAAAAATACTGAAGGTAAATATTTATTAGTCCGTAGAAACCCTAAAAAGTATCCTGAAGTTGGTCCAAAATGGGACATTGTTGGGGGGAGAATTGACCCGGGAACGCCTTTGTTGGAAAATTTAAAAAGAGAAATTAAAGAAGAAGTTAATCTTGAATACATAGGTCAGCCTAAGCTAGTGGCGGCGCAAGATATACTCAGAGTAGAAGGTAGGCATGTAGTTAGGCTAACATATACCGGGGAAATACAAGGTGAGCCAAAGTTGGATGACGACCATTTGGAGGCAAAATGGTTTAGTGCAGAAGAGCTCAAAAGTTTGTCGGATATTGAATTAGATATTTATTTAAAAGAGTTAATTGAAAAAAATATTATAATTTTATGATTGAAAACATTCCTACCGGGGGAATACCAAATACTGGAGGAAAAAAAATTATTGCCACTTTACTTTTTTTACTCGCAGCCTTTACGGTGATTTTTTTGTTTTTATGGCCAAAATTAACCCAGCCTAAACCAAAAGTTATTCCCGTAAGTAGTTTTGAAGAATGTGTTCAGTATTATCCTGTCATGGAAAGTTACCCAAGACAGTGTCGGAGTGCTGACGGGGTTTTGTATACAGAAATATTAACCCAATAAAAATCCACTGATACACTCATTGTGAGCAGATTGCACGGATATTAATAAAAAGAGTATTAAATAATTTTATAGTGTTGGAGATAACGGATTTATTCCGTACCGACAACAACACTTTAAAGGAAAAAGAGGAGTATTGAGGAGAGGAAACCATTTGGTTTGCTTTCCTCAAAGAAACTATTATGACTGAACAAGAAGTTATTGAAAGTTTAACAAAAGAAGGTTTTACTGATGTTTATACTTGGGAAGACCAAGCCGGCACAAAATACCCGGAGCATACTCACGAAAAGTTAACCGCACACGTTATACTTACCGGGGAAATGATTTTAATAGACAAAAATGGAGAAAAAACCCTTAAAGCAGGGGAAAGGTTCGATATTCCCCAGGGTACGGTACATAAAGCCAAAATGGGAACTGAAGGTTGTAGGTATGTTATTGGTGAACGTTAAGAAAATAAGAAATTAACCTAATTTTTCTAATTAACCTAAATTAAAAATAATTTAGAACAATTAGGTCAATTAGAGCACTTAGAATAATTTTTGCATGAAGAAACTCTTTTATTTTGTAATTTTTGCCATGACAGCCGTAACGTTTTTTCATTATGGCGGGAATATTACAAAAAAAACCGGCGAGGTTGCTGAAAATATAAAAAACGCACCAGTTGTAGAAGAATTAAGAAAAGAAATTTCTACTTCCGGAACCTTAAGGCTTTCCGAAGAGTCTCAAAACGCTTACTTAACCAGAGCTGGTACAATTAATTTTACTAATCAAGAAAGAATTAAAGAAGGCTTGCCGGCCTTAAAGGAAAATACACTTTTAAACAAAGCCGCACAGGCAAAAGTTAGGGATATGTTTGAGAAACAATATTTTGAACATATTTCACCGGAAGGTAGGGGTCCGGCTGATTTGGCGGGGGACGTAAAATATGAATTTATCGCAGTTGGGGAAAATTTAGCTTTGGGAAATTATAAAAACGACTCGGCGTTAGTAGAAGCGTGGATGAATAGTCCGGGGCATAAAGCAAATATTTTAAGCGAAAAATTTACAGAAATAGGTGTTGCAGTGTTAAGGGGGACTTTTGAAGGTAAAATTACTTGGTTAGCAGTACAGGAATTTGGTAAACCAACTTCTAGTTGTCCTAAAGTCGACCAGTCACTTAAGGACCAGATAGACAGTCTAAAAGCTGAAGTTGATGTTTTAGATTTTCAGATTAAAGCAAAAAGGGAAGAATTGGATAGAGAAGATCCTAAAACTAAAGAAGAATATGACCGGTATAACGAAAAAGTCGCAGAGTTTAACACACTAATTAAAACTTATAACAATAAAATAGATATTTTAAAAAATTCTGTTGAAATTTATAATTCTCAAATCAAAGCCTATAACGCATGTTTGTAAATAATTTAAAGTATTTGTTTACTGTGTTATAATGGATATTATTAATTAGAAAAATATGGGATTATTAGATAAACTGAAAGACATAAACGAAATGCGCAAGCAGGCTAACCATATGCAGTCTTTGCTTGGTGCAGAAATGGTAACCGGAAGTTCTTCCGGGGGTAAGATTAAAATTACAATGGACGGCAATCAAAATATTAAAAGTGTAGAAGTAGACCCTTCTGTTGCCGGGGATAAAAGTGAAGTTGCTAGGCATATTCGTTCTGCTTTAGAGGATTTGTTTAAGCAACATAGAAAAATGCTACAGTCCAAGTTCGGTAATATGATGCAGTAAATATGATACAGATTTACAGATAAATACGGATGATACTAATAATACTGATTATATAAACATCTGTATTATCCATTTCATTAGTATTCACATTAGTATATTGGTATCATATAATTTGTGTAATTAGTGTCGCTCAATATGTTAAAATCAAAATTCATTATTATCTTTCTTCTTGTTTTGTTGGTCTTACCGGCAAAGGCGTCTGCGCTTTTGGCAATGTCTGACTTACTTAAAGCCTCTGGTGTAATAAATGGACTCACTGCCAAGTCTTACATAGTTATAGACAAGCAAAGTGGGGAAGTTTTAGAAAGCAAGTCTGCGGATTTGGTTTGGACTCCGGCATCTTTAACTAAACTTGTTACAGCTTTGGTAGTTTTGGATTACAATCCAAATTTAACTAAAAACATTGCTATGAAAAAATCTGACGAAGTTGGCGGGGCAAGGTTGGCCACTAAAACCGGGGTAAGTTATAAAGTAAAGGATTTATTTTATGCAGCTCTGGTTGCTTCGGCTAACAACGCAACAAACGCTTTAGCCCGTTCAACTGGTTTGTCCTCAGAGCAGTTTTTAGAAAAAATGAATGAAAAAGCAAAGAGCTTAGGGGCGAAAAATACAATTTTTTATGAACCTACAGGGATTAGTGAAAAAAATGTAACCACTGCTGAAGATTTTTCTAAAATAACCGCTAAAGCTTTTGAAAATCCGACAATTTTAGCCGCCACTAGTTTGAAGACTTATTCTTTAACTTCAGTAAACAATAAACGTTATAAACATAATTTAAAAAATACTAACAAGCTTTTAGGGGATTTAGACATGGTTTCAGTTAATGGTAAAACTGGATATTTAAATGAATCTCAGTACAACTTTGCAGCTGAAATTAAAGATCGTTTTGGCAGTGATTTTATTGTGGTTTTGTTTGGAAGCAGTAATACCCAAACGCAATTTGCAGAGGCAAAGGAGTTGGCTTTCATGGCGGGTATGAAGAAAGCATTTTCTCCCTTTAAAAATTTGGTTTTTGGAAATACAAATTAATTTTTTTATATGACAAATTTTATGTCCCGCGAAGCGGGATCCGGCTCTGCCGGAAAGAAACAAATTACGATTGCAATTATTATTATATTAGTTTTAGGTTTTGGTTATTTTCTTTTTAAAATTTCCCCTGCAACAACAAACCCTTCAGACCCTTTTGACTACAGTAAAATGGAAGCAGCTGACAGGCCTTCGCCAGTAAGTTCCCAGGATCATGTTAAGGGGGATGTGAATGCTAAAAACACTTTTATAGTTTATGAAGATTTTCAATGTCCTGCATGTGCGAACTTTAGTACAGAGGTGTCAAAAGTGACTTCGGTTTTTAAAGACACGAAAGTGGTTTTTAGGCATTTTCCTTTAACTTCCATCCATAAAAACGCACTTGTTGGTGCCATGGCTTCTGAAGCAGCCGCAGCCCAGGGTAAGTTTTGGGAAATGCACGACCAACTTTATTTAAATCAAGACGATTGGAGTACTTTGGGAAACCCAACGGAAAAATTTGTTGAATTTGCAAAGGCTGCTGGTGTTGCCGACTTAAATCTTTTTAAGTCAGATTTGGAGTCAAAAAAATATTTTGAAAGAGTTCAGAAAGACGCCCTTGAGGCGAATGCTTTAAATTTAAGAGGTACGCCGACAGTAATCTTTAACGACCATGTGTTAACCGCAGGCGCTGTGGAAGCAATGGAAGCGGAAGCTAAGCAGTGGTACATTGTAAATTGACAAAAATGACCCCTTCGACAGGCTCAGGACAGGCACAAATAAATAAAATTGAACAAAAATTTAAAAATATTGTTAAAAAAAACGCTTGTCCGTTCGTTGACGGAGAGCGTTTTTTGTTTGAAGTTAGAGCGCCGGAGTCGCTGAAGGGTCAGCGGCTCCGGGCTTGAGGTGTGACTGTCACGTGCTACTCCCAAATGTCTGGGGTTGAAAATACAGGTTGGCCCCTAGAGCCTGGGTTGTTTTCGAACTGGGAGATGTACTCCTGGGCTTCCGTGGAGAGAATACTGATGTGTTTAAACACCAGCGCATCCGAAGTAGGGACAGAGTTTGTGTAGTAGATTCTGTAGCCTTCCGGACTTAGGTAGTAGTCCAATGGGACGCTTTCACCCTGTTTTACCAAGGTTATTCGATACATGCCCCAAGAGACCCTGTCCAGTTTGCCGTCCTGGTCGCAGTCATAGAAGGCAAATTCCAGGTTGGCCTGGGTCTGGTACCTTCTGACTTCTTTGAGCGCTGTTTCGTTCCTGAAAGGTTGTCGCTTGCTCGCGTCCTCCCAGCAGGAGTAAGCCTTGTTTTTGGCAAGGCTGCTTTCTGTGAGTTTGGATTGGATCCAGAGGTGTGCCCCAACCGACCAGGCCACTGACAAGGTGACGGCTGTAGCCAAAATTGTACCAGGTAGGAGACTACCTTGTTTTACGTTCATATGTCCTCCCGTTTCAAACTGACCCTATAATTTAACTCATTTGAAAGCTTTTGGTCAAGCTTGTATAATAATACTTATGTTAAAAAAGAAAGCAAAAGTATTAATTGCTCTTTCTGGCGGAATTGATTCCGCTGTTTCGGCGTGGCTGCTTTTAAAGCAAGGTTATGAAGTAGAAGCGGCCTTTATGAAGAACTGGTCTTCTACCGCCGGGCTTTTAAAAAACGAATGTCCTTGGCTTCAAGACAGGCAGGACGCTTTAAGGGTGGCAGCGTTTTTAAAAATACCATTACATACTTTGGATTTTGAAAAACAGTACCAAAAAAATGTTATGGGATATTTCTTTAAGGAATATGCCAAAGGCAGAACTCCAAATCCGGACGTCATGTGTAACAAGGAAATAAAGTTTAAGCTTTTATACAATTGGGCTATGAGAAATGGTTTTGATTTTTTAGCAACCGGACATTACGCGAGGAGCGAAGCGACGAAGCCCGGTAGAGGCCAAAGGCATTCTGCTCGGGCAGTAAATGAATACAAGTTGTTTCGTTCAAATGATGAGTTTAAAGACCAAACTTATTTTATTTATAACATTAAAACAGAGCAGTTGCCTCACGTCTTTTTTCCTATTGGGCATTTGAAAAAGTCTCAAGTGAAAGCGATGGCGCTTAAAATTGGTTTACCTAACGCGCAGAAAAAAGAAAGCATGGGACTTTGTTTTGTGGGCAGGATTCGGTTAAAAGATTTTTTAGAACAGAAATTGAAACCTAAAATAGGAAATATTTTAGATCAAGACGGAAAAGTTTTAGGAAAGCATAAGGGTTTGCATAACTTTACTATTGGTCAGAGGCAAGGTATAAATGTCGGAGCAAAGGGTCCATATTTTGTTTTTAAAAAAGATTTAAAAACAAATATACTTTTTGTAACAAATAATCCAGAGGACGTAAGGCTTTTAACTCAAGAGGTAGATGTGCATAGTGTAAATTGGATTGGGTCAGTAAATCAGCTGGTCAGTAAATCAGCTAATCAGCTAAGTGCAAAGGCTAAAAAGCTACAAGCTATACCTGCCCGCCATTTGCTGGAGCATCAGGCGACTGTAGGCGGGAGCTACAAGCTAACAGCTAGATTTCGTCATCAAGGCAAGCTGGTTCCAGTTATTCTGAGAAAAGTTGGTAAGGATTTATATAATGTGAAATTTAAAACTCCACAAAAAGCTTTAGCTTCCGGACAGAGTTTGGTATTTTATTCAGGTAAAGAGTGTTTGGGTGGGGGAGTTATAGCTTAGAAAATTATTCTAATTAAACTAATTATTCTAAAAACTTCAGACAATTATGTTGACTGAGGGTTGGTTTTTGTTATATTCTTTGGATCAAGCGTTCTTTCAGGACGTGAAATTCAAACTTGGGGGGATATATGGACGCAACGGTTTTCGTCTTCGCATGTCTGTTTTGTCTCATGGCAGGTGTGTTTATTGAGTCCCAGAGACTTAGCAGAGCTTTCGGGGTGGTTCTGGTGTTGACGACTCTAGCTGTGATTGTCGCGATTGACTGGGGACTTGCGACTATGCAGATGAATTTTGTTCTTCAGGCAACATGGACTCTCGCAAATAGTTTTGGGTTGGATAGGAGAATGGTAGTAGTGATTATAAACTTTCCTATGGGCTCATTCTATTTCGCCCGGGCAGTCATTCCAAGGCAAGGGAGTTGGAACACTATGTGGCCTTGAGTAGGGTGACGAGACGAATGACGTGAAAAAAACGGCGTGGGTTCCTTTTTGAGGGGAGGACCTTGCGCCGTTGTTTTTTAATTATGGCTTTAGGAATTTGACTAAGAGTAATGCCACTATGTTGATAATTTTGATCATTGGGTTGATTGCGGGACCAGCTGTATCTTTGTAAGGGTCGCCAACTGTGTCTCCGGTCACTGCGGCTTTGTGGGCTTCTGAGCCTTTACCGCCAAAACTGCCTTCTTCTATGTATTTTTTAGCGTTGTCCCAAGCAGCGCCACCGGTTGTCATGGAAATACCCACAAAAAGTCCGGTGATAATAGTTCCAACTAAAAGTCCGCCCAAGGCTTCAGCGCCTAAAACAAAGGCTACGGCAATGGGTACAACAACCGGAATTAGGGCCGGGAGAATCATTTCTTTTATAGCAGCTTTAGTGACTATGTCTACTGCTTTGGAATAGTCTGGTTTGGCAGTGCCTTCCATAATACCTTTAATTTCCCTAAACTGCCTGCGTACTTCTTCTACAACAGCTTTTGCGGCATTACCTACGGCAGACATGGCAATGGAGCCAAAGAGGTATGGCAACAAACCGCCAATGAGTAAACCTACAAGTACGCGACTGTCCGAAAGGTCAAATACAGCGGAGATGCCGGCAATTTTTAATTCTTGGGTGTAAGCGGCAAATAAAACCATGGCAGCAAGTCCAGCAGAAGCAATAGCATAACCTTTGGTTACAGCTTTGGTGGTGTTACCAACGGCGTCTAGCGGATCAGTAATATCACGTACAGATTTGTCTAAACCTGACATTTCCGCAATTCCGCCGGCGTTGTCAGTAATGGGTCCAAAAGCATCTATGGCAACTATAATTCCGGTTAAGGAAAGCATGCTCATAACTGAGAGTGCTACCCCATAAAGTCCGGCTAATTCGTACGCGCCTAAAATAGCAGCCACAATAACCAAAACCGGTGCAGCGGTGGATTGCATACCAATGCTAATACCTTTAATAATGTTCGTACCGTGTCCGGTGGTTGAGCTTGCCGCTATGTCTTTAACCGGGGAAAAACTTTTTGAAGTGTAGTATTCAGTAATTATTACAACGGCTGCGGTTACACCTAAACCGATTAAAGCGGAAAGGTAAAGGTTAGTTACAGAATAAAGTCCGTTACCTTCCATTAATTTTTGAGTAATAGGGTAAAAAGCTAAAGCGGAAAGTACTCCAGAAACTATTAAACCTTTGTAAAGAGCGCCCATAATGTTCGGAGAATCTTTTGAAACGGACCCGTCTCGACTCGGCGTCGAGCCGAGGCGGACAAACCAAGTACCAACAATAGTAGTTACTATGGAAGCGGCACCAATAAGCAAAGGATATATGAGTGAGTTTGAGCTGGAGGCGCTAGAAAAAGTGAAGCTTCCCAAAAGCATAACGGCAACAGTGGAAACAACATAAGTTTCAAAAAGGTCAGCGGCCATGCCGGCGCAATCACCAACGTTGTCACCAACGTTGTCTGCAATAACACCGGGATTACGAGGATCGTCTTCCGGAATGCCGGCTTCAACTTTACCCACCATGTCTGTGCCTACGTCTGCGCCTTTGGTAAAAATACCACCGCCAAGTCTGGCAAAAACTGAAATTAGAGAAGAACCAAAAGCTAAACCTGCAAGCGCGGATAAATCTTTAGTAAATGCATAAAAAGCGCTAACTGAAAGTAGGCCTAAACCAACAACAAAAAGTCCGGTTACAGCTCCGCCTTCAAAAGCTAAAGCTAAAGCAGGAGCAAGCCCCTTTTTGGCAGATTCGGCAGTTCGAACGTTGGCTCTGACTGAAATATTCATGCCAATAAAACCGGCAACAGCAGAAAGTACTGCGCCAATTACAAAAGCAATAATTGTGTTTGTTGAAAAGTTTCCTATTTTAAGTAAAATTGCTATTGCCAAAGCAACTAAACCTACCGTTTTGTATTGGCGGGTAAGGTAGGCTTTTGCACCGTCTTGGATGGCTTTTGCAATTTCTAGCATTTTGCCTGAGCCTTCTGGTGACTTTAAAATTTTGTAAATTAAAAACACCCCATAAAGAAGTGCGAGAATGCTTGCACCTAAGACAAGCTGCAGATATTGACTTTCAGTCATTTTCGTTTGGTTATTTAATACTTAAATTTTAGAGTTTAATACCATCACTTCATAACGGGCAAAGCCCGATTCTAAAGTGGTTTTGGCCAATTTCTTTGTTAAAATGTTCCGGTCTTTGTCACCATACTAAAGTACGCCTCAAAAGATCCTCACATTTTGCCTCCCTGCCCGACATCGTCTATGGCGAAGCCTTTGGCAGGCGGGGAACTTGGCTCAATATATAACTCTAATGTCTTGAAATAGTATAGTTTATTGGGAAATTTTTATCAAGAAAGGGTAGAGGGGAGATAATAAAAAACCCCCTTGGCGGGAGTTTTTTTGACACAAAGTATTTATTGAAATATTAGGGACTTAACTAAGGCGTTAAACTGGGGTTTTAAGCTGAGCGAACGACCTAAGTCTAAAGTGAAATAAATAGAGTTTTTTTGTACTCCATAAAGTAAGTCAGAGACGGTTACAGCTTTTTGGCCGTTGAGTTCGACTTCTTGGGTGGGGAGTCCGTCCATGACGTAATAACCTTTGTCGCTAATGTAAAGTTTGATATTGTAGTACTTTGCACCGGGGTCTATTTCAATAACCTCAAAACCGTCGCTTTGTTTGGCGGATAAAATTTTCCAGTCTGGATTGTATTTAAAACTAAAGTTGTATTTTGTGTTTACATATTCTTTCCAAGAAGAAGTGTCTATGGTAGGTTCGGCTTCTGCAGCCAAAACTTGTTTGACCGGTTCGTCCGACTTGTACTCAACAGATTTGTAAGAATTGAAATCTTTTGGTCTTTGAGAGGCGTCCCAGTATTTTGGGCTTAAAACTTTGTAAGCGGTAATTAAGGAGAAAAAAGTACCAAGCACGGCTATGCTAAGTAGTATTACAAAACTTTTGGTTTGGATTGAAGATTTTTTGTACACTTTTGTTTCTGTATAGTGAGATTATTTCAGCTAAATTTATTTTACGACTTCTTTTAGCTAATGTCAAATATAAATAAGCCTATGAGCTTTTTTAGTCTATCAGCTAATCAAAAAATACTAATTAAGCTGATCTGCTGAATTGCTGATCGGCTAAAGTTTTTATTTGTTAAAGAATTCAGTCAGGCCTGCGTCTTTACCACAGTAGTACAAGTTTTGGGTCAGATTTACACAATAGCCCGGGTTTTTGCTGACATAGGAGTATTTTGGTAAAAACCAATATAGGAAAATAACTACCAAAATAACAATTATGTAGAAAACTAGTTTAATTAAATGGTGCATAACTTTATTGTATCATAGATGCTTTCTTTTTTATGCACAATATTGTATAATTTGTTTTGTGTATTTCAATATTGCCCGGTAGCCCGTCTCGGCCTAAAGGCGCGAGCCGAGGCCGGACCAAGTGGTAAGGCAGAGGACTCTGAATCCTCCATCGTAGGCACGCCCCGGCACCATTTAAATATTTCGCACTACTCACCACGTTATTGGGGTGTAGCCAAGTGGTAAGGCAGAGGACTCTGAATCCTCCATCCGTAGGTTCGAATCCTACCACCCCAGCCACATGAGGAGTAGTAAAAAATGGTGCGGGGTGAAAATCCTACCCGGGCAGCCAATTGAACTTGAGCTTTGAACGAAAGGGTGTGGAGCTTCGGCTCGGTTGAACCGGGGCTTTGTGTTATAAAAATAGTTTTATGGAATTATTCATAATTTTTGTAGTTGCTATATTTGTTTTGATAGTTGTTTTCAAAGAAATCATACCCGTACTATTTAAAATACAATTACCTGAAATACCAAAAAGAAATATTGGTATTTCTAATCAAGTTCAGAAAAACGAAGAAAAAAAATATCCTTTCAAAAAGAAAAGATATTTAATGACCCAAACTGAATATAAGTTTTACGAGGTTCTTCATGAAATAATTAAAGACAAGTTTTTCATTATGCCTCAAGTTGCCTTGTCTAGAATTATTGAAGTACAAGCTGGACTAGCTAAACATGGTTCGGATTCATGGTATGCAAACTTTAGTCGAATAAACAAAAAAACTGTAGATTTTGTTGTTTTTGATAAAATATACCTCTCACCAATGTTAGTCATTGAATTAGATGACTATACTCATAACTATTTCAGTCGCAAAAAAAGAGACGAATTTTTAGACAATGCTTTAAATTCAGCAGGGCTAAATATTCTACATGTTAAACCTCAATATAATTACGACAAACTATGGTTAGAAAAAGCCATTTTTGAAAAAGTAAAGGTATAAAAGCACTTGAAACAGTGCTTTTTGTTTAAATTGACTTTGTCTATGCAAAGTTTTAGACTTATCTTATGAGTATTCAAGCTTGGCACGTGGCTCTGTTAGCTATAATAACTTTCCTTTTTGGCCTGCTGGCTGCTCGCCCAATTAATCGTATCTATCTGAAACTAAAAAAGAGGCCTCCAATGTTATCATACATTTTGATTATGATTGTTTTTGGAGTAGCCACAATCGCAGTTTATGTAGCTACTATTCATAGCTCAAATCAGGATAATTTGAATATGAACATTGACTTGATAGGGCAAATTTCTGCATTAACCTTTGCAATATTTACAGGCGGGTTTGCATTTTGGCAATTTGCTGAATATCAAAAAGACAAAGAAAGGCAAAAACTTGTTCAAATCCAACACGTTTTAAAAGCAATTTACTATCAATTAAGAGATAATGGCTGGCTAACTAATACTGGTTATAAACTACAAGATAAAAAATGCTGGATTGAGACGAACTTCCTTAAGTTGATTGACCCTAGGTCTCGAATTGATTTCTTAAGGTACTCATTTATCGAAAGTGCTAATTCATTACCTGGAGTTGCTTTTTTAAATTCAGAAATAAACAGCCTGATGGCAGGCTACACCCTTTGGTGTACTATTTTTAATAACTACGCTTCAAAAATTCAGAAATTTATCTTGAGTCGTAAAATAGAGGAAAGTACTAATCTCATAAAAATAATTGATGGCGTTTCTCCAAAAATATCTCTTTCGGATTTTAAAAAGGGTCTTACTGCAACAGAAATAGATTTTGTAAATGCGCTTCTTAATATGTACGAGCGTTTATATTTTGAAATAGTCGCATATAGTGAAGATGACTCACAACAGCCAAATTTATTTTTTTATCATAGAAAATTAAACGCTCGTGTAGAAGAAGCCCTCATGGCTAATGAAAAAACATTAAAGGATTAATCTATATAAATGTTGATGACGAAACTTCCTAATCAATATACTGGTGGAAGAGAATTTTTTAGACTTGCAGACTCAAGGTCATTAGACATAGCAGGGTATTTTTTGTGCCTGACCTTTCTAAGACCCCTTTTAAAAAATCCAGAATTTATTGAATCAACACCAGGATATTATATCAACATTATTACCGTCGCTGACGACGGAAGCAATTCCATACGGTTGCAATATTACACAGTCAATCCTGCAGAGACATTGGAATTGATTAATAAGTTTGTTGCTGACAATCAAGATACAATTAGTCTTTTTGAATCTAAAGAAACTGCCAGGCCAAACACTAATGAGCCTTTGGAAACACCCAGCGACGAGGGGTATAAATTTCAAAATTTCTTAAGCACCAATACGCAAATTGTTTTGGATGTATTAGAAAGTTACGGCGTAGAACCTTTAAGAAAGTTAATTTACGAATATCGGAATATCCAACTACCGCAACGAGTTCCTCCCGAAGCTATTTTCGAGCCAATTTTTACAGAACATAGCGACTTTTTTCGAAAGCTGAAGCAACAGTCGCTAGATAAACAATACTGGGAAGATTTATGTAGTTGTTTCAAGCCAGCACCTATTTATGATTTTGGTTTACACTTTTTAGTAAATATTGTAATTCTCCCAGACCCAGCATATAACCCCATATTTTTTGATAAAGGCTGGATTTCTAGGTAGCTATTTTAGTTCTAACTTGGTCAAACAAGGTTAGTCAAAAACATCTTAATTTATGGATTTAATTACAAAAGCAAAAGAGTTTGCGGAAGAGGCGCATAAAGACCATGTGCGTAATGACGACGCTAAAACCCCTTACATTTTTCATCTTAAGGAAGTGGTTGAGTTAATAAAAGAATCTGGGGGCAGTGACCAGGAAATGGCCGCAGGTTGGTTGCATGACACTGTTGAAGACACTCAAACAACTATTGAAGATATTTATAAAGAATTTGGTGACGAGATAGGAGCTATAGTTGAGGGTGTTACGGACCTTTCAGAATGGGAAATGTTGTCTTTGGGGGAACGTAAGGCAAAACAAGCGGAACGTGTTGTAAAAGAGAGCGACAGTATAAAGCGAGTTAAATTGGCAGATCAAACTTCAAATGTCAGAATTGTTGGTCTGGCAAATGACCATTTTAGTTTAGACCAAAAGCTTATTTACATAGATAGTGCAAAAAAGATTGCCGAAGCTTGTAAAGGCTTGAGTCCATATTTAGACAAAATATTTGCAGAACGCTACGAAGCAGCATATAAAAACTTAATGTTATTACAAGAGAAGACAGTTTCTTAATAGGTAGTTAAAAAAATCGCCTAAAGGGCGGTTTTTTGTTATTATTGAAATATATGACAAAGTATATTTTACACGGTGGATTTACTCGCGCAGATAATGAGATGAATCGTGCTTTTTATGAAGAAATTACACGCGATATTCAAGATGGGGGTACTATATTGCTTTGTTACTTTGCTTCTAAAGACAAAGATAATTCTTATAGATTTAAGCAAGATAGTGAAAGACTTCATCAGTATTCTTATGGTAAGAACTTTACGTTTTTGCTCGCAAATGAAAAAGATTTTATCAGGCAATTAAAGCAGTCCAGTGCTCTTTATCTACGTGGAGGTAGCACCCCAAAGCTTCTTGCTATTTTAAAGCAGTTTTCTGATTTTAAAGAAAATCTAAATGGCAAAACAATTGTTGGTTCTTCCGCTGGAGCGTATGCAATAGGAAGTTATAGTGCTTTTCACGATGACGAATCGGGTGGAGAAGTGCGTGAAGGGCTTGGTCTTTTACCATTTAGAGTTGTTTGTCATTATGAAAGCCTTGATTTACCTCCAAATCCGAAAGCGCTAAATACTTTGAAAAATAGATATCAAGATCTTGAGCTAGTATTTCTCAAGGACTTTGAATGGAAAGTTTTTAAGGTATAACCTGAAGTGTTCGAAAGATAGCTAAACTAAAACCGCCTAAACGGCGGTTTTTGTATAACAGGAAACCCCGGACGGAGGGAAAACTAGAATAATGTTCATC
>CAZFTX010000001.1:0-148235 GCA_964521955.1 uncultured Candidatus Saccharibacteria bacterium | reverse complement strand
ACAAGCCTTTAATTGAGGTGAAAATTATGGAGCAAAATTTGCTCCATAATTTTTTGGAATTTCAAAAAGCTGCGCCAAATTTAAGCTTGGCACCGGTTTTAAAAAGTAATGCGTACGGGCACGGCTTAAAGGAAGTAAGCGGGATTTTAAAAAAAACAATATATCCTTTTTTAATTGTGGATTCTTTGTATGAAGCTTTAGAGTTGAAAAAATATGGAAATACCCGGGAAGTGTTGGTAATTGGTTTTGTTTTTCCAGAACAAATACAAAAAGCGGTATATAAGAATATTAGCTTTGCAATTACTAGTCTTAGTCAATTGGAAGCGCTAGTTGGTTTAAAGCATTTGGTAAAGGTTCATTTAAAAGTAGATACCGGCATGTACCGGCAAGGTTTAAGCTTAGAAGAAGCAGACCAAGCTGTTGCTATTTTAAAAAATAACCCATATTTAAAATTAGAAGGTTTGTGCTCGCATTTGGCGGATGCGGATGGTGGTGAAGAAAATTTTACTTTAAAACAAATTGAAATATGGAATTCTTTGGTTGAGAAATTTAAAATCAATTTTAAAGAAATTAAATATTTCCATGTTTCGGCAACCGCCGGATTTCGTTTTCAAAGCAAAATTCAGGCCAATGTTTTACGTTTAGGCTTGGGGTTTTACGGAATTAATCCTTCGGGTTTAAGTTTAAACTTAAAACCAGCTTTGGAACTTCAAAGCTATGTTGTTGGAATAAAACAACTTAAAAAAGGGGATAGCGTGGGTTATAACCATACTTTTACCGCCTCCAAAGATATGCAAATTGCGGTTCTTCCATTAGGCTATTTTGAAGGCGTGGATCGTAGGCTTTCAAACCTAGGGTATGTAAAAATTAATGACAAGGAATGTTCAATACTTGGGCGGGTAAGCATGAACATTACAAGTTGCGACGTGACAGAAGTTTTAAACGTGAATTTTTTAGACCCTGTAACTGTGATTAGCTCTAACCCTAGTGACCGAAATTCGGTAGAAAATATAGCTAAAATTTGCCAAACCATTCCTTACGAAATTCTGGTACATATACCCCAACATCTTAGGAGAATGGTAATATAAAAACAAAAACCTCCAAAAATGGGGGTTTATTTTTATAGTGTTTGGAGGCTCAGGATTCATTCCTGGCCGGGAGACTCCTTATGGAAATGTGAGGCAGTCCCGATTTATCGGGACGTTGGAGGGAAAAACTTATAGGTTGTTCCCCTCCAAGGAGTTTAAGGAAGTATAAAGCCGCGGATAATTTTGCTTGAGTGGGAAATGTAGCGAGTATTAACTTTTCCAAATTTTGAGTAATTCATTTCACTTACAGTAAATCCATCTTCATCTACGCTTTCAACAAAAGCTACATGTCCGTAGCGTGCGTTGTCTGTGGTAACGACTATGGAACCCACAGAAGCGGTGTTGGTAATTATGCTTCCGTATGCTTTCGCGTTTTGTAGCCAGTTTTTGGCGTTGCCTCCCCATGGTACGTGTACTTTGGTCGCAACGTACCAAGTACAGTATCCCCAAGGGAAAATATGACCAGTGCCATTGTCTATAATTTTAGGGGTTGTAACACCTTGAGGTTTGACTTTGCCGTCAACTATTTTTGGAATTGTTGTCCTTGGTTTGGGCGCTTCCGGCATTCTGCCGTCAGGAATAATTATTAGTTGTCCGCCGTCAATGTCTTCGGCGTTTTCTAAACCGTTATATGAAATAATTCTTTCTAGATTACCGCTGTATTTTTTGGCAATGTCTGGCAGAGTGTCGTTGGTAGAGGCAGTGTGTAGAATGCCGTCTGTCGGAAGAATTAAAAGGTACCACCCGGGTTTAATGGCTATTGAAGGAAGTTTATTTGCCCAGATGATTGTATTTTCTGAAATTCCATGGGCCTTTGAAATTTTTTGTAAATTGTCGCCAGCTTTGGTTTGGTAAACTTTGATTTGTTTGGAAATTAAAGTATCCACACTGTCAGGTGCCTGGCTTAAAAGCGTGTCGCTTTCTATAGAAAAGTCACTTTGGCTTTCTTCTCCAGAAAAATATTCAACATTTAAACCTTCAAAGTTTTCAGCTTGAGCTTGTGAAATAAAACCAGCCTGGCGGTTTATAGTTGTAATTGTGCTGGCGTTTTTGGTATAAAGTAGCGGGTTTAAGTCGCTGTGATAGTTTAAAAATTTTGCTGCTAAGGAGTTGTCGGAATATTTGTTTTTAGTATTGCCAGTAAAAAAGTATAAGTTGCAAAATGTAATGGCTAAGGCAATGGCAAAAATTGTAATTTCGTTGGAAAATTTCAATAGCAAATCCACGCCGTCTAGTTTTCTAAAGTGAACGGCGGGAAAAGAATTTATATGAAGTTTTTTTCTTTGTGGAAGCCTTCTTTTGAAGTTAAACAATATTTTTTTTGGGTAATATTGAGACAAAAAGGCCACCCTCTTAATTAAGGATTTGAACTGAACAGAAAGTTTTGGTTTTTTATTGTAAGAATGAACTATTGCCATGTAAGCAAAAGAAAAAAGAACTTATCGCCATCTACCTAAGAGAAAACTCCTTTTTCTTTAAGTTTTGCTAAATAGAATGGTTTAATATTTCTTAGACTAATTTTATCAAGTAAAGGTGCATAAGAGCAAGAAAATAGTCCACAGTTATGTTATTTTTCCTCTTATTTAAGCGCTGTTAAATTACTTTGGGCTTTTAAAAGGCTGTTTTAGGGTAAAATATTTTAGATTCTTTTACATGCTATAATGTATAAAAATACTTAAATATTTTGTGAATTTATCTACTTTAAATAACAGGCAAAAAGAAGCTGTGACTGCCCCTTTGGGGCCGGTTTTAGTTTTGGCCGGACCTGGCAGTGGTAAGACAAAAACTTTAACTAACCGTATTGCTTACTTAATAGAGAAAAGAATTATTCATCCCTCCAATATTTTGGCGCTAACTTTTACTAACAAGGCATCTAAAGAAATGCGGGAAAGGGTTAGCAAGCTTTTAAATAGAATGCCTGGGGCTTCCGATCAACTCACTATGGGAACTTTTCATTCCGTGTGTTCTAGAATTTTAAGAAAAGAGATAACCAAACTAGGTTATGGTCCAGATTTTGTAATTTTTGACACTGACGATCAACAGAAAATATTAAAAGATATTTGTGAAGTTTTAAGATTTGGAAAAAACTTGCCTCCTCAACTTTTTGGCGCATTAATTTCCAGGGCTAAAAACTTACTTCAGTCTCCGAACGAATTGAATTTGGAGTTAGATGATGGTTTCTTGGAAAAGTTAAGAGAAGTATATGTTCGCTATCAAGACAGTTTATACAAACAAAACGCTTTAGATTTTGACGATCTTTTAATGCTTACGGTTAAACTTTTTGAGTCAGACGAAAAAACTTTGGAAAAGTATAGGGAAAAGTTTAAGTACATTCTCGTAGACGAATATCAGGACACGAACATGGCGCAGTACAGTTTGCTTACGCTTTTGGCCACTCACCATAATTTGTTTGTTGTTGGTGATGATGCGCAAAGTATATACAAGTTTCGGGGAAGCGATATTACAAATATTTTAAATTTTGAAAAAGATTTTCCTGAAAGTTTGGTTATTGCTTTGGAACAAAATTATAGGAGCAGTAAAAACATTTTGGCTGTGGCGCAAAAAGTTATTGAGCTTAATCCTGAACAGAAGCCTAAAACTTTGTGGACAGAAAACCATGAGGGGGAAAAAATTTCACTTATTCAGGCGGATGACGAACGAGCAGAAGGGGATTTTGTTGCAAGAAAAATAGTGGAGCTGGCAGGGGGCTTAAAAGAACCGGAATATACCCCCGAAGCGGAAATTCCCGGCAGTTATTCTATTTTGGATAGATTTTTAGCTGCGAGAAAGAAGAATGGTAGCACAATGGGTAGTTTTATGCGTAACTTACCCCAGTTGCCTAAACAGCATGACTCTTTAAAAGAGTATTGTGTGCTTTACCGAACTCATGCGCAGTCTCGTGCAATTGAAGAGTCGCTTATTTCCAGCGGTATTCCTTACCAAATCATTGGCGGCTATAAGTTTTATGACCGAAAAGAAATAAAAGACATGTTGGGGTACTTGCGTTTGGTTTTAAATTTCCGGGATTTGGTTTCTTTAAAAAGAGTAATCAATGAGCCCGCGCGTGGAATAGGTGATAAATCTTACCAAATTATTCGAGATTTTATTTTAGATATTACCACTAAGAAACCGGAAATAACCATAGAAGATTTTCGTGTGGCTTTTAGTGAAGTTGAGCTGCCTCAAAAAACTTTTGCTGCGGCTACTAGTTTTTTTGAAATGCTGGAAGAGTTTGTGAATGTACCTAAGGACACTAAACTTGCAGAGTTAATGAGGGTAATTATTCGTAGGGCCAGGTTAGAGCAGTCTATTCGTGATGGCAGTGAGTCTGGTGAGTCTAGATGGGAAAACTTGGAAGAACTTTTGTCAGTGGCAGCGAAGTTTGGGAATTTAAAGTGGCGCGAAGCTTTAACGGAGTTTTTGGAGGAAGTGGCTTTACTTTCAGAAATAGACCAAAAGCAGGAAGACAAAGATGCGGTTACTTTAATGACGCTACATTCGGCCAAGGGTTTGGAGTTTGACACAGTTTTCTTTATTGGGTTGGAAGAAGGGATTTTACCACATTCCAGGAGCTTGCTGGACCCTTCAGAACTTTCAGAAGAGGTACGCTTAGCTTATGTGGGTTTGACTCGGGCACGCAAAAATTTGTTTTTGCTTTTTGCCCGCACGCGTATGAGTTTTGGAAACAGGCAGGTTCAAGTGCCTTCAAGAATTTTAAAAGCCATGCCTAAACAACAACTCGCTTTTCATAACGGTGCAGAGAAGCTTTTTGAAGCCAAAGAGGAAGGTGAAGTGGAATATGTAGAGGAGGCTTTTTAAGGGCATAAATTGACCTAATTGCTCTAATTAGTCTAATAAAATTTGAATTATGATTATTTTTAGAATAATTAGTTTAATTAGAAATTAGGATAATTTTCAGGCGTCTTATTTTATGAATAATGAGAAAATCAAAACTTTATTAAGAAAATATAACCTGTCTCCCAATTTCACTTACGGGCAGAATTTTTTGTTGGATGACGGGGTTTTGGACACCATGCTTAAAGTGGCAAAGGTTTCAAAACAAACTTCGGTTTTAGAAATTGGCCCCGGGGTTGGAAATTTAACTAAAAAGCTTTGTGAAGCCGCCGGATTTGTTTTGAGTGTGGAAAAAGACCCAAAGTTTTTGCCGATTCTTAAAGCTTTAAAAAAAGAATGTAAAAATTTACGTTTTGAAATTGATGATATTTTAAAGTTTAACTTCACTAAAGCTTTAGAAGAATTCGACTCAGACAGGGTTCAGACATCTGGATTATCATACAAGGTTGTGGCAAACATACCTTACTATGTTACAGGAAAAATTTTACAAGTTTTTTTAAATGCACCACATAAACCAGAAAGTATTACTGTGTTAGTGCAAAAAGAAGTGGCTAGAAATATTACCGCCAAACAAGGCGACCTTTCTGTTTTGCCAATTTCCGTACAGCTTTACGGGGAGCCAAAACTTGTGGAAGTTGTGCCTTCTGAAAGTTTTTATCCTGAACCTAAAGTGGACAGTGCTATTTTACATATTGATCTTTATAAAAAACCAAAATTTGTTTTAAAAGATGAAAAAAAGTTTTTTAGCATTGTAAAAGCTTGTTTTGCCGGAAAAAGAAAACAAATTCACAACACTTTGGTAAACAATTTACGTTTGGAAAAAGAAAAAGTTTTGGAAGTTTTGAAGCAAAATAAAATAGACCCGAGTGTAAGGCCACAGGATCTTTCTATTCAAAACTGGATAGACTTAACGAACTCTTTAGAGAGTTAGAGTAATTAGGTCAATTAGAATAATTTATTGTAGAGATATTTCGTCCCCAATTTCAATTTTGTTTTTTTCGCTCCACCCAGCTACAACTTCTAAAACCATGTCTATTGGTTTAGGAGCAGGGTAAAGAGGTAGGTCTTGGTTTTTTTGTCCCGGGGAAGGCTTTGGGACATTTTTTGTTACCCCTACTATTTTTTTGTCTTTAATCCAAATTATGTCTAAGTCAAACTTCATATCTTTCATCCAAAAGTTTGGGTGAATCCCTGCGGCTTTGGCGGTTTCGGTAGTCAGTTGAGGATTAAAGTCAAAAAGCATGCCTTGGTTTTCTTTAAATTTTTCTCTGCCTGACAATCCCAGAGTGATTTTTTCAGGGGTATTTACCACTTCTACATTTAAACTCACGTTCTTTACTTTTAGCTTTGTGGTGTAAGGAGCCTGGGTACTTAGGTTGCAGCCTACTGCAAGGAGAGAAGTAAGTAGAATAATGAGAATATTTTTTTTATGCATAGGTAATATTATAGTATTTTTTTGTGACTCTTGCAAAAAAATACTTAGTGTGCTATAATTAAGTAAAGAAAGTAAAAAACTTTCGAAACAAAAATAAAAATAAATTAAATAGGTAGGTTTAGCTGATATTTTTCGGCCTGTTTTTATTTAGTAAAAATATGAAACAAGAATATCCTGAAAAAAAAGAACAGTTTACTCTTAAGCATTTAACTGTTATAGCTGTGTGTGCTTTTTTGTTAATTTTATTGACTTTAATGAAGCATGATTTTTCTTTGTTTTCTCAAAAAACCGATGTAAAAGAAAAAATGACGTATGAAAAAGCTTTGGCTATGGTGAGTGCAGAGGACGTTGAAATTGATGGTGGCATGTCGGAGACAGTACAGAATGAAAATGCCGACAGGAATAAAATTTCTTTACTTGACCCTAGTCTTTATGAGGGTCAGGTTGCAGGTGCAAGTACTGAAATGCTAAATGATTTAGATTTACCGGTTGTACAAACATTTTTAAATGAAGATGATTTGGTTAAAATAAATATTTTTACAACTGATGTTTCAAACACTGAAACTGTTGCAAATTATTTTTTAGAAATTTCGTCTTTAGACATTCAAAATAAAATTGCTGACCTGCTTTATCTAACAGGGAGTGGAGAACAGGTTAATACGAATGAATTGGACAAAACAGTTGAAGTTTTAATAACAGCAATGTTAAATGTAAAAGCTCCAAAGGTATTGGAAAAGTATCATAAGTTGAATTTGTTATATTATTTTATTATGGGTGAGTTTGCTAAAAGCTCTGGCGAAGAACAAAAAGAATTAGGCAAACAAATTTTTAGTTTGCAATCTGAGCTCATTAAACTAAAAACCGAAATTGAAAATCAGTTTAAAGTCCAATAACAAAGCTAATGATGCACACAAATAAAAAATTAAAGATTCTGGTTTTAGTTTTTATGATTGTAAGTGTTTCATTTTTTTCTGTGCCTAAAAAAACAGAAGCGGTTTGGCCGGTAATTGATAAATTCAAAATAATTGTTGATAAAATTTTTCATGGAATTTCAATCGCAAGTAACGCTCTTACTAATGCAGCATTAGGATTACCGGGTTCTAGTCAACTTTCAAATAATACTTCGTTAGCTGCTGATGGCACTTGTGAAGCCGGTAAGCAGGTTTTAGATATTGCAGAAACAGCTGACACTTTTGGAGGAGCAGAATTAATTGGTGGAAGTGCGGGTAGAGTAGCTAAAATCAATGCTAAGATTGGTGCTTTAACTGTCTTAAAAAAATGTAAAGAAATTAATTTAAAAGTTGAACAGTTAAAACTTTCTCAGCCCGGAGTTCAAGGTATAAGTGTTACAGCGGCACATATGTCTAAATTGGCCGTTGAAATTAGCAGTTTAGAAAATAGACTAACTTCTTTAAAAGTCCAACGAGACGAAGCTTTAAAAGAAATGTGGAAAGCTGTTGCTACAAGAATTTTAATAAACGTTCAGCAGGAAATGTCTACTCGTATGGTGAATAACCTTATGGAGAAGTATAAAATTTCAAATGTAACTGAATATGCCGATGCATTGGCTAGTCAGGTTTATGCAATAGACTATGCAAATAAGTACTTAACTGATTCGAGGGATCAGGCTATTGTGAGGTCTATTTTGGAAAATCCTAAGACTCAAGGAACTGTCTTGCCTATGGTGAGAATGAAAACACAAGATGCTTTAGGATTTGATCCTGAAGAATTAAATTTTTATGACGAGAATTATTATCAAAAAATGGCAATTGTTGGTTCCAGGCAAACTAACCCGTATTTAGGTCAAGTTTTGGCGGAAGAGCAGGCTGAAATGTTAAAATTACAGAGTCAAGCTCAAGCAAATTCAGAAATTGATAACGGTAATGGGATGATTTCCATCCGTTCCGGCTGTGCAGATGTTGCTGTACAGCAAAATGAGTTTGATTTGAAAAATAAACAGCTTTCACAAAAGGTTAGAGAACGAGAGAAGGCTTTGTCTTTGTTACAATCTCAATCCATGTTAAATAACGGAAGCGTGGCACAGGAGGAAATAATTAAAGCAAAGTTTGAAATACGCGAGGCGCAAAATGAGTTAGATGCTTTGCCAAAATCTAGTAAAGCTTTTAAACAGGTTTGTGGTTCTATAGTTAATCCAGCTTCTATGGTAGCGAATTTTACAAATTCGTACCTTGCCTCAAATTTAAATTCTGCTGCTAATTTTAGAAATGAAAATATGCCTTTCTTTGCAAGATTTGCTGAAACTTTTGCCACTAACTTTATAAATAAAATAATTCAAGGGAATATTACAAGCTTCAAGCAGGTAAAGGAAACTGGAATTGAAGATTCAAATGTCTCGTCTTCAGTAGTAATTGGAAATCAGCCATCTAGTCAGGTTTTACGAGACGCTGATGCGCTCAGTCAAGGACAAACTTTAGTCTTTTCTGGACAAAGGACTCAAAATTCCCAGCCGGAATATTCTTTGGATTGGAACGCGTCAGCTGTTTCAGGGGCTTCGTATATTACTCTAATTGGGCCGAGTGTAAATATTAGATCTTCCACATTGGCTGGTAGTCAAAAAGTTATTTCTCAGGCAGGTGGGGCATATGTGATAAGAGTCTATAATAGTGCAAATCAACTTTTGACTACTGCTACCTTTTTAGCCCCTGTTACAGTAAATCCTCCAATTGTTTCAGATTCAGGAAATACAACGGAGCAAGCATTGAATGCTGCTGAACAGTTAGGTAATCAGGTTGATACAGGGCCGGACGTGGTAATAAATCCTGAAGATGTTATTTATGACACAGGTCCGCCAGGGGTTACTTCCGGGTTAGACCAGGTTCAAGGAGCTTTTATCAAAAAAAGTCCGGTAAAAATTAGGGAAAGATAAAATATTAGTTAAAAATATCCCGCCTCTGTACAGAGGCGGGATATTTTTTGAATTTGACATAGGTGTATATGGTGCTATTATGGGGAAAAGTAATAATTAAGCTTTAAATATGACAAAAAAACAAAAAATATTAGGATTTAATATAATTATTGTGTTTTTATGTTACTTAATACCATATTATTTGTTAAATGGCGAGGTGGGTTTTAGAAATCAAGAAATAGTACAGTGGGTTAGTTTTTTAACCATTCTTATTGGTAGTATAATTATTACATTTATTAATAATAAGTTTATAAAAGAATTTTTCAATGAACGTTTATTGTTTATTATTTTTAAACTTATTGGCATTATTGGAATTATATATTCAGTGGGAGTAATATTTATTTTATTTTTTTATAGGGACGGGATAGGATTTTAAATTGATAAAAATAATTTATGAAGAAAATACTAATAAAAATTACGTTATTAATATTTTTATTTCAATTTTTTTCTCCCCAAGTATCTTTTGCTGCGCTAGCGGCTCCGTGCTACGAAGAGATTGTGGGTTTTGATGAAGCGGCGCAGTTCGATGGAGTTCCAACCTATGATTACGGTCCGGACGGTTTGTTACGTTTTCATTTTAAAGTTTTACCAGGAGGTTTGCCTTTCAGCAACCTCTTTTATTTTATGTTTGATTTACAGTGTAATTATTTCGGAGGTTGGGGGTATCCAACTGCTAGTAATAACAGTATTCCGGACGGAGTTAGCCGTTTGGAAGCAAGATTAGTAGAACCTGCGCCTGGAAGTTTTCATTTTGAATATATAGACGAAGACACTGGTTATCAGGTAAACATTGGGCCTGTGCCTTACCAAATGAATTATTTGTTAAACAGGAACGCTGTTATTCAACTGAGATTTACCACTCAGGTTGGCTATAATATACAGAGTAATATAGCGACTCCGGCTGCGCCTTTAATAGACCCTAACTTTGTAGAACGAAAAACTCCGGTGTTGATAGTACCTGGGGTTTTGGGAACTCATCTTGAGCTTGATAATTCAAGATTATGGCTAGATTTAGGTAGAAATTTTAGTGATATTGGTGATCAGTTTATGGATTCATTAAGTATGCAGTCTAATCTTAGTTCTTTGAATTCTAATATTCAAATTGGGGATATAATTTCAAAAGAAGTATTGAATGTAGGACTAGGTAAAATAGTAGTATTTGATTATACTTTTGGTTTAAAAGCAGAGCTTGTTGATCAGGGTTATACAGAAAACCAGGATCTTTTTACTTTTCCATATGACTGGAGGTTTGGGGTAAACGAAAGCAATGTGAACGCTTTAAAGCAAAAAATTCAAGATATTCAAAGTTCAACGGGAAGTAGTAAGGTAGACGTAATTGCCCATAGTACTGGTGGTTTACTTGTAAAAAAATATGTTATAGAAAACAACAACCATGGTATTGGAAAAGCTGTGTTTGTTGGAGTTCCTAATACCGGTGCTCCTAAGGCTGTAAAAGTTTTGCTTCAGGGCGACAGCTTTGGTGTGCTTGGGCTTTCAGACGAAGAAATGAAAAAGATTAGTAAAAATATGCCCGTAGTTTACGATCTTTCCCCAAGCGAAAAGTATTATAGTACAAAGGGTAGTTATTATAAGATAATTAAAGAAAACTTACTGAATATTAACACATCAGAAAGGCTGTTAACATTCAATGAAGCAACTTCAGAGTTGGTAAATGAAAAAGGTATGAATGCCTTAGCTTTGTCTAACGCACATAGCTTACATACTCAGGAGTTTGACCAGTTTGATTTAAGGACTAAAGGTGTTGATTTGTACAACATAGTTGGCTGCAAGGCAGACAGTATTGGTCAGGTGGTAGAAAAAAGAAAAAAAGAATTTTTTGGAAATGAAACAATTTATTACGAAAAACCTGAAACAACTTTAGGAGACGGGACTGTGCCTTTGGAAAGCGCAACTCATTTACCGGTGGATCCTGGTAAAAAGTATTATGCTTTAAAGTCTGATCATGGCAAAATGCTTTCACAAAACGGAATTCGTCAACAAATTGTAAATTTGGTTTCAGGATCAGATTTAAACGTAGAAAGTAATTTGGTAACTCAAGATATTTCTCAGTGTAAATTAAAACAAAAAGCAGTTTCCATTTACAGCCCTGTTGATCCTGAGGTTACGGATGAAGAAGGTAACCGTCTTGGGTTTGCCCCCGACGGAAGTTTGCAGAATGAAATTCCAAACGCCGGGTTTTATGTTTTCGGTGAAAGAAAGTATTTGTTTTTACCGGACGAACCGGGGAAAAGTTATACTTTTAAACTCAAAGGTATAGGAGAAGGAGAATTTACTTTAAAAGTTCAAGATTTGTATAAAGACACTTTAGGAACAGAAGACGGTAATACGGTTGTTTTTTCAAATATTCCTGTCAGTGAACAAAGCCAAGGTGAGTTGTTTTTGTCTGAAGATCCTAAAATAAAATATGATCAAGAAGGAGACGGAATTTTTGAAAAGTTAATTTCTCCAACCTCCGTTTTAAACCCTAGTCAATCTCAAGATTTATTTAGTCCTGAAACTCAAGCAGTATTAACAGGCACACAAGGAATCTCGGGGTTTTACAGGAGCGATGTGAATGTTAATTTCAATGCAACCGATGAAATTTCAGGACAAGATCAAACCCACGTTTCCGGAGTTTTAAAGACTTTGTTTAGTTTAAACGGTTCAGACTTTCAGGAAGCTACCACAACCCTAGTTACCTCAGAAGGAGTTCATACACTAGATTTTTATTCTGTGGACAAAGCAGGGAATAAAGAAATAGTTAAACAAGTAAAATTTACCATAGACAAAACCGCGCCTGAAGTGCAGATTCAGTTTAATCCCAGTTTAAAAGACTTGGAATTTAAGGGTTTGGACAATATTTCTACTACTTCCGCAGTTTCGGTACTAGATAGCGACAATGTTATAACTTTAGAAGACGAAGCGGGGAATAAAACAAAACTGGAGTTTAAAGAAAAGGATAGAAAAGTCAGGTTAAAAGCAGAGTTAAAGTCTATTAGTTACAACAACAACACACCCATACAACTTAGTAACAAAATGTCTTTTTTCTGGCTCTATCAAAAACAAGACTTAAAGCTTTTAAGTCAATATATAAAGTCAAAGAATGACTTTAATATTTTGTCAGTTTTCTTAAATAACAAAACTACACTTATTGGAAAAGACCAGAATGGCAAAATCCGTAAAACTTTACCGGGTTTAAGTTTGCTTAAAGTCACTACCGATAAAGGTGAACTTAACTGGTCTTACTAAATCAAAAATAGTGAGTAACTCTAATCTAAATCTGAACTTTTGTCGCAATTGCGACAAAAGTTCAGATGAAATAAAATAAAGTGAAAAATTATTTAAAACAAAATATAGTTTCAGAAATAGAAAGCTCTACAGGTAAGCCAATAATTATGTTAAGTGATAGAGACTTAGAGCAAGTAAAGAGTATTCCAAGTATTATTCTTGGAATTATAGCTCTTGGAGGTCTTTTGACTGTTACAGCTATTGCTCCAAACGCTTTGCAAGTAATAAAGCATGCAAAGCGAGTCAGAAGATTCTTTCGCAGTTCTTTAACTAAAAAACAAGATCAACAAAAAAAGTTGGCTGACAGTTTTTATTACCTAAAATCCCAGGGATATATTGATTTGAAAAAAACAGAAAAAGGGATTACGGTTTTAATTACTGACAAAGGTAGAATTAGAGTGGATAAAATTAATTTTGAAGCTCTGACAATTAAACGTCAGGAATCTTGGAACAAAAAATGGTGGGTTATTTTGGCTGATATTCCTTCTAAGGAATTTAAAATTCAAGCGGATATGTTTCGTAGGAAAGTTAAAAGTATGAATTTTTACCCTCTCCAAAGAACTGTCTGGGTGTTTCCACATGATCCTAGAAACGAGATAGCTTTTTTAAGTTCTCATTTTAACATTGATAGGTTTGTTACTGTAATGGAAGTGTCACTTTTAGAAAAATCAGATGAATTGGTTTTGAAAAAATTCTTTCAAAGCATAAGGTTAATTTAAACATGATAAGTTGTTAATTTCTGAACTTTTGTCGCAATTGCGACAAAAGTTCAGAAATATGTCTTTCTTTTTGGATTTTAATGTTGTGGATAAGATATAGAATTTTGTGAGCCCATATTTTTATAAGTAAAATATGGGCTGAGGATAAGTTTTTTAAAGCCTTGAAACACTTTAGTTGACAGGAATTTTGAAGTTTTTTTGTTTTGTGGTATAATTTTTGTATAAAAGGGCAAGAGAAATACAAAATTCACTATATTTTTCAATTGTTTTTGAAATCAAAACTAAAATCTATATTTTTTAAACCTAAGCTGGTTTTTTCTTTAATTTTGCTTGGGTTTTTTGTATTTTTACCAACCAATTTTGCAAAAGCTGAGACTTTTGCTTCAGACGGTGTGGTATTTAAAACTGGTTTAGAAGTTGGAGGCAAGCCGGATAATTTAGTTAGAGTGGTTAAAGGTAGTCCAATAAATTTTTCATCTGTAATAACGGTAACAAGCTTAAAAACACAAAGTGGCAGCGCCGCACAGAGGATAGTTATTGGTACAGATAGATTTGATACAGCAACAGAAGGTTATTTTAGTGCGGTTACTATTCGAAACGTTGGTTTGGGTGTAGAAATAATTGGAGATTTAGGTAATACCTGCAGTAATTTGGCCGTAAGTAATTTGATTGGAAATAGTACTAAGTTTGTTAAGTGTGATTTTCCTGGAGGAAAAAAAGATATTGCTGGTAGTCAAGTGCTTGTTGGGCAAACGTATAAAATGGATTTCAGTGTTTCAGCTAGTTCTTATCAAGCCTTGAAACTTGATCAGAGCAAAGTAGGTGTGGCACAGAAAATTGCTGTTTACCCTTATTTGGATTTGGATGTTATTGACATAAGGATGAGGGATATTAATTTAACTATAACAGATGCTTACCAAACTGTTTACGTAGTTTATTATAACACTCAAGCAGAGCTTGACGCTGCTGTGCAACGCGGAGACAGAGCAGGCGCAGGTAATTATGGAGAATCTACAGGCAGTACCAAAGTTGATGGTAGTGGTAATGGGATAGTTGGACTTATAAATAAAATACTTGCCGCAATACTAGGTATTGTTCAAGAGTTTATTTTCTTAGTTTTTTTCTACCTAATTGCTCCACTTATTCAAGCCATGCTTTCAGTAAGAGTTTATACCGACGAATTTGCTGCGGTAATTTATCCGGGTTGGGAAGTGGTTAGGAATTTGAGCAATATTATTTTTATAGTTGCACTTATTGCCATTGCTATTGGTACTTTGCTTAGGATAGAAAGTTATCAGTTTAGGCCAATGTTGATTCAGTTAATTTTGGCAGCGCTTTTGGTGAACTTTAGTTTGGTTATTGCCCAGGCTATTTTGGGTGTGGCAGACACTATTCAAAACCAGTTTTTACCGAACAATGTGGAGGTAATACGTGCGCTTGCTAAAGATTTAATGGTGAGTTATCGAAGTTCATTTTTAAATGACAGTGTGGCTGACACCGGGTATTTTGCCGTGACGGTAAAACAGCTTTTTTATGTGGCTTTGTCCATAGGAAGCTTTTTGGTGTTTTTAGCAATTTGCGTTTTTTTGGTTGTAAGAATAGTTATGCTTTGGATACTTTTAATGCTTTCTCCTTTGGCTTATGCGGCAGGGGTTTTGCCAGCAACTGCCGGAGTGAGAAGCGAATGGTGGGGCACTTTTTTAAAGTATGCTTTCTTTACTCCAATTATGGCTTTCTTTTTAAACATGACCGCAGTTATTTCCAACGCTCAGCAAAATAACCCGGTCTTACAAAGAATTTTGAATGATTCAACTTCTCTAGGCGGAGACAGCAAATTTGCTGGTTTTGTGGTCAGTGTTTCTAGTAACATCTTACTTTTGGTTTTCTTAATAGTGGCTTTAATGGTTGCAGAAAAAGCTGGGATTTACGGAGCGGACGCGGTTACAAAGATTGCCAAAGGTGGAATGCTTGCTCCTTTTGGCGGAGCCAAATGGTTGGGTGAAAAAGGTTTGGGTTATGCTGGGAGGAAATGGAATGATTTTACTTCTAATATTCGCGGACATGAAGAAAAAATTAGCTTTAAGAGAGCAGCAGCTTTTGCAATTCTAAATCCAGTGGCGGCTATTAAAGGTTACAAAAAACAATCAGAAGAGAGGGATCATCGATCTCAGGCAAAAGCTGAGGCTGTAGGCTTGGAAATTGCTGAACAGAGGTTTTCTTCCCCAAAAGCCTTTTTTAAAGGAAGTTATAAAAGGAACCCGCATGTTTTACAGCATGAAAAAGAAGAGGAAGACGAACAGGCTAAGAAATTGCAGAATTTGTCCCGTGAAGAAGTAGCAAGAAGATTACATCAGTTTTATATGATGGGAACATCAGATGAAGATATGGCTTATAAGAGAGGTGGTTATAAGTTAGCTATGAGTAAAGGTTACGTAGATGATGGGGTTGGTTTGGCGCATACAAATGATGAAGGAAGAAAAATGATCCAAGAAATGATTGATAAAGGTTGGTTGCATATAGATGAAAATGACGGGGAAGATTATAATACATCTGACTTAGTGGAAGTCGTTGAAGATCCAGCAACAGGAAACAGGGTCGCAACTAGAAATAAGGTTTTGCGAAAAGCGAACGGTGAATTTTGGAGTAAAAATACTCGTACAGGTGTTGAAACAAAGATTGATAATAAAAATGTAGGTCTTGTTGGAAACAGCCATTCGACTAGGAGAGCTTTTCAGCTTGCATTGTTTGGTGGTGAACTGCATAGAGAAAAACAAAACGGGTTTTATAGTGCTTCCACAGGAGAATTTTATACAGGTTCGCAAAGAAATACTGCTGACGTTGCGGGTAAAAACATTGTTGATACTTATCATATCAAAGATCACGCAGCTTCTAGGTTAATTGCACAGGAAGGTGAAACAGAAGGTAGAGCAACAAGACATTGGGAGTATATGACTGATCAGAAGGCAAATTCAAAAACCGGGGAATTCGAGTCTTATCCTTTAAGAAAAGTATATGACAGTACTAATAATAGATTTATGTATGTTAGTGATGGTGAGTCTCAAATGTCTGCTGCTGAAATTGCTAAGGAAGAAGGTAGGCAAGGTGCGAGAATTGCACCTCACGCAATTGTGAGCGAGGATGGAAGCCATTTTAGTCGAGCAAATTATGCTGTCTGGGCGAAGTTGGTAAGAGAAAATCCTGGGTTTGTTCCTGAAAGAAATGCTAACTTTTTTGTAACAGGTTATCAAAGTGCCATCGCACCAGAAGTGGAAGAAAATTTAGCAAGTTTTAAGTCTTCTTATACACTCAATTTAGAAAATCCAAATTTTGGAAGAATCTTAAAATCAATGCACGAAGAGAATAAGCATGCTTTTATAACAGTATTGACTAAATTTTCTGGTTTAGATAGGAAGCTTATTGAAGATAGGTTTGTTGCAGGGGGGCCAGGTATAACCATAAATGATAAAAATGGAAATTTAGTAACTAAAATAACCCCTTAAATTACAGATATGATAATACATGTTAGTGAAATAAAAAAAATGTTTTCTAGTATTTCTGATTTTAAAAATTTCTCAGTGTTTTTATCTGTACAAGAAATTGAACGTCTTGTAGAAATTTTGCAGAGTTCAGTAGTTAATATGGGTAAAAAATCTGATTTTTGGATTAAGGATAGTTATGCTACTTGGGTTAGTAGAGTAAAACCGGAAGTAGTTGTTGAATTAACAAATGCAAAGGAGTTTTTTGGGTTAAGGGATTTAGCAAATCGTTTTCCGACTGATGATTTTTTGAGAGCCGTTTTTGAAACTAGTAATAAGTCAGTCAAAAGTTAATGGATTTTAGGAAAATACAAAGTAGTGAAGATTTAAAAAATTTAGAACCTTCGGGGATTTTTGAAGTGAGTAATTTTGAATCTATTAAGTATTATTCTTGCGATTGCATAGACAACCTTGAATGGGATGAAGCTGTTTCAATTGCAAGAATAATTGATGATAAACTGAAGCAGGTTAATCCAAAAAATACCGAAGAACAATTTATTTTTAGAGCTTTATTTTTTTGGTCTTATAAGTTAAAGTTATTTGTGTTTCGTAATTTTTCTGCGTCAGACCAGAATGAACTTATAAAAAAAAATATCGTAAAGATGTTAGCTTTTGGATTAGACGTAGAAAATTATATTGCTAACGCACTAAATTTTTATGGGAGCGAAAAACCAATTCGAGAAAGTGTTTCGAATATTATTTCTTCCATTAATAATTCATCAGATATCTTAGGTTCAAATTTTAATGCGTTTAATCAAGCAGATTTTAAACCTGTTACATCAAATTGGATAAAGGAATATCAGGTTGTTTTAAGGGTTGAAAAAGCAGGGTCAAATATTGAACCAGGTGCATTTCATATTTTAAAGTTTATGGATAGTAATCAGTATGTCAGGAATTTAAATGCGAATGAAAAAGATACTCTAAAATCACTACTTGACCTTTATAATTGGTTATTGCAACCGTTGATTTATGTTGTTGATAAAGAAAGCAGTTCTAATTATTTGAGTTCCCAAAAGAATATTATTCCCGATTCTGTTAGGCCAAGTTTACAAACACCTCCTGTGGTTGCTAAGCCGGTTGCCCCTCCAGTTGTGCCAAAAGTAAAACCTGTGAATTTGGCAGAGGTGATGAAAAATAAGGACAAGATAGATTTGGGAAGCGGGTCAGGTATAAGGTTTGGAGGACAGGAGAGCAATCAGTCAATCAGCCAATCAGCCAATCAGAAAAATTTGCAAGGTGAACAAAAACCAAAAGCACAAGTGGATATTGAGAAGAAGTTGGAGGATTTGAAAAAAAGAAAAGGGAGCAAATTAACCTAATTATTCTAATTTCTAATTAACCTAAGATAAGGTGGTGAATACCCCCTCAACCGTTCCGATTAATGTCGGAACACCTTCTCCCTCAAGGGAGAAGGGAGAAGGAATGGCTAAAATGAATTTTCAGTTGATCGAAAAAATTAGAACTTTGGTTAAGAACTCTCCGCTACTTAACGAAACCGAGCGCCAGGAATGGTTGATGCTTTTGGAATTGATGAATGATAAACAGTTGGTAGAGTTGCAGAGGATATTGGAGCCGGCTAGTCAGCTAGTCAGTAAACAGTACACAGTAAACAGTACACAGGATATTGGAAATAAAGAAATATCTAAGTCAGTTCCCCCTCACCCGGCCTCCGGCCACCCTCTCCCTCAAGGGAGAGGGAAGAATGAAGAGTTATTGGGAGAGGGAGGTAATAAGGTAGGGGAGCCACATCTTAAACATATTTTAAATTTTCCTTCTACTCCGGCTTCCAGGCACAGGGACGTTACTTCAGAAGTTTTTGTGGATGAAAAAACAATGGTTGGGAGTACCCCCTCAATCGTCCCGGCAGCTGCCGGGACACCTTCTCCCTCAAGGGAGAAGGAAAAAGGAATGGCTAAGAGTGGGTTTTTTTCCAGTTTGAAAAATATCTTAGGTAAGAAAGAGCTCAAGCCGGGACATGCAGAGTTTCAATTGGAACTGTCCTCCTCCATCCCGCAAAGCGGGACTATGGCGGATAAAAAAGATAAAAATGTAGAAATTCCTGATGCTTTAAAAACAATTTTACATCACAAAGATTTAGGGCATCCTGCAGTTTTAAAAAAGATTATTGAAAATCCCCCTCACCCGGCCTTCGGCCACCCTCTCCCTCAAGGGAGAGGGGGAAAGGAAGCGCCTCTAGTTCCCACACCTGTTAAAGTTGTTCCTCCGGTTGCAAAATCAAAACCTATTTCTTTTAGTAGTCCTGTAAATAAGTTTATTCCCGGAGTGCAATTACCTAACTTACCGGAAGGCGCTAGCGTAAAAGGTTTAGACAAAGCTAGGCCGGAAAGAGTTAATCGCCAACCCGTCCATGAAATTTTGGTTCCAAAAAAACAATTAGTGCCGGACATGTCTGGAAGTAATATTGAAAATAAATTAGAAAGAAAAGAAACGCCTGTTCAGCTAAGATCGAGTTTCGCTCATGTAAACTTGAAAAATTTGGAAGATGCCGCCAAGCTTTCTCCAGCTGTTTTAGAGAGCGCAGACATAAACGAATTGGCAAAAAAAATAAAAGATTTAATAAACTCAGAAGGTTATTACCAGACTTTCTTTTCTTTGGAAAAGAGTACTTTGTTTAAACAGTATTTATTAACCGGTTTAGATTGTTTATATAAAGAGGTTTCCGTGGAAGAGTTGGCTCAAGAGCATCCTAACCAATACTTAACAAAAGAACAGTTTGAAAAGTTTACAGATTTGCTAATGATTAGTCAGTCGGGATAAAAAATTAACCTAATTTCAAATTATTCTAATTAATCTAAATAATTAGGCATTAAGCATGATATAATGTAAGTATATATGCAATTTCCAGTACCACAATTTACAGACGTAGAAGATAGAATAATAGGTCCTTTAACAATAAAGCAGTTTGGGATCTTGTTTGGTGCGGGAACTTTGGTATTTTTATCATATACTGTTAGTGGAAAAAATATTTTAGTTGGATTGTTTTTTTTGGTTTTTGTAGGACTGCCCGCAATTGGCTTGGCTTTTGTGAAAATAAATGGAAGGCCTTTGTATAACAACTTACTTTATTTTTTAGAATTTATTTTAAGTCCAAAATTTTTGGTTTTTCATAAAGAAGCTGATACTTTAAGTTCTAGTGTGAATTTAAAAGAAATGAAAATGCAGTCAGAATTAGAAGATCCAAATTTAAAACCTAAGTCAAAGGAAACTACTCAAGACAGACTTAAAGAGGTACAAGGGTTACTTGCTAAACAAGCGGAAGAGGAGAGGGAATTGGCAGGAAGAATTAGGTGATTGAACAAGATTGGTCAAGAATGACCAAAATTGAACAAAAATTAATAAATAAATTAACCTAATTTTTAATTATTCTAATTGACTTAAAATAAAAAAAGTAGACAATGAAACTTGACATGAGGGAGAAAAAACCAGCACCTGGTAAGACTACACAAAGCTTTTTAAGGATGTCTGAAATAAAAAACGACACTGTGGTTTTAGAAGACGGAACTTTAAGAGCAATTTTAGCTGTGTCCTCTACTAACTTTGATTTAAAAAGCCAGGACGAACAAAACTCTATTATTTTTAATTATCAAAGGTTTTTAAACTCTATTGATTTTCCAGTTCAAATTTTAATGCAAAGCAGAAAAATGGAGATTGGTAATTATATAGAGAAGTTAAAAAGACTTTCGGAAAAACAAACCAACGAACTCTTAAGGGTGCAAACAGTTGAATACACTGAATTTATTAGCAGGCTTATTGAAAATGCTAGTATAATGAATAAGAATTTTTATTTAATTGTACCTTTAGGTGAAAGTATTTTGCCTAAAGCCGCGGGTATTCTTTCTAGGATATTAGGTAACGGAAAAGCAAGAGAAACCAAGCAAAGAATAGAAAATTTTGAAAAACAAAAGCAAGCTTTAGACTTAAGAGTGGAATCGGCTTTGGCGAATTTAGGTGGTATTGGGGTTCGAGGGGTGAGGCTTAAAACCGAAGAAATAATTCAGCTTTACTATAATTCTTACAATTTTGAAAGCGGACCTATAATAGACGCCAAGAAGTTAGGGGAAATGCGAATAGTGCAAACATAAGAAGAATGAATATTGAATTAGGAATTATGAATGAAGTAGATTCAAAAATTAGATCATTCACTGACCTAAATGCCTGGAAAGAAGCACATTTATTAGTTTTAATGGTTTATGGAATTGTAAAAAATTTTCCAAAAGATGAACAATTTGGTCTAGTATCTCAAATAAAAAGGGCAGTTGTATCAATTTCTTCAAATATTGCCGAAGGTTTTAGTAGACAAACCTATAAAGATAAAATACATTTCTACGTAATGTCATTAGGTTCTTTAACCGAAGTACAAAATCAATTATTAATTGCAAAAGATATTGGATTTTTAGGTAAAGATGATTTTAATATAATAGCAGATCAAACTGTAAAAGTTAGTAAGATAATAAATGGTTTAGTAAAAAAGTCAAAATTCATAATTCATGATTCCTAATTCATAATACAAATGAGTTTATTTGGAAAACAAAATCAAGACGAGTTGTCGCAAAAAAGACAGCGGTTGGAGGAACTGCAGAATGAGCAGGACAGTTCCAAGAGACTTCAGGACGTGGAGAAAACTTACCGCGAAGGTTTAACTACGCTTAAAGATTTGTTAGCTCCGGCTTCTTTGAAGTTCAGTTCCTCCTATTTTGAACTCAACGGCAAATTTGCCAGAAGCTTTTTTGTGTTGGCATACCCTCGGTTTCTTTCTAGTAACTGGTTGTCTTTTATTATCCAAGCGGAAGGCGCTTTGGATGTTTCCATGTTTATTTACCCGATTGATTCAGAAACGATTTTAAAGAAGCTAAAAAGCAAAGTGGGTGAAATAGGTTCTCAAATGACTATAAACAATGACAAGGGTCAAGTTAGGGATCCAATGTTGGAAACTGCTTACAAGGACGTGGAGGGCTTGCGTGACGCACTTATGCAGGGGACAGAAAGGTATTTTAGGTTCGCACTTTACTTTACAATTTATGCTGACGATTTAAAAGAGTTAGATAAAAATTCCGCAACTTTAGAAAGTTCTTTAGGAGCTAAGCTCATAGTTACCAAGCGTGCACTTATGCAAACTCAGGCCGGTTTTAATTCCAGTTTGCCGTTAGGTTTAGACCAGTTGGATGTAGGTAACAACATGAACACCAGCCCGCTTTCCAGTACTTTTCCCTTTGTGTCTTCTGACTTAACTTCTAACGACGGAATTTTGTATGGCATAAACAGGCATAACAACAGTTTAATATTGTTTGACCGTTTTCAAATGGAAAATGCAAACTCTGTCATTTTTGCTAAATCTGGTGCCGGAAAGTCTTACGCGGTGAAATTAGAAGTTTTAAGGTCTTTAATGATTGGAACTGAAGTCATTATTATCGACCCTGAAAACGAATATAAACATTTAGCGGACGCAGTAGGCGGAACTTACTTAAACGTTTCTTTAAATAGCGATTCGCGCATTAACCCTTTTGACTTACCTGCAGCAATTGAGGGTGAAGACAATGCTGACGTTTTAAGAAGCAGTGTAATTAGCCTTTTGGGTATGTTTAGTTTAATGCTCGGAAAGTTAAACCCGACTGAAGAAGCAATTATGGACAAAGCTTTGTGGTTGACTTATGCCAAAAAAGACATTACCCCTGAACTTCAAGATTTTAGAGGTTTGGAAATGCCTACAATGAACGATTTGATAGAAATTTTAAACAGTACCGTAGGAGCAGAGAGTCTGGCTCAACGCATGACAAAATATACCCAAGGTACATTTGCCGGTCTGTTTAACCAGCCAACCAACGTAGTTTTAAACAACCAGTTAGTAGTTTTTTCCATTCGAGATTTGGAAGAAGAGTTAAGACCAATAGCCATGTATATTATTTTAAATTATATTTGGAATATGGTTAGAAGTGAGTTGAAGCGTAGGATTTTAGTAATAGATGAAGCGTGGATACTCATGCAACATGAAGACAGTGCTCGGTTTGTGTTTGGAATTGCTAAGAGAGCTAGAAAATATTATTTAGGTTTGTCTACAATTACTCAGGACGTGGCGGACTTTATGGCTTCACCTTATGGCAAGCCAATTGTGACCAACTCTTCCATTCAGCTTTTACTTAAACAGAGTCCCGCGGCAATAAACATAATTGCGGAAACTTTCTTTTTAACCGAAGGGGAGAAGTATTTGCTTTTAGAAAGCGAAGTTGGTGAAGGTATTTTCTTTGCCGGGCTTAACCATGCGGCCATTAAGATATATGCTTCTTATGTGGAAGACCAGATTATTACTACTGACCCGAAACAGTTGTTAGAAATTCAAGAAAGTCAGGATAAATTGAATTAGTTAATTTTTTATAAGAGTTACTTAGTCAAGAAAAAACTTCTTATTTATTTGCTGTGGAACTCGTTCGCTAACGCTTACTCAAATAGTCCTCGCTGCATAAATAAGAAATTTTTCCTTGACTAACCAATATCCAAGTCCCAATTTTTTTTTAAAACCGTGTTTTTAATGGTCATTGGAAATTGGGTATTGGATTTTTTATTTTATGGCTGATAGTTCTACAATTGAAGAAACTGAAAACCAGACGAATAAACCCGGTGTGTTCAGCGGCCGAGAATCTCAGTTAAAGGAGATTTCTCTCAATCAGCCTTTTACAGCGGGGCGTTTTAGAATTTCTGTCAAAAATATTACCCGAGTTGTTTTTCCTAAAGCCAAGGTTTTAATTGAAGGTAGTGATTTAAATATTTATGACCAAATATTTGTTGTTTTTGAAAACGGAGAACGAAGAGTTAAAAGCTTTTTCCCGAATCCGGCAATAAGCACTTTTATTGAATTTGAGTTACCGGATTTAAATAATTTGTTGGTAGACGGTGCTACTGTTCAAGTTAAGCTTGTGAGTCTTAGAAACAAGGAAGCCTCTGGAATAATTAAGCAGAATTTAATATATTACACTAAGTCTTTTGAAGAAGAACAAAAAGAAAAAAGTTCTTCAAGTAATAATCAAAAATCTAGCGGGGTCGGAACAACCGGCGGTTCTAAAGGAGTATTTGAAGGCGGGGTTGGCGCGGCAGTGGACGCAACAGGCGTAGTTATGGGAGGAGTGGTTAAGCCTTTCGTAACTTCCGGAAAAGCTTCAGGATCATTTATTCAAGGAACATCTCAAATAAATGTCAGTAGTGGTTTTGCCAATAGAAAAGTACAAACAAATGTAGAAGATGATTTTGACAGTAATGATGACGTTGAACAAGGAGCTTCGGTAAGAGGTAGTGTAAGTCAAAACGTGGCAAATGAGGTAAACGCAACAGCAGAGGGTAAGCAAACAGTCACACAAAAAACTCAAGCTAGTATTTCTAGTTCGGGTCAACGAGTTGGAGAAGCAAATATGGGTGGTACTCAAACTACAACTGTTTCAGGCGTTAGTGGGGCAAGTAGTTTAGTTTCTGGTACCGCTGGAATAAGTAGTTCAGCAACAATTTCTGCAGGTGGTGGTAGTGGCCGAGGACAGGTACAAGTAAATTCAGAAGGTCAACAAACAATTTCTGCTCGGGTTAGTACAGAAGGTGTTTCGGGTCAAAGTGTAAACGTTTCCGCAAGTGTAAATGAACCTGGTGCAGTCTCCGGTAATGTTGAAGTGAATGACAAAACAAATATTGATGTTAAAGTAAAAAGTCAAAATGTTGGAAAGTCAAAAGTTGAGACTCAAATTGGTGCATCAAGCTCAGGTGTTGTTAGTGCATCATCAGCCGGAGGAAGACAGCAAGGAAGTGTTGAAGTTAATGACCAAACAAATGTAGATATTCAAGGTGGTAGTCAGGGTTTATCAAGTCCTGGAAAAAAAGTTTCAGCACCTGCAGAGCAATCTTTGGGCAGTTCTTCATTAAATCAACAATCACGACCTTCAGGAAGTGTGGCAACTTTAGAACAAGAAAGCCCTACTCAAAGCATGGGAGTAAATGTACAAAGGTCAGTGTGGCCTTTGGGTGGCTTGAATGTTAGTGAAGCAATTTCATCCAAACAAAATGGTGTAAATAAAGTGTCTGACAATAGACCGGATAAAAAAAATCAGCCAAACAGCCAAACAGTAAATACTGAGGGGATAAAACCAAATCAGCCTGAAAGTAAAAATGATAATGAGAACAAAGAAAAGCAAAACGAACCGGCTGAAAAGCCTTTAGCTCCTTTAAATTCTGAAGAACAAAAAAAACCAGACCAACCAGAAACAAACCCTGAAGAAAAGGAAAACCCTGAGTTTAAAAATAAATTAAACAAGCTTAAAGACAATGATGCGGCGCTGCAAAGAGCTTTGCCTCAAGAGCGAGGAGATCAACCGGGTTTAACTAACAAAGAACCGAGTTCGGAAAAAAGACCGGCCCAAGTTCAACCAAGGTCATTGGGTCAACAGGGCGGAGGTTTAGGAGGTAGTTCGCCAGACAGGCAGGATCCGTTGAAACAATCAGATATAGGCCAAGAGGAAAAAGACTTAGGAAAAAAGGAGGGTTTACCTAGAAGAGAATCTGACAATAAAAAGCCTGAAGGCATATTGCCTAATCAACAACCATCGAGTTTAAAAAAACCAGATCAGAATTTGCAGCCAGAGTCTTCGGGTTTACCTAAAGAGGGTTCTTTGCCTGGACGCTTAGGTAAAGTTTCACAAGCAAAAAGAATTATTGATAAATATGGACAGGCAGGCAAGGGTATTGGCAAGGCGACAAGTAAAGTTTGGTACTATGGTTTAGGTATTTCCGCTGGTGTGTTTTTTTCAGGATTAGACTTTTTTGTCGGGGCATTAATTATGGATGCTTATTGGATTTTTGGGCATAGGAAAGACAAAAATCTTTTTCCGCTTTCTCTTTGGCAGAAAGTTGTAACTATTTTTGCAAATGTTGCACCTTTTTTGTATGCGGCTGTGATTGTAGTTTTAATTGCTATAGCAGGGTGTAATTCTCCGGTAGGCAAGATAGCAGGCAGTTATAATTTTTCATATATGGGTATGGCTGGCTATGGTGAAGTATGTGAAGCTTTAGAAAGCGCTGGGAGTGGTTTAGGGGTTTCAGGCGGCACAGGAGAAGCAGTACCTACAATTCCGGGCGGGGTTTGCAGTGTGGCAGCTTCCGGTCCTGCCAGTGTAGACAGTTTAGCCAGTACATGTTTTGGTGCAAACGCAGGCAAAGCCTCGGCAATAGCTGTGGCAGAAAGCGGAGGTAATCCTGTGAGTATGAGCCGGGTAGACAAGTGTGGGAATGATTCGGTTTCTGTTGGCTTGTTTCAAATTAACCTTACAGCACATAGAGTTGCGGGTTTAAATTGTCCCTCGGCTTTTAACAGGAGATATGATGGACCCGGCAGTGCTTGCCAAGTTATAAATAGATCTTTGTATGACGCGTGTGTAGCGGCGGCCAAACTTCCGGAAAATAACATTCAGGAAGCTTGTAGAATTTCTGGGAATGGTCAAAGTTGGTCTGCATGGGGTGCTAACCGTCGTTGTGGTTTTTGATCCTGATTTAAAAACCCGTTACTTTTAGGCCTGGCAAAGCCAGACCAGAAAGTAACTTTGGCCAATTTCTTCGTTATTTTCCTGAAGGTTTTTCTCACCGTAGGCTCACTACGGCTCGAAACTCCTCAGAAAATGCCTCGAACTTGACCCAAGTTTTTAAACCAGTGTTATACACCATAATATTGGTTCTAAATCTTAAGTTTAAATAAGAATATTTAATTGAATATTAATTAGTGGAGCAGTGGTTATGTCAAAAAAATTTAAAATTTTAATATTAGCAGGTATTGTATTACTTTTTTTCTTTAGTCTGTATTTGGCCTTAAGATCGGGTGAAACAAATACACAAGCTCCTTTAGAAAATACAGTAATTTTGCAAGGCAAAGGTGAACAGGTGCAGTCTAAAGACTTTAGCAGTGATGTTTTGGAAAAAAGCGGAGACACTTGGGTTTTAGCCAATAATGAGAATTTCAGTATTGTTTATTACGAAAAAGACCAGTCTTTTACAATTAACTTGCTTTCCAAACCTTTGAGTGAGGCTAGAAGTAAAGCGGAAGATAAGCTTTTAAGCCTTTTAAATTTAGACTTTGCACAAAGTTGTAAGTTAAATGTGTCCGTGTTTGTGACTTTTGAAGTGGATGAAACTTATGCAGGGCAAGATTTTGGTCTGTCTTTTTGCACCGATTCCAAGGGTTTTTAAAGATTGTTTTGTTACTTAATTTGTTAGAATGTGCTATAATATATAAAAGTTTGACTATACTAAATGAAATTAAAAAGCCTAAAATCAAAATAATATATGAATAAAAAGGCTATTGCCATTTTGGGTGGTATTTTTCTTTTAATTATTGGCACTTTAGGTTTTTTGATATTTCAAAACAGAAATTCCCAAACACCTGAACCGATTATTGTTGAAAATACCGATAATGCAAATAATAATAACGTTGACAATAACAACAATTCAATTCCTGATCCTAATACCCAAATTCCAGATGCAAATATTCCAAGTAAAGTGGTGAAGTTGAGCGATGAGCAGGTGATAAGTCCCGCTTTGTTTTTTGACGGGAGTGGTTTGGCTTACTTTGATAGACAAGGCAGACTGTGGCAAGCGGATCTTACAGAAAGTGGGAATAGTTTAGTTTTGGACAGGAAAAGAGAAGTAAGCATAGAAATTAAGGCAGGAATCAAAAAAATTATTTGGCCGGATAAAACTAATAATTTTATTGCCGAAATAAATAGTTTTGGTGAGAAGTATTATAGTTATTACAATTCTCAAACTGGTGTGTATACAGACCTGCCAAAACAAGTTATTTCTTTAGGATTTTTGCCTGGTGGGGAAAAGATCTTGTATATTTGGCAAGAAAACGGCAAAGCTACTTTAAATGAAGGTAATGGGGATGCGACTGGGTGGAAAGAAATTGCTGAAATGTGGGAGCAAAATAACAGTATAAGCATTTCTCCGGATGGCTTAAATGTCTTGTATTTTCAAACTGTGAATTCTTCAGCTATTAACCCAATAAATTTAACTACTCCGGATGGAAAACTTTGGAGAGGCTTGGTTAAGGATGGTTATAATACCGGCGTACTTTGGAGCCCGGACGGTCAAAAGTTTTTGTTTACTAAAAAAGACAGCGTGAGCTTAAAGCATCAGCTTTGGAATTACGACGTACTTTCAGGCGAGGTGAAAAATTTAGGTGTTTATACAACTATAGAAAAAGTTACTTGGGACAAAGAAAGTAGTAATGTTTATGTAGCTTCTCCTGACGAAACCAGTCCTGTGCCACAGGAGGGGGTTTTGACAACTGATCAAGTCTTTAGGGTTAACGTTCAGACTTTAGAGAAAAAAGAATATTCTTTAGAAAATCAAAAAATTGATGGTAGGAATTTATTCTTAAATATTGCTGGAGATAAACTTTTCTTTAAGAATGCGCAGGATGGCTTTCTTTACTATTTGGATTTGAATCAATAGTTTTGTAATGTTTAGTGAGTTGTAATTAGTCTCAAAAGGGGTCGTTTGGGTTAACTGGGAAATTTATATCAATTTCTAATTAACCTAATTATTCTAATTTCTAAACAAACCTCAATCTAGTGTTTGGGTATTGGACATTGTTTAGGTCAATTAGTACAATTAGAGTAATTAGGATTTTTTTATGTCAAAGTCTCAAACAGTTTTTGTTTGTAGTAAATGTGAATTTAAGAGCCCCAAGTGGCAGGGAAAATGCCCGGAATGTGGGCAGTGGAACACTTTTGAAGAAAGACGAGCAACAAGCGGTAAGACCGTTTCTACAGGGTTTGTGAAGCCTGTAGAGCTTTCTAGTGTCGAGTTTGAAACTAAACTTAGGATTAAAACCGAAATTTCAGAGTTTGATGAAGTAATTGGGGGAGGTTTGGTACCTGGAAGCCTGGTGCTCTTAGGCGGTGATCCGGGGATAGGTAAGTCAACTTTGGCTTTGCAGATTGCTTTAAACTTAAAAAGTGATGTTTTGTATGTTTCAGGCGAAGAGTCTGCGGGGCAGATTAAAATGCGCAGTCAAAGAATTTCCGCAGGAGGTTCTTTACAAGTGCTTGCTGAAACAGAACTAGAGTCTGTTTTAGCTTTGGTGGAAAGAGCAAGACCGGCTTTGGTAATTATTGACTCAATTCAAACCATGTACTCTTCGGAAACCAACGGAGTGGCCGGGGGTGTGGCTCAGGTTACGGGCGCGGTGCAAAAAATAATGCGCGTGGCAAAAAGTTTACATGTTACTTTTATTGTTATTGGTCACGTAACTAAGGAAGGTTATTTAGCGGGACCTAAAACTTTAGAGCACATGGTAGACACGGTACTTTACTTAGAAGGGGAGAGGTTTGCGGCTTTTAGGATTTTACGCTGTGTTAAAAACCGTTTTGGAACCACCAATGAAGTTGGGGTGTTTGAAATGTTAGGCGAGGGTTTGAAGGAAGTAAAAAACCCTTCTAGCTTGTTTTTAGGTGAAGACACAATTCAAGCTTCCGGAAACGTGGTTACTGCAGTTTTAGAAGGCAGTCGGGCTATTTTAATAGAAATTCAGGCTTTAACTTCTTCCAGTAGTTTTGGCTATCCAAAAAGAACTGCTTTGGGTTTTGACGCAAACCGTTTACAACTGTTGTGTGCCATACTTGCTAAAAGAGCGGGAATGAATTTACAAAATCAGGATATTTATATTAATGTGGTTGGAGGTTTAAAAATAGACGAGCCCGCTGCGGATTTGGCCGTTGCTTTGGCAATTATTTCTAGTATTAAAGAACAGGTAATAACCGACACTTTGGTTTTAGGTGAGCTTGGGCTTTCCGGAGAAGTTAGGTATGTGCCAAATTTGGAAAAAAGAATTAAGGAAGCTGAAAAGTTAGGGTTTAAGAGAGTAATTTGTCCAAAGGGTAAAGAAATAAAAAATTCTAAAATCAAAGTAATTCAAGTTAAAACTTTGCAGGAAGCAATAAAGGTTTTATAAAAAAAACGAGGGCGGACAAAGGACAGTGAAATCCTTGTGTCCGCCCCGCGCTTCGCCGCATTGCTCCGCAGCCTGATGGGAGCAGACGCAAACGAAGCAAGGCCTAAAAGAAACCTAACAACCCCCTTCACTGGTTTTTGGCTGTGAACGTTCAGTGCAGCCAACGGAGATTGTAAGACTCCTTTTTGAGCTGCCGGTTTAGGCCGGTGCCATTTCGCCGAGGCCGGAGAAGCTGCCACCTGTTTGCTTGGTGTAGTGCTCCTCCCTCATCTGGCAGGCGATGCAGAGGGGTGCCCACGGTACCGCGTAGAGCCGTTTGGGGGGAAGCTCTTCGTCGCAGCTGGTGCAGATGCCGAACGTGCCTTCTTCGATCCGCTTGAGTGCCAGGTTTACCTGTTTCAAAGTGTAGGATTCATCGTTGAGAAAGCGGGTGGCGATTTCGCGTTCACCAGCTTGTTGAGCCTCGTCAGTGACGTCGGGGTTGGATTCAATCCCAATTTCTCCCCGGTTGTTCAGAGTTTTGCTCAGCTCAGCTTGCTTTGCCGTCAGAATCACTTTGTACTTTTGTTCAACTTGCGTCATTTTTCTCGTGGACCCTCCATGGTCCTAGGCTGTGTGGGTTGTTGGTTGTACCAAGGGGTTAGTTTGGTAGACAATATCCTCCTGGATATTAGGAGGATTATGGCATTTTTACAGAAAAAAGTCAAGCTATTCAAAATGGATGGTTTTATGAGAGATTTTTTCTTTAAGTTGTGGGTAATTTTCTAATTCAAAGTCTTCTTGAAGTATGTGGAGAGCTTCTTCCCGTGCCGGTTTAATTAAAGAAATATAGTCAGGGTTAAAGTATTTAAAATTCCACCCAGACTGCTGTTGTCCGTAGACGTCCCCAAACCCCCTGGTTTTTAAGTCCAGTTCAGAAAGTTCAAAGCCGTCTTGGGTTTTGGTAAAACCGACCAGTCTTTTTTTGGTTTCTTCGTTTAAGTTTTGACTAAACAAAAAACAAAAACTTTGGTGATTACTTCTGCCAACACGTCCGCGGAACTGATGAAGTTGGGAAAGCCCAAAGTGGTCGGCGCCTTCAATAAGCATGACAGAAGCGTTAGGCACGTCTACGCCAACTTCAACGACAGAGGTAGAAACTAGAATTTGAATTTGGTTTTCTAAAAATTCTTGCATAACCTTTTCTTTTTCCGCAGATTTAAGTTTGCCGTGAAGCATGCCAATTTTAAATTCGGGAAAGATTTTTTTTAGGGCTAGAATTTCTGTTTCAGCTGCTTTCTTTTCTTTTGCGTTTTCTTCAATTAAAGGCGTAATAACAAAAACTTGCCTACCTGTTTTGACTTGGTTTTTTATAAATTCATAAGCTTGGGCACGGTTTTGTTCTTCCACTAATTTAGTAATTATGGGTTTGCGGTCTTTAGGTTTGGTTTTAATTTGAGAAATTTCTAGTTCACCGTAAAAAGCCAGTTGTAAGGTGCGAGGGATAGGTGTGGCGCTTAAAGACAAAAGATGCGGCACCTTTTTATTTTTAGCTTGAAAAAGAAAAGCTCTTTGCTCAACGCCAAAACGATGTTGTTCGTCTATAATTACTAAAGCAAGTTTTTTGAATTTAACATTTTTTTGTAAAAGTGCGTGAGTGCCAATGTAAATACCGGGCAGTCCGCTGGAAATGGCTTTTAAGGCTTCAGTTTTAGAAAGTTCAGCTTCCGAAAGTCTTGAATAGGAATTTGTTAAAAGGCTAATTTCAAATTTTGAGTTTTTAAATTTAAAATATTTCAAAGCTGTTTCAAAGTGTTGTTTAGCCAAAATTTCCGTGGGACAAAGAAAAACCACCTGGAAACCATGTTCTAAACACTGTAGGGCGGCAATTAAAGCCACTAAAGTTTTACCACTGCCCACGTCTCCTTCTAAAAGCCGATTCATGGGCATGGGTTTTTCTAAGTCTTGTAAAATTTCCCAAGTAGCTTTTTTTTGTTCGGCAGTAAGTGTGAAGGGTAAGGATTTTACAAAGGCTTGAACCAGTTTTTGTTTAAAAGGGGCTTTCAAGCTTTGTTTTTTAGACAATAAAATTTTGTGTTTTTGAGCAGCTAATTGGTTTAGGAATATTTCTTCAAATGCCAGTCTTTTTAAAACTCGGTCTTTTTGTTCTAAGTTTTCGGGAAAGTGGGCAAGTTTAATGGTTTCATGAATACTAAGTAGTTTTTGGCTAGATAAAATACTGGCCGGTAGACTTTCTGGGATTTGATTAACAATATTTAAAGCTTTAGCAATCAGGTTTCTTAGGGTTTTTAAATATATGCCTGAGCTTAAACGGTAAACCGGTACCAGCCTGGAAGTGTGAATGGGAATGTTTGCCTGCCAGTTGGCTTTAACTTCAGGCGTGGTAGGCGAGTCGGAAACTTTTTCGTAGATTGGGTTGCTTAGTTGCAGTGTGCCTTTGTAGTTTTCAACCGCACCGGCTAAGAAAATTTCTTCGCCAACACTTAAAGTTTTAGCTAAGTAGCTTTGGTTAAACCAAACTACTTTCAAAGAACCTGTAGAGTCTGAAACTATGGCCTCAGCCAGTGACAAACGGCCCCTAAAAGAAAAACGGCTGCCAATGGATTTGATGACAACCTTAAGTGTAACGTTTTCACCAAGAGTGAGTTCGTTAATTTTTTTGTTTTTTGAAAAGTCTAAATAGCGGAAAGGGAAGTAGAGGAGTAAGTCTTGCAGGTTAAACACCCGTAAGTTTTTTAAAGCTGTAACTTGGGGTTTTCTTAAAGCTTGCAGAGTTTCGGGTGAGTCTTTTAGCTCCATAGCTTAGAACTTAAACCAATGCATAATTCTTTGAATACCCGTCTCTTGAGTTTCGTGATGTTCGGGTAAAAATTGAATGAGAAAATCTTTAACCTCTTCCGGATCTTGGTCTTCAAGCTCTAAAATTAACATGTTGTTAAAATGAGCTGTGGTTTCTATGTTTAGACTTTTATGATTTTGGTTGTTAACCACCCAAAAGGATTTAAGTTGTTTGTAGCTTAAGAAAATTTTTCCATATGTTACACCTTTTGAGTCCAAAATAATTTCCATTTCTTTTGGATGTTGTTTGGAAAAAAATACTATAAGTCCGCCTAAAAGTATGGAACAAATTGCTCCAAACCAGTCTTTTTGAATTAAAATAAAGAAAATCGTTATTAAAGTAAAAACTGCAACTAAAGTTACATACCAACCTACAGATTTTTCGTAGTGGCGAAATTCAGGAGCGGTCCAGAATACAGATTTTTGTTTTTGGGTTGTCATTTTTTTATTCTCTGGCGGAGAGGGAGGGATTCGAACCCTCGGTACCTTGTGGGTACTCCGGTTTTCAAGACCGGTGCACTAAACCACTATGCGACCTCTCCTAAATTAAAAATTGGTTGATTTTTTGTTATTATAACATCTTTACAGTTGGTTTTGCAAAAGAAAACAACCCGTCTCTAGATCGGGTTGTTTTTTGGTTTCTAAGCTCTACCAACTAGGCAGGCTTGTACAGGAATTTGCATCCTGATCTCAGTAAAAAAACCTTTTAAGTTTTTTACTGAGTCAAAATGAAAATTTATCCAGCACCTTATTGATAATCCTTCACCTTATCACAATTGTTTAGAAAAGGTGCTGGATTTAAGGTCTAAATTGAGGGTTTGGGTCTTCGAGTATAAAACCGCCTGATATTTCAGGGACCTGTAGGACAGGGGTTTCTTCCGGTGCTTCTACTTTTGGTTTTTTAACAGACAAATTTGAAGAAGTGGCAGAAATTTCTGGGTCAGTGGAAACTGTACTGGTGGAAGTTCCTTGAACTAAAGGAGTTTGTTCATTTGAAACTTCGGTTTTTGAATCTTCAATAATTTTTTTAATTTCTGCAACTTTAGCGTCAGTTTCAGCTGTGGCTTTTTCAGCTTGTTCAATAATTGGGGCGGTGCTGTTTGGTTTAATGTCTGCAAATAGCTCTTTTTGTTTTTCGCTAATATTTTCCAAGGAGGAAAGGATACTGCTAGCTTTCTCTGAGGTTGAGTTTTTAGCAACAGTTTCTACGGCTTCAGAGGTGCTTTTGTTTTGGTCAATAAGTTCTTTAATAACCGCTTCTTCTTTTTTTGGTTCTGAATCTGGGTTGTTTAAAACTTTTTGAGCTTCTAAGAGACGTTTTTTGCTAAATTTAACTTGTAAAGTGGCTTTGGCTTCTTCGGAGGATGTAAATTTTAATTGAAGTTGTTCAGCTGACTTTTTAACTTGGTAGAGTGCTTCTCCCGGTAAGCTGCCATAGGCCGCATAGCCTGTTCCAACTGCCCCGCCCAAAACCACAAAAGCTACAAGAGAGAAGAGTGCGAAACGGAAGGCAACTGCTCTGGCAAAAAAACTTAGTTTTTGAGGAATGAGAACGAATTTTCTTTGCAGGGTAGGCTGAGGAACGACTTTTTTAGGTAGGGTAGAGAAACTATGAGCAATATTAACAAGAGCCTCAATCTCTTTTGGGAGTGGGGAAGTTTTTTTATACTGCCTTTGTTCTAAAAGGGCAGTTTCTAAAATGTCTTCAAGTTTATTCTTGCTCATGGTTTTTTAACTTTGAAACTAAGTCTTTAAGTGAAGCTAGGGCACGATGCTGGAGGACTCGAACCGCGCCTTCGGTTTTTTCTAGAATTTGAGCGATGGCAAAGTTATCTAAATCTTCAATAAACTTTAAACGGATAATTTGCTGGTGTTCCGGAGTAAGTTCTTTTAAAAGCGTTAAAAAAACTTTTTGCTGAGCATTTAAGTCTATTTCGTTAATTATGTTAGATTCGTACTCTAGTGTGTTTTCTATGTCCTTTAAGTCAATGTCGGATTTTTTTTGTCTGTAATAGTCTATGACTAGGTTACGGGCAATTTGGTAAAGCCAACCTTCAAACGAAGCATTTTTACTTACGGAAGCAATTTTGGTGTAGGCCTTTAAAAAAACGTCTTCGGCTAAATCTTCGGCGGTTTCTTTGTGGCTTACGCGGTAATAGATAAAAGTATAGATTTTTTTGAAATAAAGGTTATAGAGGTCAGAAAAGGCTTTGTTGTCGCCTTTTTTTGCTTTCTCAATAACACCGGATATTTCCGAAAAATCCCCAAATTTTCCTGTACTAATACTATAGACGTGAGAGGTGTTCATTTGTTACAAATGCTAAGCTTTTAAGGGATTTTTTAAATAACACCCTTTAAAGGGTGTTATTATTTTACCATATTTTAGGTTTTAAAGAGTGGTTATGGGTCTGCTTTGGGTAATGTAAAACTTACCCTTTTCAAATGCCCATTCAATGTCTTGAGGGAGTTTATAGTGGGTTTCAATGCTTTTGCAAATTTTTGCAAGTTCAATAATTTGTTTGCCGGTGAGTTTTTGTTTGCCACCTTGTGATTTGGAAAACTTTTTATTTTTATTGCCTTGAGCGGTTTTAAAAATTCCAAAAGTTTGTTCGGAAACATTTATGTCTAAAATTGAAAAGTCGTTTTTGTGTACAACGTAAGTGTCCGGGGTAACCATGCCTCCAACAATAGCTTCGCCTAAACCAAAAGCCGCTTCCAAAACCATTTGGTTTGTGTCTTTGGTAACCGGGTGTACGGTGAAAGTAATGCCGGAAATTTCCGATTGCACCATTTTTTGTACCACCACAGCAACGGAAACTTTGTGTTTGTGTAATTTTTTTTCAAAGCGGTAAAAAATAGCTCTGGGAGTAAAGAGAGAAGACCAGCATTTTAAAACTTGTTTGGCTACGTCTTTTTCTGTGACGTTTAAAAAAGTTTCAAGTTCTCCGGCCCAGGAAGCGGTTTTGGAGTCTTCGGCGGTGGCTGAACTTCTAACGGCAACAAATTTTGTTTTAAGTTTTTTAAAATTGGTTTGAATTTCTAAAGACAAGTCCGCAGGCATTTTAGTTTTAAACATAAGTGCGCGGATTTCAGAAGAGGCTTTTTCTACCGAGTTTAAGTCTTTTTTATTTACTTTTTTTAAAATTGCTTCAATTTCAACATCAAGGTCTGTTTCTTTTAAAAACCTGTCAAAAGCTGTGGCTAAAACCACAAAGCCGGGAGGAACGCTAAGTCCGGCTTTGGTCATTTCACCTAAACTCGCGCCCTTGCCTCCGGCAATAGAAACATCTTTTTTTGAAAGTTGATTGAAGTTTTTTATGTGCATATAAATTGATTTTCTATAACTTTAGAGTTTATAGTTTTTTAACAATACCTTTAGTAGCCCCAGTAGTAGAACCTTCGGTTCACTACGGGGTAAACGTCAAGTTATGCTTTTTTCTTTAGTAGTCTAATTATGCCAGTGTTGGCATTGACTTCAATAAGGTCACCGGTTTTTAAAATTTGTGTAGCAACTTTTGTGCCAATAATACAGGGGACACCAAGTTCGCGGGAGACTATGGCCGCGTGGGAAGTAATACCACCTTCGTCCGTGATAATTCCTTTGGCCATTTTCATAGCCTGCACAAAGTCCGGCGTAGTCATGCCGGTAACTAAGATCTCACCTTTTTTTATGGTGTGAGCTAAGCGGGAGCTAGAAATTATTCGTACACGTCCGGTTAAAATATTTTTTTTTGCAGTGTTTGCCACTTGTCCAGAAAAACTTTTTATGGTTTCGGTATTTTCTACAAACTTAAAAAGCTTTTCACCAGTTTTTGGAGAGGATTCGATATGTGTAAATTTTCCATTTTCAGTAATGGTGTATAAAGGGTTTTTGGTTCTATTTTTAGAAATCTTCTTAAATTTTATGAAAGTTTGTTCTTTAACCATGGTGGCAACCTCTTCAGTTTCCAGATATTTAAGTTCTTCAAGAGTCAAGTGGTAACGGGCGCCTAGTTGTTTTAAAACTTTATGGTAGGCATGGTGAATTTGGAATTGAACTTTTTTACGTTCGTCGGTCATAGTATAAAGTTTTTGCTGAATGTCCAAAAGCCTAACTAAATTGGCGTTAATTTTGTATTTGGAAATTATTTCTTTTTGCCTCTGTTTAGTTCGTAAAATGGGCTTTATAATTTTATCAATTTCTAAATTTAAAGCTACTATAGACTTTTTGTTTAGTGATAGAAGTTTTTTTTGGTAAAAATTTTCATCCCAAAATGTTGGGCCATCATAGCCAAAAGGGATCCACCCGAATTCTTTGGAGAGTTTTTTGCACAGTATTTTTAAATCTATGCCTTTTTTATGTTTTATACCGGCTTTAAACAGGCTCACTTCTTCTAAACTTGGTAAGGAAAGTGTGTTTGCGTTTCTTAAAATTTCAATATCTTTTTCAGGAACTTTGTATTGCGAAACTAAACGCTTTTCTATATATTCGCGTAAACTCTCGGCAGCCGTAAACCAAGGCAGGACATTGACCTGGTCAAAACGTATCCAGTTTGCTTTTAAGAGTCTTAAGACATTGGGCTCGTCTAAGCTGTTAAGTTTTTGGTGTGTAGAAAGAACATTACGAGCAATTCTTTCCGCTTGCTTACCAAATAGTTTATGAAGGCGCCAGATTTTTTTAAAATAAGCTGGCTTTGTTACAAGCCTGTTTGCAATATATTTACTAACTTTTTCCAGTCCGGATTTCTCATAAATACAATAGCATTTTCTGTTTATAAAAAAATTATATACACGGGGAATTTTAACACCGTGCCACTTTTTGGTAGCGTTTACAGTTTCGGAAAGGCTATTCCAAATTTCCGGAATAAAATCCATTTCCCTTTCACGCGGTATAACGTAATTTTTTTTTGGAAGCATAAATTTTTATAGTTTTTTAACAATGCCTTTAGTGGCCCCAGTAGTAGAACCTTCGGTTCACTACGGGGTAAACGTCAAGTTATGCTTTTTTCTTTAGTAGTCTAATTATGCCAGTGTTGGCATTGACTTCAATAAGGTCGCCGTCTTTTAGGACTTTGGTAGCGATTTTGGTGCCAATTATACAGGGAATGCCGAGTTCTCGTGAGACTATTGCGGCGTGACACGATAGACCGCCTTCATCGGTTACAATCGCTCCTGCTTTTTTCATAGAAACGATATAATCAGGAGTGGTCATTGTTGTCACTAATATTTCGCCATTTTTGAGTTTGCCCATTTCCGAGATCTTATGAATTATCCGTACTTTGCCCTTTGCCAGTCCGGAGCACGCAGTCGTTCCGGAAACAAATGATTTTTTTTGAAGAATTTTTTTATTAAAAAAATTGAAAAAGCTATTAACTACTTTACCAGTTAAAATTATCCTCTGTCCATTTAATATGCCGGTGATAAATCCTTTATGCCTTGCATTTAGCTTTGACTTAGAGATTGCGAGGGTGTTTTGTTTAAATGCTTCTTTAACTTCCTGGTAGGAAAGTTGCAAAAAGTCACTTTTTGGTATTAATAAGTTTTTTGCTAATTCTTGAGCCAACCCTTCATAGCTAAACCAAAGTTGTTGGGATAGCTCCTTTATCCTATTTCTTAAATAAATTTCCACTTGCAAGCCTGTAATTATATATTTGTAAGGAGAATTTGGTATTTTCGCCTGTTTGAAAATGGGAATATAAGATTGTATTTCTTTTGTAACTTCTTTTACTGAATACTTTTCTACAATGTTGTAATTGGTTTTTATCCAGGCAAAATTAGCTAAGTGATGATTGATAATTTTGTTTAGTTCTTTTTTTGAAACTTTTGCTTTGAGTTTTTTTATTTTTGACAGTGAATAATTCATTTTATCAACATCCAAAGCTCTATATTGAACAGCATATTTAAGAAACGGTATTTTTTGTACTTTGAGTTGTTCTTCACAATAGTTGGTTAAAGGCACGGCAATGCTATAATATTTTTGAATATCGTACAGAACTTGGGCGTATGAGTTTAAATATTTTAGCTTCTCTTTAAGATTAATTTTTACCCAATTTGTATTTTGAAAAATTTTAATTAACTTTACAGTTTTTTGGGAAGTTTTTTTTAAATCATCATATATTTGCAATGGCCAATTTTTATTTTCTTTAAAGGCCATGGGGAATAATTTTGTTATTAGAGTATTATAACTATTTAGGTCGTATAGAGCTGAAGTGTTGACCCAAATGTTATTTTTATCGTGAATGAAAATATTTTTTGTTAAAAAAACTTTTTGATTAATGGCTTCAGTGACAATCAGTTTGGATTGCAAAAAACCAGGACGCTGAACTCTGTTGTCCCAATTTTTTGAGTAAATAGATTTTTCTATATCTTGAGATTTCATAGTTTTCTCACAATACCCTTATTTGCATCCACTTCCACCAAGTCACCATCTTTTAGGACTTTGGTCGCGATTTTGGTGTTTACAATACAAGGAATGCCAAGTTCGCGGGAAACGACTGCGGCGTGGGACATTAGGCCTCCCACGTCCGTTATTATTGCCTTGGCAATTCTCATTGCATGAATATAGTCCGGAGAGGTCATTGAGGTTACTAATATTTCTCCTCTTTTCATTTGTCCTATATTACGAGCAGATTTTAAAACACGAACTTTTCCGGTTATGGGTTTATCATTTTTACTTACAACAATACCTTGCAGGGGAGTAAAAGCAGAAGTAGGCGGTAGTATCTCAGATTTTTCAAAATGTTTTGCTAGGGCTTGGGCTTTTAAGCCGTAAATAAAAGTATAAAAACCAGTCTCGGAATACATAACGCACAATTTTTTTCGTTTTGTGAGTAAATTGGTAGGAAGTTTCTGTCCTTTCTGAAAGGCCAAAAGCCATTCATCAGAAGAATAGTTAAGAACTTCTGTTAAAGAAATGTCTAGTTTTTTTGCTAAAAATTTGCTAAACATGGTGACAGTTTCACTGCTCCACCAAGCAAAGCTTTTCCTGTCGTCCTGCATCCAAATTGATAGAGATAAAACAGAAGCAGTATTTACTACGGACTTTGGTAAGTTGTATTTTTTTATAATTGCATTTTTTCTTTGTTTGGTAATCGTTGGATAACGATTGATTTCATTTAACTGATAACGTGCCTCAGTACGGGTGGTTTTACGAATCTTTTTGTAAAAATAATCAGCATTAAGTTTTACAGACTCATAGTAACTGTTGTTAAGCCAAAACCATTTTTGCGCAAACGGAATGAGGAGTAATTTAAGTTCTGAATTAGATTTAGCTTTAAGTAAGCATTCCAATAACTCTTTTTGGTTTTGTTGATTGAAACTGATTTTTTCGGGTGCAAGTAGCACCTCCATTATGCTTTCAATTTGTTGTTGCGGTACATGTTCTTTTAACAATTCACTTAAAAAAATTGGTGAACCATAATTGGCAATTTCAAAAACATCCGCCAGACTCCAAAAATTGTAGTAAAGTCGTTGCCATTTTATTGCTAAAGGTTTTATATTTTCAAATGATGCGTTGGGACTTAGTTTTTCAACAGCGTTAACTATGTTTTTTATTTTTTCAATTAATGGCCAATATTCGCCAATGACTTTTTTTCGTTTAGGCGCAGGTAGAAGCCAACGCTTTATAGCTTTTATTCCTTCGTTTTCAAGTGAGCCCCTCTCCCAGTAAAATGTTCCTTGATCTTTCCGAATTATTCCGTACATTCTGGCCCAATAAATACCCCACTTGCTTTTTATTGCCCCAGACATAGGTCCAAACCAAAAAGAAGGATAGAGGAGTCTCATGTCTATGGGTCCCCATTGTTCCGCTTCTTTAGGGCTAAAAAGTTTAGGCTTCATTGTTTTTGTTAATAATCAAATCATTTTTAAAATGAATGTAATGATTAGAGTTCTGTCTTTTTTGTATCTATTAATTCAGCGTTTTCATCAAACTTATAAATTTGGCAAAAGTCAGGCATTTCTTCGGCGGTTTTAGAGCCTGGGTTTTTTTCGAACTCTATTTGTGCCAGTGCCCCGCTGTGTCCAACGCCAAAAATTGTTACGGGGACATTTTTACCAGGGAACATGTTTTTAAGTTTGAGTATAAAACTTCTGTATCTGTTTGCGGCTACTTTGGGGGAAACTGCTGGATCAATCTTTGAAGTAGGGTTATTCATATCTTGAATCCACCTGGCAATTGCTTCCTGTTCGCTTATTTTTTCTTTTTCCATCATTTCTGCATAAGGCGCCCATGTGGCTTCATCTGCATCGGCAAGCATGGAAATTATTTCCTTAGCATTAGATTCGTCTATTTGGAGAATGTCTACTCTTTTTTGTGTTTTAGGGTTTTGTTTATTGTAGGTTTGTTCTAATTGATTAATTCTACCTGTAATTAGAGAGTTAGTTAAAACCGCTCTGTCTTTACCGCTGTTGGAAGTAATAAATATGCTGTTAGGGGGTAATTGCTCAAAAATCTCATCGGCTAGTTTCATACTTCTTTTTAAACCTTCCAGTTTTAAAGAAATATCTGAAGCGCCGGGACGTTCTTCTTTGAGAATATTTAAAATTAAATTTGCTTGGTCTTCCGGAAAAGCGTTTTTAAGATCATTTTCATTTATTGTCCATTTACCCTTGTCAGCATGGCGAATTAACATTGTTTCATTCATAGTTGTTTTTTTGCTTAATTTTTAAAAATTTTTCTAATTATTCCAATGCTGGCATCCACTTCGACCAAGTCACCGTCTTTAAAAACTTTGGTAGCAATTTTTGTGCCAATTATGCAAGGCTTTTTCATTTCCCGCGAAACAATTGCGGCATGGCTGGTTATACCTCCTTCGTCTGTAACAAAAGCTGCGGCTTTTTGCATAGCAGGTAAAAATTCCGGTCTAGTCATGGAAGCTATTAAAATTTCGCCTTTTTTTACTTTTGGTATGTCATGAATGTTCATGCAAATTTTAACTCTTCCTTTAACTTTGCCTTTACTTGCAATCATCCCTGTTAGTTCTGTTATTTTTGTCTCGGTTTCTTTGTCTAGTTGATTTTCAATGTATGTTGCTTCTTTGCCGGAAAAAACAAATTCTTGGTTTTTTAAAGAATAGTAGTTACTTTTTGGGTAACGCCTCGCGAGTTCAGTAAGGAAGTTTTTATTGTTTAATTTTTCGTAGCTTAACTCTTTTGGGTTAATATATTTAAATTGTTCTGTTGAAAGATTTAATCTTTTAGCGATTTCTTCCAAAACAGGCTCAAAACGTCCAATGGTTTGCATTAGGAATTTTTTTCTATCATCCTGCCAGCTTGTACAAAGTTCAATGGTCTGAACAACAAATTGTTCTTGTTTGTTTAAATGTAGCTTTTTAATTAAGCTAGCTTTATCCGCTTTGGTTTTTTTTAAGACATTCGGGGAATAAAAATGTTTTTGGTGTTTGGCTTTTTCTAAAACATGTTTTTTAGACAATATTTTCCCTCTAACATAACTATTTTCAATCCATCCAAAACTTTTTAAAAACTTTTTGATTAATTTTTCTTGTAGTATGCCTTTGGATTTTTTTATTTTCCATAAAGCTGTTTGAGCTAAAGAAAGAAATGAAGGCTTGGTAGGAGACGATAGAAGGTGAAAATTTTCATGAGTGTTAGAGTTTCTTTGGTTTAGTAATTCTTTTAATTTTTGTTCACTAACAAAAGAAATGCCTTCTATTGAGTGAGAGATACCAATAGACATAGTTAACTCAAAAGACAAATTTTTTGCTAAAGAAACTAGTTGGCGTAAATTCAGGGAATTTAAATTTTGAGGAACCTGACCACTTGTTTTTCTGGCTTTGAGGTAGTCTATTTTTTGAATTTGTCTAAAGGTAATTAAATCTTTTACATTTTTATTTTTTTTAAAGTACCCATTACCTATAGCAATTAAGTCTGACTCGTCGTAATAGTATTTTGCCCTACTTTCGTGCATTCTTAAAAAAAAGTGGGAATATGTAACTCCCGTAATATTTTTTATCATCCATCCGGTATTGGTAGCAACGTTATGAAGGTAAATTGGCAAACCATTAAACCCTTGGATTAACCAGTGATTAGTTTTAATTATTTTGACTAACTTTTCTTTAGTAATTGAATTCATAGTATGAGAATTATACATAAATCTTAGCATAGCAAGTATGAAAAGATCACCATTGACAAGGAGCAAAAAAAGTGCTATAATGCTAGATCACGGTTTGGTGCCTAAGTTTGTCTACCAAAGGTAGACGGATTTAAGCCTGAAATGTGATTTGCGAATGAACTTTAACAATTTGCGGTTAGTTTTCTTCTTTTTAAGTTGGACACAACGGGTAGTGGTTTTTTGACCCTTGCCTGTTGTGTCCGAAATCTGAAATGAAGAAGGAGAAGGAAATGAAGAGATTGATTTATCTCACTCATGCCGATGCCGATGAAGAAGCGAGCGAATCGCTCAAATTCCTCAGTCTTGCTGGATTAGATTTAGCCCGTGATGTTGGGCTTGCGTATCGTGCAATGAGTGATCGGTTTGGGATTGATTGCGTTTTTCACGGACCGCATGTCTGCACGGCTCAGACCGCGGCTTCGTTCATTGTGGGGCACGGGCATGTGGGTAGGGTTGCGCCTGTTGTTTCCCAAATTGGCACTAAGGAGTTGCTTTCTGAAATTACGTCGCCTAGCACGTTTCGGGCGCTTGCAGCTTCGGGAGGGAACATTCATGCCATGCTCGCATGTCATGGAGTGGCAAAGGTGGTGGATGAGTGGGCAGAAATTGTCCGAGGTGGAGTCTCCCAGATGTTTGCGCAGCTTGAAGAAGGTGAGTTGGGCGTTGCCTTCGGTCATGGCCCGATGATTGACCTTGCGGTCTGCGCAGTTAAAGGCACTTTTGATTTGTCTCGGGAATATTTCAGTTATCATACCTTGGAAGGTGTGGAACTGGGATTGCACCCCGACGGCTGGGCGAAAGTGCTTTCGAAGGTCTCGGCGCTCTAACCGCAACCACAGTTCTCTCGCAAGACCGAAATTCGCGGACGGCGGGCTGAAGGCTAAGGCCTCTGACCCCCGTCCGTATTTTTATTGACCAATAGGCTTTTTTTAAGTAAAATATGTAAGTATTTGGAGAGGTCGCATAGTGGCCTAGTGCGCTGGTTTGCTAAACCGGTGAAGGTGTCAAAGCCTTCCGAGGGTTCGAATCCCTCCCTCTCCGCCATTAAACTTCACTAACGCTTCGTTTAATGTATTATGGATTTGAAAATTTAAAAATAAATTTTTAGATCCATGGTTAATTCGTGAAGTTTTTTATGAAGTTATTTGTAAGTGTGAAGACTCGAGCAAGAGAGACTCAGGTTTTGCAAAAAGACCCAAGTCATTTTGAGGTGCGGGTAAAAGCTTTGCCTAAAGAAGGGGAAGCGAATAAAGCCGTTTTAGAAGCTTTGGCCGCTTTTTTAAGTGTGCCTAAAACGCGCCTGAAAATAGTTAGGGGGCAGAGGGCGAAGCAAAAGATAATAGAATTAACCTAATTAACCTAATTAACCTAATTAACCTAAAAAATACACAAAAGAATTATTTGGTGGTATAATATTATAGTAATAAGCAAACAAAAAGAAACAAAAATATATGCCCAAAACCAGGCAAGAGACTTTTATTTTGTGGTTTGACGAAATTAGCAAAAACGATATTCCTTTAGTGGGAGGGAAAAACGCAAATTTGGGGGAAATGTTCCAGAATTTGACTAAGGCTAAGTCAAAGCTTTTTCCGGGCGAACAAATAGCAGTACCTTACGGTTTTGCAGTAACTGCGGCAGCATACAGGTATTTTGTGTCTGTGACTGGTTTGGACAAGAAGATTGCTGACATTTTAAAAGGTTTAAACACCGGAGACTTAAAACAGTTAGAAGACAAGGGTCAAAAAGTCAGGCAGGTAATTTTAGCTACAACTTTCCCCGAGGATTTACAGGCCGACATTAACAAAGCCTATACGGAGTTGGCAAAGAAGTTAAAAGTTTCTGAAGTTGACCTAGACGTGGCGGTGCGTAGTTCGGCTACAGCTGAAGATTTGCCGGATGCTTCTTTTGCCGGTCAGCAGGAGTCGTATTTAAACGTAAAAGGTCAGTATCAACTGCAGGAAGCAATTAAAAAGGCTATTGCTTCTTTGTTTACCAATCGGGCTATTTCTTACCGGGTAGACAAAAATTTTGACCATTTTAAAATTGCGCTTTCTGTAACTGTGCAAAAAATGGTTAGGTCTGACAGAGGCGCAAGCGGAGTTATGTTTACTTTGGACACGGAAAGCGGTTTTAAGGATGTGGTTTTAATTAACGCGTCTTACGGGCTTGGTGAGTATGTGGTTAAGGGTGTGGTTACTCCAGACGAGTATATGGTTTTTAAACCAACCTTGAAACAGAATTTTAAAGCCATAATTAGCAAAAAGTTGGGAAGTAAAGAAAAAAAGTTGATTTATTCTTCCGAGGGTATAAGCCCTACTAAGGAAGCTGTGGTTTCGGAACAAGACCGAAAGCGTTTTGTTTTTTCTGATGAACAAATTTTGCAGCTGGCACGTTGGGGAGCAATGATTGAAGATCATTACCAAAGGCCAATGGACATAGAATGGGCTTATGACGGTGAAACTAAAAAGTTGTTTATTGTTCAAGCCAGGCCGGAAACCGTGCAAGCGAGAAGGGATGTAAATGTTTTGGAAGAATATGTACTTTTGGAAACAGGGAAAGTTTTGTGCCAAGGTGCGGCTGTGGGAGCCAAAATTGGCCAAGGCAAAGCGCACTTTATTAAGGACGCTTCCCAAATTAGTGAATTTAAACCCGGTGAAGTTTTGGTAACAGAAATAACCGATCCCGACTGGGAGCCGATTATGAAAATGGCAAGTGCTATTGTAACTAACAGTGGGGGGCGTACCAGTCACGCGGCTATTGTTTCCAGGGAACTTGGGATTCCGGCAGTGGTTGGGTGTGGTAACGCTACGGAAAAAGTTTCAACCGGTACTGAAGTAACCGTGTCCTGCAGCGAAGGCGAGGCAGGTAAGGTTTACGAAGGTAGGTTAAAGTTTAAAATTGACAAACATAATTTAAAGGATTTTTCCCAGCCCAAAACAGAGATTAAAATGATTGTTGCCAATCCTGAACTGGTTTTTGGCCATTCTTTCATACCCAACAAGGGGGTCGGGCTTTTAAGGGAAGAGTTTGTAATTACCAATTACATTAAAGTTCACCCGAATGCGCTTTTAAATTACAACAAAATTGAAAAGCCGGAAGTAAAAAAACAAATAGACGAACTCTCTTCGGGTTTTGGTTCTCCGGTAGATTTTTATGTGCAAAAGCTGGCCTACGGTATTGGAATTATTGCCTCGGCTTTTTATCCAAATGAGGTTTTGCTTAGATTTTCAGACTTTAAGACCAACGAGTATGCTGGTTTAATTGGCGGTACAGACTATGAACCGCATGAAGAAAACCCTATGATTGGCTGGCGTGGAGCGAGCAGGTATTATGACCAGGGCTTTTCTGCGGCTTTCGCTCTTGAATGCCAAGCTGTGTTGAAAGTAAGGGAAGAAATGGGTTTGAAAAATTTACAAGTAATGATTCCGTTTTGCCGAACTCCAGAGGAAGGTGAGAGCGTTGTCGCGGAAATGGCAAAGAACGGTCTTAAGCGAAAACCCAAAAAAGACCGAAAAAAAGGTGATTTGCAAGTTTGGGTCATGGCTGAAATACCTTCAAATATTTTATTGGTAGAAGATTTTGCTAAAATTTTTGACGGATTTTCCATTGGCAGTAATGACTTAACCCAGTTGACTTTAGGTTTGGACAGGGACAGTAAGTTGGTTGCGCATGTGGGTAATGAAAAAAACCATGCTGTATTAAAACTTATTCATCATCTCATAGTTAAAGCGCATGCTTTGGGTTTAAAGGTGGGTATTTGCGGACAGGGGCCTTCGGATTTTCCGGAATTTGCTGAATTTTTAGTAAGAGAGGGTATAGACAGTATTTCTTTAAACCCGGACACAGTTTTAAAAGCGACTTTGCAAATAAAGGCCGTGGAAGATAAAATGAAAAAATGAAAACTTCAAGCTTGAAGAATTTAAGAGCCGAGCTTTTAAAAAACGCTGACTTTAACAAGGCAGCTTTTTTAAAACGTTTTTTTAAAACCGGGAAAGGACAGTATGGTGAGGGGGATGTCTTTTTGGGTATAACTGTTCCGAAGCAAAGAAAAATTGCAAAAAAATATTTGGACTTAAGTCTCCAAGATCTTTCAAGTTTAATTAAAAGCAAGGTTCATGAAGAAAGGTTGACTGCTTTGTTTGTGGCGGTTTATAAGTATAAAAAATTTCAAATAAAAAAGGAAATTTATCAGTGGTATATAAAAAATGCTAAACAGGTTAATAACTGGGATTTGGTAGACTCTAGCGCTCCTTACATAGTAGGTGATTTTTTAAAAGACAAAGACCGAAGTATTTTGTTTAAGTTGGCAAAGTCAAAAAATTTATGGGAGAAAAGAATTGCCATACTTTCTACTTTTGCTTTTATAAACCAAGGAGAGTTTAAAGATACTTTTAAAATTGCTGAAATTTTACTTTCAGACACACATGACTTAATTCACAAAGCCGTAGGGTGGATGCTCCGAGAAGTTGGCAAAAGAGTTAGTCAAAAAACTGAAGAAGTTTTTCTACAAAAGCATTATCAAAAAATGCCTAGAACCATGTTAAGGTATGCTATAGAAAGGTTTCCGGAAAAGTTGAGACAAAAGTATTTGAAGTAAAAAGTTTGAATTAGGAATTTTAAAGCTGCGTTATGCAGCTTTTTAGTATTGACTTTTGGGTTGAAATGTAGCATTATAATAGGCGTATTTCAACAGGACGGAGGAACATCATGAGAAGAGGAACGCCTCAAAAACGCAGGCAAGTCAATTTTCGCCTTCCAGAGTCCGATTACGATTTGATTGAGTCAGTCGCAAGAAGCCTCGGCGATGACGTATCTGGATTCTGTCGACGTGCGGTTAGGGATGCGCTTAAATGTTACGGGCCTTCTCTTGCGGATCGAGTTGACACGCTTGAAGAAAGAGCCGATAAGCTTGAGGCTTTGCTTGCAAGTCTGGCTCTTCAAAAAAGTGATTCCTGACTTAAGTCGTCACCGCGGGGCTCAAGAACCCCGCGGTATTTCTTTTTGCTATTCTTTTGCGGCGGTTAAACACCATACTTGGTTGGCGCCGTTTCTTTTTAAAGCCTTTACAGCTTCAAGTAAAGTAAAGCCGGTAGTGGTTACGTCGTCTACCAGAAAAATATTTTTTCCTTTAATGTTTACTCCGGTTTTTAAACCAAAAGCATTTTCCATGTTTTGTTGCCTTTGGTCTTTTTTTAAATCCTTTTGTGTGAGGGTAGATTTTTTTCTTTCTAAAAATTCCCTCACTTCTAAGTTTAAATTTTCTGAAATTGCCTTACACAAAACTTCTGATTGGTTAAAACCACGCCAACGGTGGCGCCAACTATGTAAGGGGATTGGGCAAAGAATGAATTCGTTTGTATAGTCTTTTCCTAAAATTAAATTTGAATAGTCTTTTTTAAGCTTTTGAGCCATGAGTTGTCCTAAAAGTTCAAACGTACTTTTAACGAAGTAATATTTTCCTTGAATAATAAGTTCAGACACGACTTCGTCCCGGTAGTCTAAAAGAGAAACTAAACCTTCCGGGCTAAAAGGTTTTAAACAGCTGGAATGGGTTTGCCCGCCTAAACTGACTTTTTTACAGTAAATACAAGTTTGGTGCTTCAAAAAAGTTATAGTTTTTTGGCAATTGGTACATAAAAAATTTCCTTCTTTGCCGCAGGAAAGGCAGTAAATGGGAAAAAGGGTGTCTAGAAAGAAAGTTTGTAGGTCTTTAAAAAAAGGCTTTAGTAAATTGACCATAATTGACCAAAATTGATCAAAATTAAATAAAAATGAAGGACATTACTTTATGCTAATATTGTATCAAGTTTGGGTAAAAAAAGAACACCTCCCCGCAACTAGGCTACGTGCGGGGAGGTGAGTGGCGGAGTGGTCGTCGATCAGTAGTAGTAACGACCTGAATACGACGGAGCTTTCATGACAGGATTGGCGGCGGTGATAGTGGTCGGTTTGGTGCCTCCGGTCATGAATTTTTTGGCGTTTTGAAACCGCTTGTCCTCTTCTTCCATGACCTGTTGCAGTCCGATTTTCGCAATGCTCGCACCATGTTCTTTTCTGCGAGCAGAGCGCAATTCTGCTTTACGTGCGCTGGCGTGAGACTGCCCAGGATGACTTTTGTTGGTGGAATCGGTTTGTTCCCGAATCCTTCTTATCGCTAACCAGGAAACCTGAGTGGCGATAGCGGGTTGATGGGGCATAAGTGATCCTCCTTGGATCGGTTAATGATATTTATACAATATATGAGAGGTTTTGTAAATACCAAAAATCCCGCCCTGTATAGGGGCGGGATAAAAAATGGTGACTTATTTTATTTAAGAATTGTCGATATAATTATTTGCCCTCACTCGTCTCTTCGGGACACCCTCTCCCGCAAGGCAGGAGAGGGAAAGAGGGAATCTCTATTATGCTGGGACAAGGACTCTTTCGGTTTTTTGAACAGTAAAGGATATTTTATCGTTTTTTACGTCAGCGGAAATTCTTACGCCACCTTTAGTTCTGCCGGCAATAATTTTTTCTGCCATAGGGTCTTCCAGTAAGTCCTGAATGTTTTTTCGAACGAATCTGGCGCCTTGGGCCGGGTCAAAACTTTTTTCTGCAATGAATTTGTAAATTGCAGGTGCAATTTTAAGTTGGACATTTTGTTCCAAAAGTCGGTTTTGAAGTTGAGCAATTTGAAGTTTGGTAATTTCTTTGAGTTCAGAAAAACCCAGGGGTTTGAAAACAATAATTTTGTCTATGCGGTTTAAAAACTCCGGTCTAAAGGACTGACGCAAGGTTTCTAACACGCCGGCTTTAATGTTTTCATATTCTTTTTCCAGTTGTTTTTTTTGGTCCGGTTTTTCTTCCCGGTCGGCAAAACCAATTTTGGCGGCTTGCATTGTCAGTTCCTGCATGCCTAAGTTGGAGGTCATAATTATGACCGTGTTTCTAAAAGAAACCTTTTTACCTTCCGCGTCTGTGAGTTGTCCGTCTTCTAAAATTTGCAGGAAAATGTTGAACACGTCCGGGTTTGCTTTTTCAATTTCGTCAAAAAGCACAACTGAGTAGGGTTTTCTTCTGACAGCTTCCGTAAGTCTGCCGCCCTCGCCGTAGCCTACATAACCGGCCGGAGCGCCAATAAGACGGGAAACGTTGTGTCTTTCCATGAATTCCGACATGTCTACCCGGATTAAAGCTTCTTCGTCTTCAAAAATTTCTTTAGCTAAAACTTTGGCAGTTTCAGTTTTACCCACTCCGGTAGGACCTAAGAAAATAAAAGAACCTAAAGGCCTTTTGGGGTCAGCAATGCCCGCGCGGGAACGGCGAATTGCTTTGGCAATTTCTTCCACGCCTTCGTTTTGACCAACAATTTTAGATTTGAGAATTTTTTCTAAGTTAGCCAGTCTGCCAATTTCGGTTTTAGTAAGGCGAGCAAGCGGAATTTTTGTCATCATGGAAACGGTATGTGCAATGTCTTCGCCGGAAATGGTGTGGGTTGGAATTTGTGATTCAACACTGAGACTTTTGGAAAGATCGGCTTTTTGTTTTAAAAGTTTTTCTTCCTGAGCCCTTAAGTGTAAAGCTGTTGTAAAATCTTGACTTAAAACAGCCTTGGTTTTTTCTTCTTCTAGAGCCAGTAAGTCAGCTTCTATTTTTTTGGTAGTTCGAAGAAGCTTGGAAGAAGAGTTAATACTTCTTAAAAAGGCAGCGGTTTCATCAATCAAATCTACAGCTTTGTCAGGTAAGAAGCGGTCTTGAATGTAGCGGGAAGAAAGGTCAACAGCACTGCGAATGGCTTCGTCAGTAATGGTAACGTTATGGTGTTTCTCGTAAGAAGGTTTTAAGCCTTGTAAAATTTCTACAGTTTCGTCACGGCTAGGTTCTTCTACTAAAATAGGTTGGAACCTTCTTTCCAAAGCAGCGTCTTTTTCAATGTGTTGTTTGTATTCCGAAAGCGTAGTGGCACCAATTGCCCGGAGTTCGCCGCGGGCTAAGGCAGGTTTTAAAATATTAGCCGCATCTAAAGAGCCAGTAGTGGCGCCTGCGCCAACCATGGTGTGAAGTTCGTCTATAAACAAAATGACGTTTTTGTCAGCTTTTACTTCGTCTATAATTTGCTTTAAACGGTTTTCAAATTCACCTCTGAACATGGAGCCAGCTACAATGAGGGCTAAGTCTAAAGAAAGTATTTTTTTATCGAGCAAAGAGTCAGGTACTTCGCGTTTGGAAATTGCTAAAGCTAAACCTTCAACAATTGCGGTTTTGCCTACGCCGGCTTCGCCAATAAGTAGGGGATTGTTCTTAGTTCTACGGTTTAAAATAGAGACCAGTCTTTCAATTTCATTTTTTCTGCCAATAACCGGGTCAATTAAACCAGTTAAGGCTTTTTTAGTTAAGTCGGTGGTGAAATATTCCAATAAGTTTTGCTTTTGTCCGTTCATGCGAGGGTTTTGAGGAATTTGTCCGGGGTTTGCTCCGGGATTTTGAAAACCACCAGTAGCTTCCGGTCCTATTCCCGGCATTTCGGGAAATTTTGAAATATTTTCAAAAACATTTTCTAAATTTTGCTGGAGTTCACTAGTATCAATTCCTAGTTTTGAGAAAATCACCCTGGCTTTGTTGAGTTTGCTTGAAAGTAAGCCATAAAGAAAATGTTCGGTACCAATAAATTGGTAACCATATTGGCTGGCAATAATTGCAGCTTTTTCTATAGCTTGTTTTAAGTTTTCGGAAAGCACAGGCTTCCAGCTAGTAATGGTGTTGTTGGTGTTAACTAAAATAAGCTCTTCTTTTACTGCTTCAGGGCTGAGCTTGGTTTTTGCTAAAATTTCTGCAGCAAAAGAACTTTTTTCTGAAACCACACCAAAAAGCAAATGTTCGGTACCAATATGGTCGTGCTTAAGTTCTTCAGAAACCATTTGAGCTAAAATAAGAGCATTTTTTGCTCTACTGCTTAAGCGTTCTAATATGTATGTAAAATTTGTCATTTGTGAATAGGCCTTATAGGACTAAATAGGACTGATGCAACAGATATTCGGAAGTTCGGCTCAATCCTATAGTTTTCTTAAAATAGTCTTTAATTGAAAATGCTATTATATATGTAATTATAACATCTATATATATGTTATGATAAATTATCACTCAAGTCAAGAGAGTGCTAACCACAGATTTTTTAAAACATGCGGATAACACTGATGCTTATAGATCAATTTGCAAATAAAACTCAAGAGCAGAAAGAAAGGGCATATGCATATGCTGTTTATTTACTGAGTTTAAAGCTGAGAACTGAAGGGGAAATAAAAGCAAAACTAAAAATTAAATATCAAAATGAAAAAATTATTGAAGAAGTTATTGAGGAACTAAAAGGTTTAAAGTATTTAGACGATGAAAGATATGCACAGGTTTTTTTGGAAAATTTAAAAAAGTATAAAAATTTTGGGTATTTTGGAATTAAAAAAAAGTTTATTGAAAAAAGATTACCTTCTGAGCTCATTGAAAAGACTTTGAGCGAGGGTTTAAGTGAAGAAGAAGAGTTGGAAATTGCTAAGAGATTTGTTAAGAAGCATGTAGCAAAATCTAGCACGGAAATCACTGCAAGCAGTGATTTATACGAGGTAAAGCAAAAACTGGCCAAAAAGTTAGCGAGTAAGGGGTTCAGAACAAACGTAATTTCAAAAGTAGTTTTTTAAAGATTCATTTCACGTAAACGACGAATTCTTTCTTCTACCGGCGGATGGGTGTTGAAAAGTGAAGAAAACCACCCTCTGCTTTTTGCGGAATTAGCGTTTAACTTTGAGTCTTCATGAAAAGGATTGACTATGTACATGTGAGCTGTGGCTTTGTTTGCGGCTTCCAAGGGTTCTTTGTCGCTGGATATTTTTTCTAAAGCGCGGGCCAAGCCTTCCGGGTAACGGGTTAAAAGAGCACCGGAAGCGTCGGCTAAAAATTCGCGTTTTCTGGAAACTGCTAACTTTATAACTGTAGCAATAATTGGGGAAAGGATAGCTAAAAGAATTCCGGCAATCATCAAAATCAGCTTTATTTGTCCGCCACCTTCGCGGTCACTGGACTTTCGGTTGCCAAAAAAAGAAGCTCTTAGCATCCAGTCTGCAAGTAAGGTAATGGTGCCCACTAAAACTACGACTAAAGTCATGACGCGAATGTCGTAGTTGCCAATGTGGGAAAGTTCATGGGCTACCACTCCTTCTAGTTCAGTTTTTTCTAAGCGCTGCAGTATTCCCGTGGTAAAACAAACAACTGCATGCTCGGGGTCTCTGCCGGTGGCAAAAGCATTCAAAGCTGTGTCTTCTATAACGTAGACTTTAGGCATGGGAAGCCCTGCAGCAATGGTTAAGTTTTCCACTAACCTAAAAAGATCCGGCGCAGACTGTCTGTTAACTTCTTTAGCCTGGGACATGGCTAAAGTTATAGAGTCGGAAAAGTAGTAAGAAATAAAAGAAGTAATAATGCTAAAACCAACCGCAAAATACAGAATTTGCGGAGTGTTGTAAATTTGAGAAAAAACAAAACCTAAAAGGGAAATAATTACTAAAAAGCTGAATATGAGTATCCAGCTTTCGGTTTTGTTTTTAGAAATGTGATCGTATGTCAGCATTTATTCATTTAAACATTTAACATTTAAGCATGCTTACATTAGCAAAATTTTTTATGCTTGTATGCTTAAATGTTTAAATGATTAGAATTGGACTTTAATCTTTCGACTTCGCTCAAGGTTAAAGTTTCTTTAAAAAGAAACTTTAACAGGTTGGGCTTCAGGGCCTTTTTCGTCAATGTCAAAGAATTGCTTAACGCTAAAACCTAGCATAGGAGCAACTATGTTTCTTGGGAAAGTTTGAAGTAAAGTGTTGTAGTCTCTGACTGTGCCGTTGTAAAACCTGCGAGCGGCCTGAATTTTGTCTTCGGTGTCTGTTAAGTCTCTTTGCATTTGCATGAAGTTAGTATTGCTTTTTAAGTCAGGGTAATTTTCTGAAACTGCAAAAAGAGATTTTAAAGCACCGGAAAGCATGTTTTCGTCTTGAAGTTTTTCTTGCATGCTGCCAGCGTTCATGGCCATGTTTCTAGCTTTGGTCACATTTTCCAAAACAGAAGATTCCTGTTTGGCGTAGCCTTTGACGGTTTCCACTAAGTTAGGAATGAGGTCATAACGCCTTTTGAGTTGAACTTCTATGTCGCTCCAAGCTTCTTCTACGCGGTTTCTGGAAGAAACCATGGAGTTGTAGAAGTAGATTCCTAAGATTACTAACGCAATAATTATATATATTCCAATATCCATATTTTTGTTTAGAATTTCTCGCATTGCTATTTTCTGAACTGGCTGAGCCAGATTCTAAAAGTAGCTTTGGTCAATTTTCTGGCGGAGCCAGACCCCTTTGGGGCTTTGTTAAAATGTTTGCGTTTCTTCTCACCGTAGTAGACTACGGCTCGAATCATCTGCACATTTTGCCTCGAACTTGACTTAATGCGTAAAATTCTATTTCTTCGACAACGCTTTTTCTTCGCGTGCGAGTTAATTTAAAGTAAATTTATTATAGCACATCTGCGGTTTTTATGGTATAATTATCTCAAAATAAGCAAACTTTAGAAACAAAAATATACAAAGTTAAATGGGTTTTATTGATTCTTTAAAAGACAAAATAAACGGTTACATTGATACAAAAGCTTTGGGTTCTTTGGAGCACAGGGTGGATTTGATTTTAAAAAATCGTGAAGAACTAAAAAGTTGGGCAGACAAAGAACTTAGGCTGGCTACTTTAGCTTTTAAAGATGACTTGAAAAAAGGCAAGTCTTTAGATTCGTTGGTTGTGCCGGGGTTTGCTTTAGTGTGTGAAGCCGCAAGAAGAATGTTTGGTAAAACTCCGTATGAAGTACAAATTTTAGGTGGGTTAGTAATCCACTTAGGAAAAATTGCTGAAATGAAAGCCGGAGAAGGCAAAACTTTAACTGAAACAATGCCGGTTTATTTGAACGCGCTTTTAGGAAAAGGCGTGCATGTAATTACTACTAACGACTATTTAGCAGAAAGAGACGCAAAAGAAATGAATAAACTTTATTCTTTCTTAGGCTTGAGTACTGGTTTTGTGACTTCGGCCATGAAAAGTGAAGACAGACGAAAAGCTTATGCGGCTGACATAACTTATGTAACTAACCAAGACTTAGGCTTTGATTATTTAAGGGATAATTTAGTTTTTTCAAAAAGTGACAGGGTTTTAAGGAAAGAAAATCCTTTGCATTTTGGAATTGTAGATGAAATAGACAGTATACTCATTGACGAGTCGCGTACGCCTTTAATTATTGCGGCGACAGTAAAAGAACAAAGAAGTTTGTATGATTTGTTTACAAAAAATGTCGCTAGTTTAGAGGAAGATAAAGATTTTAAAGTTGACTACCAACACAAAAACGTAAGTTTAACTTCTACGGGTTTGGATAAAATGGAAAAGTTAATTGGTTCGCCAATGTTTTCAAAGGAAAATCCCATGTATGTTTTTTATTTAGACGTGTGTTTAAGAGCTAAAACGCTTTTTGAAAAAGACAGAGACTATATTGTTACTGAAACTGGGGTGGAAATTGTGGATGAGTTTACTGGAAGAGTTTTGCCTGGCAGAAGGTTTACGGACGGAGTGCACCAAGCAATTGAAGCAAAAGAAAAAGTTTTAGTGAAAGATTCTGACCGAACGGTTGCAGCTTTAACATTTCAAAACTTTTTCCCAATGTATGAAAAACTTTCCGGTATGTCCGGAACGGTTATGCGCGCTAGGGATGAGTTTATGCAAGTATATAATTTGGAAGTTGTGAAAATTCCCACAAACAAGGCAGTTACCAGGGTTGACCATTCGGATTTGTTTTTTAAGACTCAAAAAGGAAAATTTGCTGGACTTTTAAAAAAACTGAAACAAATTCATAAACGCGGTCAGCCAATTTTACTTTGTGCACGAACTGTAGAAACTGCCCATGCGTTGGCCGACATGTTGGAAACAGAAGAAATGCCTTTCCAGCTTTTAACAGCGTCTGACCACAGAGCTGAAGCGGAAAAAATTTCCAAGGCAGGACTAGAAGGTATGATTACAGTTGCAACTAACATGGCAGGTCGGGGTACGGACATACTTTTAGGTCCAGGCGTTGAAGCTTTGGGTGGTCTTTATGTAATTGGAACTGAAAGACATGAATCCAGAAGAATAGACGACCAGTTAATTGGAAGAAGCGGCAGACAAGGTGAGGCAGGTGAAAGCCAGTTTTTGATTTCGATGGAAGATGAAATTATGCAAATGTTTGGTAGCGAAAGAATTATTGACGCTTTAGAGGAGTATGATATTCCTGAAGACGAATACATTTCTGGGAAAAGTTTGGACGAAGAATTTAAGAAAGCCCAAGATTTTGTAGAAAGTAAAAATTATGATGGTAGAATTTATTTGTATAAATACGACAGAGTTATAAATTTTCAACGCAGTGAAGTTTATGCTTTAAGGGACAGGCTTTTAGAAAACGAAGTTGAATTTGAAAAATTTTTAAACCAAACCATTTCAGATTTGGTAAGTTTTGCTTTTTTGCTTGCAGAACCAAAGTTAGTTGCAGAAAATTTGAGAGATGTGTTTAGTGTAGAAGTTAACCCGCATGAGTTAGAAGAATATTTTTCTAACAAGCAGGATAAAAACAAACTTTCGGAAAAAGCCAATGTAGCGGTAGATAAATTTTCTACATATTTGCAAACTAGAGCCGGGCTTTTAAAAGAAAACCCAGAGACTTGGGAGGCTAGTCAGCAGTTGATCCTACAAATTATAGACAATCACTGGAGTGATCATTTAGAACTTATGGATGTTTTAAAGGAAGAGGCTGGGTTACTTTCTTATGCTTCTGAAGACCCGCTCATTGAATTTATTTTAGAGAGTAAAAATTTGTTTGAAGAAATGGGTAAAGGGATTCAAAAGCAGTTTATTAAGTCTTTGTTTGTTCTTCTTCTTCAAAAAAATTTACTCTAGTTAAAGTCAATATACCGCTACTTTTGAAACGGGCATAGCCCGATTTCTAAAGTAGCTTTGGCCAATTTTCTGGCGGAGCCAGACCCCTTTGGGGGCTTCGTTAAAATGCTTGCGTTGTTTCTCACCGTAGGTTCACTACGGCTCGAATCATCCGCGCATTTTGCCTCGAACTTGGCTCAATATATAGACTTTGTGATAGTTGATATTTTTTAGTATTAAGCATTTGAAAGGCTTTTGAGGCTTTGCTATAATTAGTGCTCTTATGCTCACTAAAGAAGAAGTAGAAAAAGTTGCTCTTTTAGCTCGAATTGAGCTTTCAGACGAAGAAGTGGAAGTGCTCCAAAGCGGAGTTTCCGCTGTTTTGGAGTATGTAAAAGAGTTGCAAGGGCTGAATACGGAAGGGTTGGACGAGGTTTCTCAAGTAACCGGTTTAGTCAATGTGCAAAGAATGGATGAGTCCAAACTTGGTAATAATAGAGAGGAAATATTAGCCCAAGCACCCGAAGTGAAAGATGAGTTTTATAAGGTTAGAGAAATACTCTAGAAATGACAAAATTGATCAAAATTAAATAAAATTGAACATAATTTATTAAAGACATAAAATGCAGTTAGAGTTTTTAGAGCTTACGGAGCTTAGAAAAATATTGGATGAGAAAAAAGTTTCTTCAGTTGAGTTGACGAAGCATTTTTTGGAGCGTATAAAATCTTTAGACAAGGATTTGAATTCTTTTGTTACGGTTACAGAAGAAGAAGCTTTAAAAAACGCTGCTGAAGCTGATGAGTTTATTAACTCTCCCGGTGAGAATCCTTTTTTATGTGGGATACCTTATGCGTCTAAGGATTTGTTTTGCACGCAGGGTTTAAGAACTACGGCGAGTTCTAAAATTTTAGATAACTATTTACCTCCTTATGACGGGACAGTCACTGCCAAACTTAAAGAACAAAAAAGTGTTTTGTTGGGCAAAACAAATTTAGACGAATTTGCACACGGGTCCTCAACAGAGACTTCAGCATTCGGTGCAACAAAGAATCCTTGGGACAAAACTCGCATTCCAGGAGGTTCCTCCGGAGGCAGTACAGCTGCTTTGGCTTTAGGCTTAACCCCTTGGGCAACGGCTACTGAAACGGGTGGAAGCATTCGTCAGCCAAGTAGTTTGTGCGGTGTTTCCGGTTGGAAGCCTACTTACGGCCGAGTGAGTCGGTACGGGGTTATTTCTATGGGCAGTTCTTTGGATTCGCCGGGAGCCGTGGCTTTTTCCGTGAAAGATTTGGCGCATATAGCAGAAGTAATTTCTGGAGTAGATGAAAAGGATTCTACAACCGGAGGAGGAGAAGTTCCTTTTTTTGCAAAAAATTTAAATACTGATATTAAAGGTTTGAAAGTTGGTGTACCAAAAGAATACTTTGTGGATGGTATGGAAGAAGGTGTTAGAGTAAAGGTTATGGAAGCTGTTGAAGAACTCAAAAAAATGGGCGCCGAAATTAAAGAAGTAAATTTACCCAATACCAAATTTGGTTCATTAGTTTATGCAATTATTTGTCCCAGTGAAGTTTCTTCTAACCTCATGCGTTACGACGGTATTCGTTATGGGTCCAGTTCTAAAAACGCAAAAGATCTTTTTGAAGTTTATAATAAAACTCGAGGAGAATATTTTGGGATTGAAGCTAAAAGACGCATTCTTACCGGAACTTATGTGCTTTCTGCCGGATACTATGACGCTTATTACAAAAAAGCTCAGAAGGTGAGAAGGTTGATAATAAATGAGTTTGAAGAAATTTTTAAACAGGTAGACGTTTTAGTTGCACCCGCTTCACCAAACGTTGCTGTACCTTTGGGTAAAGCCAAAGACAACCCGCTTTTTGGATACATTGCTGACCAGTTAAACATACCTTCTTCTTTAGCAGGGCTTCCAGCAGTTTCAGTTCCGGTAGGTTTTTCAAGACCCTCTGAAGGAGAAAGCCCTTCGGTTGACGGGTTGCCTGTTGGTATGCAGATTATTGGTCCTCAATGGGGAGAGCAAGTTGTGTTTAACGTAGGACATGCTTATCAGCAAATTACACAGTGGCATAAAAAACATCCAAGCATTTAAACATTTAAACATTTTTAAATTAATGTCGGAATTTAGACCAGTAATTGGACTTGAAATACACGTACAACTTGCTACAAAGAGTAAGATGTTTTCGCCTGCTCCAAATAACCCCGACGAAACTGTTCCTAACACTAACATAGACGAAATAGTTACTGGGCAGCCCGGAACTTTACCTGTGGCTAACAAAGAAGCTATACGTCTTGCAGCTATGGTAGGTTTGGCTTTGAATTGTGAAATTCCGGAATTTTCAAAGTTTGACCGAAAGCATTACTTTTATCCTGACTTGCCAAAAGGATACCAAATTTCTCAGTTTGACCAACCAATTGCTAAGAATGGCTATTTAGATATAACCGTGCAAGGCAAAGTTAAACGAGTTCGTATTACACGTGCTCATTTAGAAGAAGACGCTGGGAAAAATATTCACCCTGAAGGTTTGTCTTACAGTTTAGTTGATTACAACCGCGCAGGTGCGCCGCTTTTAGAAGTTGTGACCGAACCAGACATTGAAAGCGGGGAAGAAGCCAGGATATTTTTAACAGAACTTAGAAATATTATTCGTTATGTTGGAGCCTCTTCTTGTGACATGGAAAAAGGTACCATGCGTTGTGAGCCAAGCATTTCAGTAAGAAAACCCGGTGAAGAAACATTGCCAAAGTACAAAGTGGAAGTTAAAAACATTAACTCCTTTAAGTTTGCTGAGAGTGCAATTAATTATGAAATTGTCAGGCAAACTCAAAGTTTAAAAAATGGTGACATGCCTAAACAAGTTACCATGGGCTGGAACGAAAAAGAAAACGTAACTGTTGAGCAAAGAAGTAAAGAAGAAGCGAATGATTATAGGTATTTTCCGGAACCGGATTTGCCAATTTTGAAATTTGATAAAGAGTTTTTAGAAAAATTAAAAGCACGTATCCCTGAACTGCCGGCACAAAAGAGAACCAGGTTTAAAGAAGAATTTGGTTTAACAGAGATGGATGTTGAAAATTTGGTTAACTGGAAAGAACTTGCTTATTTTTTTGAAGAAGTGGTTAGTGAGCTGGACGGGTGGATGATAGAAGAAAAAGGTTTGGATAGACAGGGTTTGATTAAGCAAGCTGCGAATTGGTGTTTGCAAGAGTTTTCAGCTGCGTTAAACCAAAAACTTTTTAATCCAAAGGATTCTTGTGTTACTGCGGAAAATTTTGCTGAATTAATTAAATTGATTGATCAGGGAAAAATTTCCGGCAGTGCAGCTAAGCAAGTGTTTAAAGTCATGTTTGAAAAAGGCGGGGAGCCGGACAATATTGTAGCTGACTTAGGTTTAGAACAGGTGAGCGACGAAAGTGCTATTGAAGTTGCTGTTGAAAAAGTTATAAAAGCAAATGAGAAAGCTGTGCAAGATTTTAAAGCCGGTGAACAAAAGTCTTTTGGGTTTTTAGTTGGTCAGACAATGAAAGAATTGAAGGGTAAAGGGAATCCGGGAGTGATCAATCAACTTCTTAAGAAGAAGCTGGGATAGGGCTAAGCGCTAAGTAATTAGGGCAAGAAAAAAGGGAACGCCGCTTCCGAGAGTGTCGGAGGCGGCGTTTTGCGAGTGTCGAGAGTCTACCAATGGTAATCCTCGGGCACAGAAGTGTGGTCGGCGGCTGGATGGGGATCGGCTGACTGGGGTTCTTGCGACTGTGCTGGTATGACATTGGTTTCAGAGGGTTCCTCTTCAGGCAAGGGTTGATAGTTGTCAGTCATGGTGTCGTCAGTTTTCCAGAAGGAGTTTCTCTGCAAGTTGCACGAAAGCTCGGTCAACACTGTCGCGGGTTGCTGCGTCCAACATGCCTGCCGTTAGGCGCTGGAATTCTGCCAGTGCTTCGTCGATCCTTGGGTCGCGATCAGGGGCAATTTCGACTTTCATGTTCCCAGTGGTTTTATCATAGGTCACTGTTTTAATCACTGTGCCGTTTCTTGTTTGGTATGGCATGCTTGCCTCCTAGGTTGATTGTTAGTCGTTTTCCGTCATGAACGGAATGCCGTTTAGTGGTGTGGGAAACTGGTATGTAGGCGAGTCACTGTCCGTGTCAGGGCAGGTGACGGGTGGTTTCTTGCCAGGTTCAAAGAAGTTGCTTGTGATTAGGTCGCTGTGACAAGCTGGAAACAAGCTCCTTGCGATTTTCACTTGATCATCAGGGGATGTCTCGAAACTCTTCGTGATGCGTGAGCCTGCTGTCGCAGGTGTGTTCATAACTGCCTCCTTGGCACAGGAATTGTATGTAACTAAAAAACCTAAGTCAAGGTTTAAGCTTAGTGAACAGAGAAGACTATTGGGATAAAAATTGTTGAGTCAGTTTAGTAGCTTTGGTTAAGTTTGGTTTTATCCAGTGAATTTCCTTGTTTTTTTTCCACCAAGTGAGTTGTCTTTTGGAATAGTGTTTAATTGCAAAGAGAAGTTTTTCTTCCATTTCTTTGTAAGTAATTTTCTTTTGTAAATACAGTGCTATGAATTTATACTCCAAACCAAAAGACTCAAGGCGTTTGTAGGAGAGCCCTGATTTTTTAAGTTTTTCAACTTCTTTAATCATTCCTAACTTAAGTCTTTCCTTCAGGCGTTTTTCTATTTTTTTATAGAGTGTTTCTTGGGGGAGGGTAATGCCGAGCCATAAGGAATCATAGTTGTTAGCTTGTAGCTCGTAGCTTGTAGGTAGAACAGGAACCGGTTTGCCGGTGGTAAGGATTATTTCCAGGGCACGGATGAGGCGACGACGGTTGTGAGGGTCGATAGTTTTTGCCCTAATTGGGTCTTTGTTTTTAATTTGTGCAAATAGGCGTTCGGTAGGGAATTGCTCTAATTTTTTTCTTAAGGCAAGATTGGGTTTTACGTTTGGCAGTTGTATATTGTAAACAACCGCGTCTATGTAGTGGCCGGTTCCTCCTACTAAAATAGGCAATTTGCCGCGCTTTAAAATATCGGCAATTATTTTTTTGGTATTTTTTTGAAAACGTGCTACAGAGAACCTAACTTTTGGATTTATAAAATCAATGCAGTGGTGAGGGATATTTTTGTAAATAAAAATATCTTTTTTCCATTTACCCTCCACCTTACCTGTACCTAAGTCCATATCTTTGTAAATTTGGCGACTGTCAGCAGAAATAATTTCTCCATTGAATTTTTTAGCGAGACTGACACCTAGTTCAGACTTGCCCGAAGCTGTGGGTCCGATTAAGACAAGAATTTTTTTTAAATTCATAGGTTTATTGGGCACCCCTCGGTTCGTCCCGATCTGGTCGGGATTCGCTCGGGGGGATGTCTAAATTTACTTTTGTGACACCAATTTTTTTCCGCCATGAGCATTTTTCAGTTTTAAAGAAAGACCGTGAACTTTCATTCTCGGGCGTTTCTTAATTTCCCGGCGTTTTGCTTTTATAAAGACGTCTTCAATCTTGTTTTTTCTCATAAAAATCAATTTTATGCTATAATTATAGCATTATTTTAAGATTAGGATTAAATCTTTATGAAAAAAATATCAATTATAATTGGGGTTTTAATATTAGCTGGTGTTGGGTTTTATTTTTATACTCAAAACAGCAAAAAAGCGATAGCTCCAAGCAATCAAGAGCAAGATTCTGAAATCAAAGACACAAACTCTCCCCAAACTCAGGTGGCAATAAACGATCTAGGTACTGAGCCTGAACAGGTACCGGAATTAAAAAAACCTGCACCCAGTACTTTTAGTGATGGCAGTGAAGCTGAAGGTTTGGCGCCTGATATTTTAGTTTCTGAAATAGTATACGACGGTAAGGCTTTTTCTCCCGCTACTCTTAATATTAAGGTTGGAGATATAGTAGTCTTTAGAAATAAAAGCGAAGGGGATATGTGGCCCGCTTCAGCTCCTCACCCTACTCATACAGACTACCCTGAATTTGACCCAAAAGACCCAATCGCGAGTGGGGCAAAGTGGCAGTTTACTTTTTTAAAAGCCGGAAATTGGAAGTTTCATGATCACTTAAATTCTTCAGTATTCGGTTCAATTAATGTTAGTGCTAGATAATTTAGTATTTACGAAATACTAATAACTTACCAATATACTAATGTGTTATAAAAATTCATATATTTGTATAAATTAGTAATTAGTAAAGGTTGTTATGGAATGGAAAACTTTAGGTCACGAGAATGTAAAACATATTTTAGAAAAACAAGAAGCTTCAGGCAGATTGCCTCACGCTTACTGGTTTTATGGTCCTAATTCTATCGGAAAAAAAGCTTTGGCCTTAGAATTTGCAAAAGCAGTTTTAAAAAATGAAAAATTAGAAACTCATCCTGACTTTCAGATTTTAGAGTCACAAGAAGAAATTGGAGTTGAAAAGGTTAGGCAGTTTATTACCCAAGTTTCTTTTAAACCTTTTATTTCAAAATTTAAAGTTGCTGTTATAGACAACGCCCAAAATTTAAATGAACAAAGCTCAAACGCGCTACTTAAAACTTTGGAAGAACCGCCTCCAGCCGCTGTCTTAATACTGATTTCCAACAAAAGGCTTTTACCGACTATAGTTTCAAGGTGTCAAACTTTAAATTTCAATCGCTCGTCCCAAAAACAAAGGGCTCATTTTACTGAAAATGAAAATATTTCTAGCTTAGAAAATGAATTGAAAGTATTAAAAAAAGCTTCTGTTTCAGACAGGCTTTTAAAAGTTACTGAATATGCAGAAAAAGAAATAGCTGAGTTAAAGGAGGTTTTGCAAACTTGGCAAGATTTGGAAGTTGAAAGTTTAAGCCAGCGACCGGAAAATTTTGCTAGGGTTCGAGTTTTTTCAGAAATTTTGAAACAGTTAGATTTAAACAGGAACAAAAAAATGCTTTTACAGTCTTTGTTTTTAAAAATATAGACCGCTGATACGCGGATGGCGGACAGATTACACAGATAAAATAATATGCAATTTATTATAAATAAGAATTAATCGACAATGACAACAAAAGAGAAAACAAAAATATTTATTATTTTAATCTCAGTAGTTTTTTTAGGGGCTTCTTGTAATCCTTTAAGGAAAGCGGAAACTGCAGGAGTAGTTAAAACTGTAAATGGTGGAGCGGATTGGCAGTTTTCTAATATTTTTAAAGACGAAACTCAGGGTACTTTAAACCCTTATGCTATTTCAAAAATAGCTTTAAATCCACATCACCGGGAAGTGGTGTATGCTTCCAGCTACAATTTAGGTATTGCTAAAAGCGACGATTCAGGTGCAAGTTGGTACAGTATACTTTCAAAGGTTGGAGTTTATGACTTTGCCATTGATCCAAACAATTCTAATGTTATGTATGCCGCCGGTTTTTTTGGAACTTTTGGAAAGCTTTTAAAAACTACTGATGGAGGTGCTTCTTGGGTGGAGGTTTACAATGAACAAGGCACAGAAAATCCAGTTAGAAGTGTGAGCATAAACCCAAACAACACTAGTCAGGTTTTAATTGGCACAGCTTCCGGGAGTTTAATTAAAAGTGCTGACGGCGGAGGTTCTTGGATTTTAGCTACAAATTTTAGTGATAGGATTCAAAGAATTATTTGGCAAAACAATTCTGTTTATGTTCTTACCAGGACCAAGGGGTTGTTTAAAAGTGTTGGTTTTGCAGAGAGCTTTGAAAATATTAGTAAGACCTTGGCTAGGGATATTAATTTTTCTAGCTTAACTTATAATACTCAAGGGGTAGAAGCATTTAACCAGTTTTACTTAGATCCATTTAGCAGCAATTTAATTTATTTAGCTACAAGTAACGGGGTTTATAAAACAACCAACGGTGGTGGAGTTTGGGAGCTTTTAAAACTTCCAATTAAAGAAGGTGAGTCTAATGCAAGGGCTATTTACATCGCTAGAAGTAGTAGTAATATAGTATTTACGAGCGTGGGAAGCACAATTTACAAGTCTTTAGACGGAGGTAGCTCGTGGCAAACTCAAGGCATTGCCACAAACGGGTTTGTGAACTATATTTTAGTAGACCCTGAGTTGCCACAAATAGTATATGCAGGAGTATATATTGAGTAATTTAAACTTTAAAAATCAAAATTGAAAATTATAGAGTCCCGCGAAGCGGGACACCTATATTTTACAGTTTGAGGTTTACATTTTTCATTTTTATGATTCAACAAATTATTGAAAGTAGTAAGAGCGAGTTCGACAAAGCCATAGAACATTTTTTGCACGAGCTTTCAGGTATAAGAACCGGAAGGGCAAACCCAGCTTTGCTTAATACTGTTATGGTAGAAAGTTACGGTTCAAAAATGCCACTGGAACATGTGGCTAGTGTTTCAGTTTCAGACGCAAAAACTTTGGTAATTAGTCCTTGGGACAAAAGCCAAATGCAAGCTATTGAAAAAGGGATTCAAGTTGCAAATTTGGGTTTTAACCCTTCCAGTGACGGCACGGTAATACGTATTACTTTACCCGCCTTAAACGAACAAAGAAGAAAAGAAATGGTTAAAATGGTCGGACAGACTGCGGAAAAAGCAAGAATTGGAGTTAGAAATGTTCGGGAGTCAGTTATGAAAGAAATGAAAAAAGCAGAAGCGGATGGAAAAATAAGCAAAGATGACTTGACCGGCGGACAAAAAAAATTACAAGAAGTTATAGACAAGTTAAACTTAGAAATTAAAGAGCACGCGGAAAGCAAAGAAAAAGAAATAATGACAGTGTAGAGTAATGACAAAAATAAATAAAATTGAACAAAATTGACAAAAATTAAGAATAATAGAAAGAAATAGAAAAGTTTATATATATGTTAATCACAGCTCTAATTTTTATAGCAGTACTTGCAGTTTTGGTTTTAGTCCATGAATTTGGGCATTTTATTGTTGCCAAAAAAAGCGGGATGAAAGTGGAAGAGTTTGGGTTTGGTTTTCCTCCCCGTTTGATCGGTGTAAAAAAAACGTCTAGCGGTTGGAAGGTTGTTTTTGGTCATCCAAAAGAATTACCTATTGAAGGTGGGGATCAAACGGGGCAAGCCCCTGATTCAACTTTGTATTCCATTAATTTAATTCCTCTTGGTGGGTTTGTGAAAATTATGGGAGAAAACAACGAGCAGGAAAATGACCCTCGTTCGTTTATTAACCGTCCTTTTTGGGGCAGGTTTTTTACACTGGTTGCCGGGGTGACTATGAATGTAATTTTAGCTTGGGTTTTAACTTCAGGCGGTTATATTGCCGGTTTGCCTGTGGCTTTAGACAACCCTGAAGATTTGCCGAAAAATGCCCAATTTATAAATAAGCAAGTAGCAATTATAGAAGTAGTTAAAGATTTTCCCGCAGAAAAAGCCGGAATTAAGCCAACAGATATAGTTTTAAAAATTGACGGACAAGATGTAACAATTTTGCAAGATTTGCAAAGTTATATTAGAGAAAACGCAGGAAAAGAATTGGTTTTTACCATTAAGCGTGGTGAAAGTACCCAGGATATTAAAGTTCAATCACAAGTGCCCACTGAGGATCAGGGCCCTACTGGTATAGCTTTGGCTTATATGGGGAAGTTAAAATATCCTGTCTTTACTGCTTTTGCTGAAGGCGCAAAAACTACGGTTTTTCAGTTGAAAAGCATAGTTGTGGGTTTGTATGAATTCTTTGCAAATAAACCTTCTTTGGACAATTTAGGCGGACCGGTAAGGATTGCTAAACTAACCGGCGAAGTGGCAGATTTAGGTTGGGTATATTTATTGCAGTTTACTTCATTTTTGTCTTTGAATTTAGCTATATTAAACATTCTTCCCTTTCCGGCGTTGGATGGCGGAAGAGTTTTGTTTTTGATTGTAGAAAAAATTCGAGGCAAAAAGAATAATCAAAAAATAGAACAGTGGGCAAATGCCGCAGGTTTTGCTTTGCTTTTGCTTTTAATGCTTTTAGTGACAATTAAAGATGTAAAAGGAATTATTTAGAATATGCTACAGTCAAAATATTTCTTAAAAACTAGTAAGACTAAACCGGCAGATGACGTTTCTGTAAACGCTATGCTTTTAGAGCAGGGTGGTTTTGTGCAAAAGACAATGGCCGGAGTGTATTCTTATCTGCCTTTGGGGATGAAAGTTTTGGCGAAAATTGAAAATATTGTAAGAAAGGAGATGGAAAATATTGGCGGTCAAGAAATTTTTATGCCTTCTTTACACCCAAAAGCTAACTGGGAGACTACAGATAGATGGAAGACTTTAGACATTCTTTTTAAAATTAAATCAATTCATGGTTACGAATATGCACTAGGTCCAACCCATGAAGAAGTTGTGACACCATTGGCTTTGCCAATTATAAACAGTTACAGAGACTTGCCTTTGGCAGTTTACCAAATTCAAACTAAGTTTAGAGACGAGGCACGGGCTAAGTCCGGTTTAATGCGTGGCCGTGAATTTAGGATGAAAGACCTTTACAGTTTTCATGCTTCTGAAGAAGATTTGGAAAAATACTATAACGAAGTTGCAGTTCCTGCGTATAAAAAAGTTTTTGAAGCCCTAGGCTTAAAAGCAATTTATACAGAAGCTTCAGGGGGGAGTTTTTCTAAATTTTCACACGAATTTCAGGTAGAAATTGAAAATGGTGAAGACACAATTTATATTTGCGAAAAGTGTAACATGGCTAAAAACAAAGAGATATTTTCTCAAGGTATTGAATGTACAAATTGTTGTAAAACAACTTGGAGAGAGACTACAGCCTCAGAAGTTGGAAATATTTTTAAACTTATGGATAAGTTTTCCGCAGCTTTTAATTTGCAATTTACTGACACAGAAGGAAGTAAACAAAAAGTGCTTATGGGTTGTTATGGTATTGGTACAAGTCGTCTTATGGGGGTTTTGGTGGAAAAATATCATGATAGTAAAGGAATTATTTGGCCTGAAAGCGTCGCGCCTTTTAGGGTTCATTTAATTTCGCTTAAAGGTGCGGAAAGTGAAAGTAAAAAGGTGTATGAGGATTTACTTAAACAGGGGATTGAGGTATTATGGGATGACAGAGAAGTGTCTGCTGGGGTAAAATTTGCAGACAGCGACCTTATAGGAATTCCTCTTAGAATTGTCGTTTCTCCAAAAACCATAGAAAAAGACTCTGTAGAGGCAAAAAGGCGATCTGAAGAAAAAACCGAATTGGTTCCTCTTAAAGAATTACAAAGTTTTTTAAAAGTTTAGTTAAAATTTTCCCGACAAAATTTTCGGTTTAAAATAAAACCCATTAAAAATATTCAAAATCTGGTTTTTTGGATATTTTTAATTTTAGCTAAATGAAAAGAAAGATAAACCCAGCACCACTTTTTTAAAAAAGTGGTGCTGGGTAAAACACAAATGATTTTTGATAGACTCTACCAACATTTTTCAAAAGACATTGGCATTGACCTTGGTACTGCTAATACTCTTGTGTATGTAAAAGGCAAAGGGATTGTGATTAACGAGCCTAGTGTTGTGGCTATTAATCAAAGGACTAAACAAATTTTGGCAATTGGTAACGATGCCAGAAAAATGGTTGGTCGTACTCCTCCTTATATAGTAGCGACTCGTCCTTTGGTTGACGGGGTGATTTCGGATTTTGAAGTGACAGAAGCCATGCTGAGGTATTTTATAGACAAAGTCCATAGTCAGACTTACGCTTTTTTACGCAGACCCAGGGTGGTTATTGGAATACCTTCCGGTGTAACGGAAGTAGAAAAAAGAGCTGTGGTAGATGCTGCTATAAACGCAGGAGCATCAGCCGCGTTTTTAATAGAAGAACCTATGGCTGCAGCTATTGGTAGTAGGTTGCCGGTTCAAGACGCAACTGGTTCTATGATAGTTGATATTGGTGGAGGAACAACGGAAATAGCAGTTATTTCTTTGGGTGGAATAGTGGTTTCCAAGTCTTTACGTATTGCCGGGGATGAAATGAATCAAAATATTATGCAGTATGCAAGGGAGCATTTTAATTTACTTTTGGGAGAGAGAACTGCTGAAGACGTTAAAATTAGAGTAGGGAGTGCTTATCCCCAAGAACAGGCAATGTATACCCAAATGCGCGGAAGGGATTTGGTTACTGGATTACCTAAAGAAGTAACAATTTCAGATACTCAAGCTAGGGAAGCTTTAATGCATAGTTTAAAGTCAATTGTTAATAGTATTAAAAGTGTTGTAGAAGAGATTCCGCCGGAAATAATTTCTGACATTATGAACCGAGGAATAATACTAGCCGGGGGCGGGGCGCTCTTAAGAGATTTAGACAAACTAGTTGGAGAGGCCACCGCTATGCCAATCACTATTGCGGAAGATCCGCTTACTTGTGTGGTTAGAGGCACAGGTGTTGTAGTTGAGGATTTGGAAACTTTGAAGGATGTTTTAGTCCCTGCTGATTTTGGAATGATTCCGAAGTAAAACATCTTGGAGTGAAAAACCTATAGGTTTTTCCCTTCCAACGCTCTGCCGACTTCGTCGGCATCGCTGCCTCCCTTTTCCATAATGTAGTCCTACAGGCAGGGGAATCCTGACCTTTCGGACTTCTATTGAGTTTAACAGTATTAGGATTTGGTCAAACCAATAAACATTCATAGGCGAAAGTTAAAAATTTGATGTAAATTATTTTTGTCATTTTCTTAATTTTTATTTATTTTTGTCATTTTCTTATGCGATTTATTTACACCAGACTTTTTGCAATTTTCTTTGCTTTTTTATTTCTTGTTTTTGTTTTTGTATTTTTAAATTCAATTGGCAAACTTGAAAGTATTCAAAAAGTTTTTCTGTATGCCCCAAGACCGTTTATTTCCATAGCAAAGACTGTGGGTTATCCGGTGAAAGAATTTTTTTACAGTCTTTATCATTTAAGACAAATTGCAAACGAAAATACTGAATTAGTTTTAGAAGTAGGGCAACTTAGACAAGAGTTGGTTTTGTATGAGCAAGAAAAAAAAGAAAACGAGGCATTAAGAAAAGAGTTGCAATTTGTAAAGTCTTCAAATTTAAAGTTGATACCTTGCGTAGCACTTTCTGAAACGGTTATAGGATTGAGCGATTCAGTGTATATTAATTGTGGGGAAGAGGCGGGAATTAGTGAAGGTATGGGTGTTATTTCGCAAGGTTATTTGATTGGTAAAGTTATTCGCGCAGGTAAAAATTTAAGTACGGTTTTGCTTGCTACAGGGTCTAATTTTTTAACTGATGGAAAAATTTTAACCGGAAATTCTCAAGGTTTAGTAAAGGGTTCTTTTGGTTCGGGTTTGGTTATTGATCAGCTCCCGCAAAACGACAAAATTGAAAAAGGGTCATTGGTGATTACTGCTGGAATAAGTGAGAAAATTCCAAAAAATATTTTAGTCGGAGAAATCGGGGATTTGGTTTCAAGTAGTAATGAGCTTTTTAAAAAGGCAATTATTATTAGTCCGATAGATTTTCACAATCTTAACTTTGTCTTCGTAGTAAAACCATAATCCGAATGATCCGAATTCTATCCTAATGCCCCAAATATAATATTCGGATAATTAGGATTATAAACATAATTTGAATATGAAATACCTGCTTTACCTATTTACAATTTTTGTTTTATTTATTTTAACAGTGATACTGCAGCCGCTTTTTTCAATATATGGGGCGTTTCCAAATCTGCTTTTACTTTTTGTCTTGGTTTTGGCAATTTTTAAAGACAAAGATTACAGTTTTTTATTTGTTGCGTTTGTTTCCGGTTTATTTTTAGATTCATATTATGGTAGTTTGTTTGGGGGTTACATGTTTAGTTTTTTATTCTTGAGTGTTGGGTTTCATATTTTAAGTAATTATTTTTTTTCCATAGGTTTAAGTTTGAAGTCATGGGCACCTTTTATTTTAGGAAGTATTGCTTTGTTTTATTTACTTTTTTGGATTTATTCTAATTTCTTGGTTTTTGTGAATTTAGAAGATTTTACCTTAAGCATACGGGGAAATTTTATTCAGATTATAATTGAAGCCTTTTACAGTTTATTTGTTTCGTATTTAATTTATAAATTGGTAGAATATTTAAAGTACGTAAATTTAAAATATTTGTCTACAAAAAAGTTCTAATATTTATTGGTAATTAATAAATTCTAATTATAGCTTGTCCTGGAGGTTCAGGCTTTGCCTGACCGAAAGGACACGCTATGGAAAAGGGAAGCAGTCCCGCCAGAGGCGGGACGTTGGAAGGGAAAAACCTATAGGTTGTTCCCTCCAAACTCTTGTTTATGAAAGATCCTTTTGAAGTTACAACTTCCTACTCTTCTTCCCAGTCAAAGGGCTTGGAATGGGAGGAATCTGCCGCTGACTTTCAGGCATCTGTGAAAGAGGGGGTTTTTGATTCTGACCGATTAAAGCCGAAACTGACTTTTTTATCTGTAATTTTATTTGCGGGTTTTTTTGTTTTGGTAGCGAGAGTTTTTACCTTACAAATTGTAAGAGGGCAAAATTTTAGTTTGATGTCAGAAGAAAATCGTTTAAGAAGACAAGTCATTTTAGCTCCTAGAGGGTTAATCCAGGATAGAAAAGGTGAGGTTTTAGTTCAAAATACGGCTAGTTTTAACTTAGTTGTTGTGCCTTTTGACTTACCGAAAGAAACTTTAAACGAAGAACTAGACAAGCTCTCAGCGTTGTTTGCTTTTGATCGGAACGAGGCAAGTGCAAAATTGGAAAAAGCTGGGAGTCGGTCTTTAGAACCTCTAATTATTAAACAAGATTTAAGCTCAGAAGAGAGTATACTTTTTGAAACTAAAGCCGCAGAGTTTCCGGGATTTTCTATTCAAAAAATTCCGGTGAGAGATTACTTAAACCCCTTAGTTTTTTCTCATACTGTCGGTTATACCGGGTTTTTAAACTCTGAAGAAGCTTTAGTCTTAGACAAAGCTAAGTATGGTAGTATTGACTTTACCGGTAAGACTGGCATAGAAAGGCAGTATGAAAATTATTTACATGGTATAAATGGGGAAAATTTAATTGAGGTGGATGCTTCCGGCAGGCTTCTAAGTGTATTGGGTGAGAAAAAACCAGTTCCAGGAATGACCGCTAAATTGAATATTGACGCCGGTTTGCAGAAAAAGTTGTTTGCTGATCTTACAAAAAATAATCCTAAAACCAAGGCAGTTGCTGTAGCAATGAATCCAAAAAATGGGGAAGTGCTGGCTTTGCTAAGTTTACCTGGATTTAATAATAATCTTTTCGCTCATGGAATTAAAACTCATGAATATCAAGAGCTTTTAAATGACAAGACTTTGCCATTGTTCAACCGAAGTATTGCAGGAACTTATCCGCCCGGGTCAACGGTTAAACCTATGGTAGCACTTGCTGCTTTGGAAGAAAAAACCGTTACTGAAAACACTGTGGTTGTGGACAGAGGGGTTTTGGTTATACCGAACCAGTTTGACCCAAGTATTGCTTATAATTTTGTAAGTTGGAAAAGGGATGGACTTGGTCCCGTTAATGTTTACTCTGCAATTGCTAAAAGTAGTGATATCTATTTTTATATTCTCGCAGGAGGTCATCCTAGTTCCCCAATACAGGGTCTAGGAGCGGAAAAATTAGCTGAGTATTATAGAAAATTTAATTTAGACAAACTTACCGGCATAGACATGCGGGGCGAAAAACCCGGAGTAGTAGCAGATCCAAAGTGGAAGTCTGAATACTTTAAAAATAACCCTATTTTAAGTAAATGGTATTTAGGGGATACTTATCATGTAGGGATTGGTCAGGGTGATATGCTAACTACGCCTTTGCAGGTTACAATGTGGACAGCGATTATTGCAAATGACGGTGTCGGTTACAAACCTAAAATATTGTCAGAAATTTTAGACGAGCAGGGAAAGGTGGTTTTCAAAAGTAACCCCGAAGTAATTGTGGAAAAATTTGCAAGTGATGAAAACTTGCGTATGGTGCAAGAAGGGATGAGGCAGACAGTGGAATATGGTTCAGGTGTAAAACTTTTAGATTTACCTTTTGTCTCAGCAGGAAAAACGGGAACTTCTCAGTTTGACGGTTCAGACCCGAGTCGTACTCACGCTTGGTTTACCGCTTACGCTCCTTTTGATGACCCGGAGATTGTTATCACTGTTTTAGTGGAAGCAGGTGGGGAAGGACACGCAGCAGCAGTGCCGGTTGTTAGGGAGGCACTAAAGTGGTGGTATGAAAATAATTAGTTTGGAGGGGGCGTACCGCCCCCTTCCAATACCTCCCCCTGCATATTGTATCCTTCGGCCGGGCAAAGCCCGATCCTCAGGATGCTATTTATTTATCGAATCAGCCCTGCCTTGCCGGCAGGCAGGCGCACATTTTGCCTAGGATTTGAACCCATGCCTAAATTTTATCGCGCGTTGAGAATTAAAGTACTATTCAGTCTTTTTTGAATGGGGTATAATTGTTGTATGCTAATAAACGGAAAAGAGATTGCTGAAGAAATACTAAAAGATGTAAAAAAAGAAGTTGAAGCTTTAAGTTTTCAACCTCTTTTTTGCGATATTTCAGTTGGGAGTGATCCTGTTTCGCTTTCGTATATAAAAATAAAAGGACGAGTAGCAAAAAGAAACGGTTTTGAATTTCAACATATTAGCTTGCCAGAAAATATTGACGAAAATGAACTAATCTCCAAAATTAAAGAAACTAACCAGAAAAAAAACATTTGTGGTTTAATTGTTCAGCTGCCCTTACCTGCAACTTTTAATCAGCAAGCTGTTTTAGATGCTGTTGATCCTAAGTTGGACGTAGATTGTATGGGTACAGAAAATTCCAGTCTTTTTTACAGTGGTTATTCAAGATTTGTTCCGCCAACAGCAGCAGCAATTCTACATATTCTTGAAACTTTGTCTTTAGATTTAAAGTTGTTGAACTTTTTAGTTATAGGCCAGGGAGTTTTGGTAGGCAAGCCTTTAGCTTTTCTTTTAAAAAAACGAGGTTTACAAATAAATACTTTGACTAAACAAAGTAGCCATAAAGAGGAGATTATTAAGCAAGCGGATATTGTTATTACAGCAACCGGTCAACCTCGTTTAATAAATGGTGCTATGATTAAACCAGGTGCAGTGGTTATTGATGCGGGGGCTTCAGAAATAGATGGGAGTATTTATGGAGATGTAGAAGTTGAGGAGGTTTTAGAAAAAGCAAAGTTTCTTTCAGCTGTTCCTGGAGGGGTTGGTCCTATTACGGTGGCATTTCTTTTAAAAAATATCTTAAGTGTCGCAGTCTCTAAATAATTGTGGGTAATGAATAGTATTGAAAGTAAAGTTGTAAAAAAAGCATATTTGCCTGTATTCATTCAGGTGATTTTATTTTTTCAGAAATTTCTTAATTTAATTTTTGTTTTTTTAGGATTGCGCAAACCAAGAAAGTTTTGGGGGATTGTCTATGATAGTGTTGAAAAAAAACCACTTGATCCGGTTATGGTAAAGCTAGTTTCGGCTGATGGTTTGAAAGAGGTGCAAAATTGTATTACTGATATTTCCGGGAGATATGGATTTTTGGTAGAGCCTGGCACTTACAAAATTTTAGCGCAGAAAACTCACTATAGGTTTCCTTCTCAACTTTCAAGTTCTCCGAGTGACGGTTTTTATGAAGATCTATATAGGGGTGAACTTTTTAATTTGGTCGACAATTCAGAAGTTGTTGCACCAAATATTCCTATGGATCCAATTAAGTTTGATTGGAATCAGACTGCAAAAGATTCTTATATAAAAAAATATCCCTACTTCAAAAATTTTATTTTACAATTTGTCTCTGTAATTTTTTGGTTTGTTTTTTTATTTTCTTTCGTTTGGATTTTAATTTCTTATTTAAACAAACTTACTTTTAACAGGGTAACTTTATTTATTCTTTTGATATTTTTAGTTTCTTTTAGTCTGTATCTACTAGAAAAAATTGTTAGGCAACCCAGACTTTGGGGTAGGTTGAGAGAGGGTGGCAGTTTTAAACCAATTGCAGGAGCTTTGTTGGAACTTAAGAGTCCAAGTTTGCCTAATTTGGTCTTAGCTAAGACTGTTACCCGTTCTGACGGAAAGTTTTTTTTAAGGTTAAACCCGGGTTTTTATAAAATTTATATTAAATTACCAGCAGGTAGCAGCCTAAAGTCACAGAGTGAATTAACAGTTGACTTTAAAGTTGGTTCTGAGTCAATATGCAACCCAACTATTTATGTGGTATAATATAATTAAGCTAAATTTAAAATAGAGCGTATGGAAAAAAATACACAAAAAAAGGTTTTGATTGTGGAGGATGATATCTCCCTGTTAAATATACTTTTTGACAAACTTAGCAATCAAAATTATGAAGTTTTAAAGGCTGAAGACGGGAAAAAAGCAATTGAATTGGTTTATGAAAAAAAACCTAATTTGATTCTTTTGGATTTGCTTTTGCCCGAGGCGGATGGCTATGAGGTATTAAAAACTATTCGTAAGCATGAGGATAAGGCGATTGCAGAAACTATTGTTATAGTTTTAAGTAACTTGTGGTCTGAAAAAGATATTTTAAGCGCCCAAGCCTTAAAGATTGACGAGTATTTTGTTAAAACAAACACGGATTTAAAGCAGGTTGTTGAAAGAGTGGCTGTGGCTTTGGCAAGGTCTAAGTAGTATTTGACAGACTTTGAAAGGTTTTGTATAATGTTTCTATAAAAAGGCCCTGCAAGGCCTTTTAAAAAAGACAAAAATCAACTTATGTAACGCTATTTTTTTGCTCGGGCAAAGTCCGATTCTAAAAATAGCTTTGGTCAACTCCTTTGTTAAAATGCTTGCGTTGATTCTCACCGTAGGTCAACTACGGCTCAAATCATCCGCGCATTTTGCCTCGGATTTGACTCAATACATAAGTGATTAAATTTTATAATGTAATAAGGTATCTAGCAAAAAATGAACCCAATTGGATTTTTAAAGGAAGTAAAAAATGAGTTAGGTAAAGTTGTCTGGCCAACCAGAGCGGAAACTTTAAAATATACCGTGACTGTTATTGTTTTCAGTATTGTAGTTTCTTTAATTCTCGGTGCAGGTGATTTTGCTTTACTTAAGATTTTTGAGAGAATTTTAAATAAGTAAAATGTTGCCAACAGGACACGTAGCCGCTGGTTTTTTAACAGCTGTAGTTAGTGTTAAGGTTTTAAAGCCGGAACTGGCTTTAGCGGAAATATATCAATTGTATGCTTGGGGTATGTTGTTTGGTTTTATTCCTGACTTAGATGAATTTTGGTTCTTTTTTAAAACTAAAGGATTTTTAGTTTCTCCGCAGTCAGACCAGCATCATAGAAGGTTTTTTACTCACGCACCGGTTACGTGGTTAGTTTTAGGGGGTTTTGCTTACTGGTTAGCGCCAAATGAGTATTGGAAGCTTGTTAGTCTTCTGTTAGTCTTAGGAACTTGGAGCCATCTCTTTTTAGATAGTATAGAATACGGAATCATGTGGCTTTGGCCATTTAGTACTAAGCTTTATGCTTTTAAAAACGAGGGTTCCAAATTAGCCATAGAGGAAAAGAACTTCTTTAAACATTCGATATTATTTTTAAAAATTTATAGTAAACATTTAAGTTTTTATTTGGAAGTTTTAATAATTTTGATAGCAATTTTAACAGCTATTAATTTAATAAGTTAAATATATGAGCAGACAACAAGTTACCGGAGAAAGACATTGGTACGTTTTACATACCTATAGTGGATATGAAGATAGTGTTGCTTTTAACTTAAAGCAACGTATTGAGTCTATGGATATGCAAGACAGGATTTTTGACTCCATTGTGCCAAAGGAGAAAAAAATTAAGATTAAAGATGGTAAAAGAACTACGTTTGAAGAAAAAATCTTTCCCGGTTATGTGCTTGTAGACATGATTGTTACTGACGACTCTTGGTATGTTGTAAGAAACACCCCTAATGTTACCGGTTTCGTAGGAAGCGGAACTATTCCTACTCCAATTTCAGAGGAAGAGTTAGCTTACTTAAAAAAGCGCATGGGTCAGGAAGATCCCAAATTTAAAGTTGATTTTGAAATGGGCGAGCTAGTAAGAATTACAGATGGGCCTTTTAAAGACTACGAAGGTAAGGTTGGTGGTTTAGACGAAGCTCATGGAAAAGTGAAAGTAATGGTTACAATTTTTGGCCGCGAAACTCCCGTAGAATTGGACTTTTTGCAGGTAAAGAAAATATAATAATGACACGAAATTACGAATTTTACACTAATAACACAAAGAATATAGGAGTATTAATTTAAAGAAAGGAATGGTTGGTCACGGACTCGTCTTGTGATCTATGGTCGCACTAAAAAGCCTTTGAAAAAAGGCAGCGATCTACCATCTAAAATATTATGGCAAAGAAAGTAAAAACAATGGTAAAGTTGCAGCTTCCGGCTGCAAAAGCAACTCCCGCACCTCCAGTAGGTACAGCTTTGGGTCCGCAGGGTATTAATATTGCCCAGTTTGTTAAAGAGTTTAACGACCGAACCGCTTCTATGGGTGACATGGTTATTCCGGTGGAAATGACCATTTTTGAGGACAGGACTTTTACTTTTATCCTCAAAACTCCTCCGGCTGCAAACTTAATAATGAAAGCAATTGGATTGGCTAAGGGTTCTGCTAACCCACTTACTACAAAGGTGGGTAAAATTACAGCAAAACAAGTACGAGAAATTGCAGAAAAGAAAATGCCTGATTTAAACTGTCATTCTTTGGAAGCTGCAGAAAAGATTATTGCAGGCACAGCTAGAAGCATGGGTGTAGAAGTTATAAATTAGTATTCTTTTAGGATCAGGTATTCCTCAAGGCATAAAAAAGTAACGGATCTGTAAAATTTAAATTTAAAAAATCAAAATTAAAAATGTTTTTTGTCTCTTGTCCGAGACTGTGTATTTTTAAAGCTTGATATTTATTTTTAAATAAAACATATGACTATTTTATGGGTTGTGCTTATAGTTCTGTTTTTTATTGTCATTCCCGGTCTTAGAGTGGTACAACAGTACCAAAAGGGTGTGGTGTTTGTTTTGGGAAAAATAACCGGTATAAAAAATCCTGGTTTAACTTGGATTATTCCTTACATTTCCTGGATGACAAAAGTGGATTTTAGGACTGTTACCTTGCCAATCCCACCACAGAAAATTATAACTAAGGACAATGTTTCGGTAGATGTTTCTGCCGTCGCATATTACCAGATAGTGGACGCTGTTAAGAGTATAGTTTCTATTGAGAATGTTATGTCCGCAATTAACCAAATTGCGCAAACCACCCTAAGGAATATTGTCGGTCGTTTTCAGTTAGATGAAATTCTTTCTGAAAGAGACACAATTAACGCTGAAATTCGGAAAGTGTTAGACCAGCATACTGAAGTGTGGGGGGTGGTGGTTTCGGTAGTTGAAATTAAAGATATTGAACTTCCAGAAAACATGCAGAGAGCTATGGCAAAGCAGGCAGAAGCAGAACGAGAAAAAAGAGCTAAAATAATTGCCGCTGAGGGTGAGTTTATGTCAGCACAGAAGCTTTCTGAAGCCGCTGATGTTATAGCCGCGCACCCAATAGCTTTGCAGTTAAGGAATTTGCAGACTATGGCAGAAATAAGCATAGAAAAAAATTCTACTATAATTTTTCCTGCTCAGTTTATGAGTACTGTGCAAGAAATTAAAAAATTTATGGAGTCAGAAAATAAATAATTATTAAATTTCTAATTTTAATTAACCTATTTTTAAAAGAATATCAAACCCAAATATTAAATTGGAATTTAATAGTTTGAGAGTTTATTTAGGTCAATTAGTATAATTAGAATAATTTGGAGACTTTTATGTCCCTCAAAAAAGCATATCTCTATTTAGTTTCAGTTATTTCTTTAATAATTGCAGTAGTAGGAGCTATTATGCTTCTTAATATGGCGCTTAAGACTTGGGTGTTTACAAAAGCTGATACTTTGGATTATTACTATGGTCCATGTATGTCCAGGAGTGTACCGGTTAAAATAGAAGGTTCAATGACAGGAGAGTCGGTTGAATGTACGGCAGATGAAAAGGCTACTTACGAAAAAGAAGCTAAAGAAAGACGTTCTTCTCAAAAACAAAGAGATGCCGCTCAAGCTTTAGCAATGCTTTTGGTTGCAACACCGGTTTGGTATTTTCATTGGAAAATGGCAAGAAAAGAAGTTTAAAACAATTGACTATGAATGATCAAGATTAACAAGGTTGTTAAAATTTAATCATTCAATCAAATAATTAATTAAATTAAGAATTATTAATTTGTGGGAGATCTTTAAGATCGAATACCACGAAGGAAAAAATATATGACAAAGTTAGCAAAGCGAGTTAAAGCGAACAATGAGTTAGTTGACAGTGAAAAAGTTTACAGCGCAGAAGAAGGTATTGAGTTAGCAAAAAAAACTGCAAATACTAAGTTTGTAGGTAGTATAGAAGTTCATGTCAGAACTAACATTGAAGCTAAAAAAACCGAACAAGCCGTAAGAGGTACAGCCAAGCTTCCAAACGGAACAGGTAAGTCAAAAAAGGTAGCGGCTTTCGTTACCGAAAGTAAGGAAAAAGAAGCTAAGGCAGCCGGAGCCTTCTTGGTAGGTGGCGAAGAGTTGGTTAAAACTATTAAAGAAACTGAAAAGACTGACTTTGAAGTAGCCGTTGCAGAACCTGCGATGATGCCAAAATTGGCACAGATCGCCAAGATTTTAGGAACTAGGGGTCTAATGCCAAACCCTAAAACCGGAACGGTAGGGGAGAATATAGCAGAGTTGGTAAAGGAAATTGCCGGTGGTAAAGTAAACTTTAAAAACGATGACTCAGGTAACATTCATCAGATTATTGGTAAAAGCGATTTTGAAACTTCAAAGCTATTAGAAAATTTAAAAGCTTTTTATTCAGCCTTAATGGCTTCTAAACCAGCAGCTTTTAAAGGTCAGTTTATAGCCTCTATTACTTTGAACTCTACTATGGGCCCTGGGGTAAAAATTAAACTCTAAATTAAGTTTTATATAAAAAACGTCCCTTTCTTACATTTAAGGAAGGGCGTTTTTTTGTTGTGGATAATTCGCAATAATAATGTTCTAATAAATGATTAATATGTAGTAAAAATTATAGAAAAATCGTGTTTCATATATTGTATATAATTGTTTGAGATTTTCTAAAAAATATCTAAGAAAACCTTGTGGTGTAAATTAAATAATTTCTATACTTTTTCATAGTAAAATATTAAAAGTATTTTAAAAAATAATATTTATTGGTTTCATGTAAAAATTGTTTTAAATAATGTAAAAAACAAATTAAAATTAGTCAGTAAAAGTTATTATTTTATGACATAATTAATATATTAAATGAGAAAATTGTTTAAAATTTAGATAAACTTTTACAGACATAAAGAGTGAAAATAATTCTAAATAAAATTAAAAAAACATTCATTACAACATGTAAAAATTTTGTAATTTTTTTACTTGTATTTTCAATACCGACTCAAATTTTTGCTGCCTCGGTAATTTCAAACGAAGCTTTGAAAGATGCGGAAATTTTAGAAAGTAATATTGTTATTCAACAATATTTTCCCAAAGGCTCAGTAACAATAACTGCAACAGATACACTTTCCACACTTTCATGGATAAATCCAAATCAGGCATTTAAAAACGACTTAGGACCAGAACAGTCTTTAAGTGAGTTTACTGATTTTAATTCTACGGTTCTTAATTTTAAAAATGGAATAGAAAATCAAATTTCTGAACCTTTAGAAATTCCTTTGTCTACTTCAAGTATGGACAGTGTTTTAGAAACTGAAAATTTAAAAACTGAATTAAAGGATCCAACTCTAAATAAAACTTCAGAAGAACAAAAAAAGATAACAGATGGGGAAGTAAAAAGTAGCTCAACAGAAATAACAGCATGGACACAAGAAATTATTTTGGTACAAACAGATTTAGATGTTGAAAATAAAAAAGAAGAACCTGTATCCCAAATTGAGGAACAGAGAAATTCTACAACGACAAATTTTTATGATAAAGATTTATTTTCAACCAATCAAAAATTTAAAGCATTAGTTTCAGAAAACGCTGATGAATTAAGTGATTCAGAAAATGAAAGTTTTGGAAAAACTCCAACATCAACCGAGACCAATTTGGTTTATGATGACTTACTTCTTTCTACCACTACTCAAGAAATAATTACTACTTCAACACCACAATCTGAAAATTTAATTAGTGAATTAAATAATCCGGAAATAATCTTAGATAAAGATTCAGAAATAATTCCTGAAAAGCAGTCTGATCCAATACAGACTTATTCTAAAATTTCTTCTCCAAAACTGGAATATTTTAATTTTTCCTCACAAGATTTATCTTTACTTGATTTCGAAACTCTTTCAAGCTTTGCTTTAAATTTATCGTTAGCTTCTAAAAAAACGCCGGGAGCGGTTCTTTTGGTTGAATATCAAACTACCAGCACGACTTGGCAGTCATTGGTTGAGATAGATTTAACTAAAGGAGTTTCGAATTTGCAGAACAATGGGTTTATTAATATACCATTATCAAAAGCACTCTTTGAATTTGTATCGGAGTTGAAAATTAGACTTTCTTACCAGTTACCTTTTGAATTTAAAGGTGAAAACCAAGATTTACTCTTTCTAGATTCTGTTTGGTTGGAAACTAGATATGAACAAGAAAAGGGTGAATTGACTGACACCGAGCTCTTGGAGATGTCTCCGAAGTTGCTTGATCCCGAAGGGTTTCTGAAGATGTCATTTTCCAATGAGGCTTTGGATTTAAGTTTGCCAGGAAATTTGGATAATCCAATTGTTTTTTCTGGGAATAACACTTTGAACCAATCTCCTAAACTACAGATGGTAATGGCAGGCACTAGGCCTTCTACAACTGCTGAGAGGCTTGATAACAAAGTTGCATATAAAGAAGCATTTTTAAACACAGATGTGGAATATGAGATAACTGAGTCGGGCTTGAAAGAAGCAATTGTTTTAAAAAATAAAAACCACCCGAGTCGTTTTAGGTATTTATTGAATTTAGATGAATTTGATTATATACAGGAGTCTGATTCAAAAATTCAACTTTATGAAAAAGGGTATAAAGGAAAGTCTTTAAAACTCTTATATGTTTTGTCTGCTCCTTACATGATTGACAGTGAAGGTGAGATTAGTAAGAGTTTAAAGTTTGCTGTAAATAAAAATTTACTTACTTTGACTCCAGATAAAAACTGGCTAAAAACAGCAGTTTATCCTGTAGTGGTTGACCCAACAGTAGAAATACAAGTTTTAAATATTCACTCCCAACCGGTGGCGGGAGAATATTGGAATGTAGATTTTACAACTGTTGGTACTGAAAATTTAATTATTACTCCAGCGGACCAGGCTACTGTAAATGACATGCAGTTTGCAACTTTAACTTGTGGTGAAGAAGATAGGACTAGTGGAGCACAAATCTTAGAAGGGGATATAATTTTTTATCCAAACTGGAATTGTAGTGAAGTGGCAACTGTTTCTCATTTAGATTTGCGGACCGCAAATCATAAACTCAATTTTCAATTCGGCGATGCGAGTGCAGAAGCTTTTAATGCGGCATACGTTTGGGACGGAGGAGGTGGAGATGCTCAGTGGACAACAGCGGCTAATTGGTCTAGTGACATTGTGCCTGGTTCATCTGATACAGCAACTTTTGACAATACTTGTGTAACTAATTGTAGTCCGACAATAGCAACCACAACCACAATAGCCGGCCTTACAATGTCCGCAGGTTATACAGGTACGCTTACTCAGGGAAATGGGTATACTTTTACTGTTATTGGAAATTTTACAATGGCTTCCGGAACTTTTGTTGGAGGGTCAAGCACCACAACTTTTACTGATTACTTTACAATTTCTGGGGGAACTTTTGTTTCCGCTTCATCTACAGTTTTTGGACCCGCTGATGGAGGTGGTCGTATTATTAATATTAATTCTAGTCAGACTTTTGAAAGACTCCAGTTTAACAATTCAGTGGGAAATTATTCTAGAACAATTACATCAGGGGATACTTTAATTGTAACTGGTGATTTAATTTTATCCGACGGAAGTTTGAATACAGGCACTGTCGATGTTAGGGGTAATATTTATCAATCTTCTACATTTGACGGGGGTACAACAGTTTTGGATTTTGGTAATGATAGTGTCAATCAAACTTTGTCTTTGAGTGGAGGTTCGGGTTTGATAGTAAGATTAAATAGTGCAGCGGACGCAACGGATACTATATTATTTAATACGGCAAGTTCTCTTTTTGGTGTTACTACTACCCCTGATTTTTTGGGTACTATACCAATTTCTAATGCTGGAAATTATGCTGTTACTATTGGAAGTGGTGGCTCTGGTAGTTGGGAGCAGGCGGCCGGGACTTATACTCAAGGAAATTATACTTTTACACTTTCTGGTTCTTTTACTTTATCTGGCGGTTCTTTTGTGGGTAGCAATAGCACCACAACTTTTACTGATTACTTTACAATTTCTGGGGGAACTTTTGTTTCCGCTTCATCTACAGTTTTTGGACCCGCTGATGGAGGTGGTCGTATTATTAATATTAATTCTAGTCAGACTTTTGAAAGACTCCAGTTTAACAATTCAGTGGGAAATTATTCTAGGACAATTACTTCTGATGACACTTTAGTTGCTACTGGTGATTTAATTTTATCCGACGGAAGTTTGAATACAGGTACCGTGGAAGCAAGGGGGAGTGTTCGGATTTTGTCTGGTTTTGACGGCGGTACTACAGCCCTAACATTTGGTGGTTCAGCGACACAAACATTTGATCTTACTGGTGCGACAGGGATTTTCAATGGGGATATTACTGTTAACAAATCAGGGGGCGAAGTCCAGTTAGTCTCAGCTTTGACTTTAGATGCAGCTTCGCAGGACTTGAATATAGTAGAGGGTGCTTTTAATATTAACGGATATAATCTTACAGTTAACGGTTCTTCCGGGACATTAATAGTTCAAGACGGAGGTACTTTTAAACTTCAGGGAGGGGAGACTATTACTACTAATAGTTCCTATCCAGAATTTCAAAGCGGTTCAACTGCCATTTATTCAACTTCTAGTAGTGTCAGTATAAAAGACTACAATTATAAACATTTGACTTTATCTGGTGGCGGGACTTATACAGCTACTTCCTCTACTTTGAATATTGCCGGAAACTTTTTTAATGACGCCAGTACCTTTACCCATAATAACGGTACTGTTAACTTAAATGGCGTTGACCAATATATTTTTGGAACTTCCACTTATTATAATTTAACCAAATCTAGCACCACGGCCGCTACACTGTACTTTAGCGCAACTTCTACTCAGACGATTGCCAATACCTTAACTTTAACCGGCGCAAGCGGGGGAGTATTATCAATCCGAAGTACTGCCTCAGGCACCCAAGCCAGGATAGACTCGCAGGCCACAGAAAGCATTTCTTATTTGGATGTTAAAGATTCCTACAATATCAATGCTTCAGATATTAATGCTCAAAGCACTTACTCAACAGATTCGGGTAATAATGAGGGCTGGATTTTTGAAGCGGTTATTTCTCAAGGAGATTATAGATTTTATGAAAATATTAACCAATTACAGCCAACAGTAGATATAGGTGCTTTGAATTCGTCTGTGGTAATAATTTCTACATCAAGTCCTATTAGGCTTAGAATGAATTTATTAGTTAGCGATTATAATTTATCAACTACAACTTCAAATTTTAAACTTCAGGTTTCGTCATACACGAATTCAAATTGGAACGATGTTAGTATAAATCCGGATGAATGGTATGACCACAGTTGGTTAAATAGAAGGAAAATTGTATTTAATAATTCTTCTGCAACCGAAAATTTAACAGATTTTCCTGTACTGGTTAATTTAAATGAAAGTAGTAATATTGATTACAGTAAAACCCAAAACAGTGGACAAGATATTCGTTTTGTTGACTCAGACGGGTCAACTCTATTGAATTATGAAATTGAAAAATGGGACGAAACTTCAACTTCAACAGTATGGGTAAAAGTTCCGCAAATTAGTAGCGCTTCAAGTACCGATTATATTTGGATGTATTATAACAATCCGGGAGCGACAGATAATTCTACAACGACTGGGGTATGGGATAGCGGTTTTAGATTTGTCCATCATTTAAACGACACTACTGCAACCACTACTATAGACGACTCAACTTCAAATAATATTATTGGAACCAAGCTTTCAACAACTGAGCCAAATGCCACATCTACTGAAATTTCGGATGGCGCACAATATTTTGATGGTTCCAATGATAGGGTGATTATTAACGATGCTACGGATCCGACTGCATATACAATTTCAGCATGGATTAAACCGGTTGATGCGACTGCTATAAATATTTTTGTGAGGACTACTAGCGCGGGACCAGGTGCTGCTTGGTCACACCAGTTGAGAATGAATGCTACCGGCACAATAGAATCTTATACCTTTGACGGTGGAACAAAAACGGTATTTGGAACTACCGTATTAACTCCTTCAAATTGGTATTATGTTACAGCTGTCGCACAAAACAGCGGAAATATGAGGGTATATTTAAACGGAGTTGAAGAAGGAACCGCTGCTTCTATAGCAACGCTTTGGACGGGTGGTGACCGATATTATTTTGGATCAAACAGCGCTTCTGGTATGGGCTTTTTTTCAGGAGTAATTGACGAATTAAGATTTTCTTCAAGTGTGCGCTCTCCAAGCTGGATACAGGCAGAATATAAAAATGGTGCAGGAATTTTCAGTACTTTTGAGACGGAACAAAGTGCAACCAGTACACAATGGAACTTTTATAATAATGCTTCAGTAACTTCTTCGACAACTATTTCTACAGTTTTACTTCCTTCGTCCGATATTTTAGGTTCCTATCAGGAAGGGAATCCAACAGCTTTAAACCCTTTTGCGGTAAATGCCGGACAGTATATAGAGTATGATTGGGTATTGGATCCAAGTAATGTCGTACTTGGTGCAACGTATTATTTTAGGATGGTTTACAGTGATGGGACAGTATTGGATTCGTATGCAAATTTACCAGAGTTAAGCTTAATTTCTGATAACGCACCCAATAGCCCAACTTCGCTTGGGCCATCAACGGTTGTGGGTGGAAGTTGGATAAACGATAATACTCCTACTTTTACTTTCAATCTTACTGACCCTGATGTTGGCAATACGGTGCGATATAAGATTGAAATTTCTACAAGTTCCTCTTTTTCTACTTTGTTATTGGATTATACTTCGGCAACAGCGACTCAAGGTAGCGCTAGTTTTACAGTTGGGCAAGCAACCAGTACGGGAACTTACACAACGGGTACAACTGGACAGGTTTTAAGCGATTCTTCAGATGGTTATTATTGGCGAGTGAAAACTATAGATAATTTGGGAGCCAATTCTTCATATGCTACAGCTAATTCTGGTGCGGTTGCTTTTAAGTTAGACACTGTCGTTCCTACTGCAGGTAGTTTGACTTTAGCAACTACCTCACCAACTTCTTTGACGGCCACAATTTCAGGAGCTTCGGATTCTTTGTCTGGTTTGGCAACAGCTTCTTACGTTTTTAATAACTCCACTACAGGTACAAATTCTTCCGCGACTTCTGCTTTGTCTTGGCTTTCTTCTGGCTTAACTCCCAATACTCCCTATACCTTCTATGCCGACGTGTTTGATGTTGCCGGTAATTATGCTTCTACTGTCACAATTTCAATTTATACTTTGGCAAACTTACCAACTTCTTTAAGTCTAAATCAAGACTCTCAAACACAGTTGACTGCTTCGTGGAATGCAAATAGTAATCCGGCAGGGACAGAATACTATGTTTTAAATGCAACTGCATCAACTAGTCCTGATTGGAGCTCTTCAACATCTCAGATTTTTTCTGGCTTGACTTGTGGTACTTCATATGATTTTGTAGTTAAAGCTAGAAACAGTAGTGATATAGAAACTGCTTACACTTCAACAACAACTCAGTCAACAGCTGCTTGTTCCACTTTAGACGATGAAGGGTCTGGAGGCGGTGGAGGAGGCGGAGGTGGTGGTGGTGTACCAACTCCTTTAGAGGGAGGATTTGGTGTAGTTATAAACGCTGGAGCGAGCACAACTGTAGATAGTCTAACTACTTTAACTCTTCAAGCGACCGCAGATACTGCATATATGGCAATTTCAAACACGCCAGATTTTAAAAATGCGGTTTTGCAATTATTCACAACGTCCACTCAGTGGAATTTGTGTGAACAAAAAACATGTCGAGCTGGTTTTTATACAGTTTATGTAAAATATTTTAATAGTCAAATGCAAGCAAAACAAACTGTGAGTTCCGGTATTCAGCTTTTGGTTAAAGATAAAACTCCAACTCCTAACCCTCCTTTGGTTGAAAATTTGCCCTTAGCAGCTATACTAACTGTTTCTAAGGATCGCAAGATTTGGTCAGATAAATTGGTTGGGGAGGAGCCTTTAAATAACGTAAGTTTAAGAGTTGCGGTTTCTGGGACAGCAAAAGGGCAAATTACTTATGAGTATGACTGTACAAATGACGGCATTTACGAGTTAACCCGAAGAACAACTAACGAATTTGTTACTCATAGAAATGTTTGTAATTTTGCAAAAGCGGGTGCTTATACTATAAGAGTTAAAGTTACGAGAGGTGTAAATAGTGTAGAAAGTTTTGCTAGCGTGTTGGTTGAACCTGCTGAAGATGCACTGGTAAATGTTGTTGAGCCACAAGTTTCTCCTCCCGTGGTTGTTATTGAAAACCCACCTATTGAAACTCCTGTAGTGGTGGTTCCTCAAAACACTCCCCCAGTGCCAGATGCTAGTCCTGGGCCTCTTTCAAACAACCTACCTTTAGCAAATTTATTTGAAAACATTTCCAGTAGTGTAGCTTCGGTTTCAGAAGGCTTAGTTTCAGGTTTGAGTAGCGCCGGCAACTTTATTAAGGATACAATAGTTACAGTTTCCAAGACTTCAATACAACCTTTAGAAAAAATTCTAAAACAAGGAAGTACTTTATTTTTACAAGAATTTGAAACAAAATTAGCAGTTTCAGTTTCTGCTTTGGTTGTAGCGCCTTCTTCTTTGGTAATGGAATATAGTTTGGCAAAATATGGGTTGCTTGGTAACTTTACCAATTTAACCGAATTTTGGCTCCATATTGTTGCGACATTACAAGGTTTAATGAGTAGTTTTGGTTTAAGACGAAGACGTCGCTATTGGGGTACAGTGTATGACTCTGTTACTAAGCAGCCTTTGGATCCAGTAATTGTAGAAATGATAAATTTTGAAACAGGTAAAGTTACGGAGCAAGCCATAACCGATTTAAGCGGACGTTTTGGTTTTATGGATAAGCCAGGAAATTTTTTGATAAAAGCAAAAAAAACCAATTATCAATTTCCTTCTGTTAGGATTTTGGGTAAAATGGACGGGGTTTTTGATAATTTATATCATGGTGAATTAATGCAAATTACAAAAAGTGGGGAAGTATTGTCACCGAATATTCCCATGGACCCTTTAGCATTTGATTGGAACCAGACTGGTAAGTTAAAATATGTAAATTTCCATCCACGTTTAGAAACTTTCTTTCATGTGATTCTTGAAATAATATTTTGGGGAAGTGCAAGTTTTTCCCTTCTGACTCTGTTGTTGAAACCAAATTTATTTGGCTTAATTTTTGTGAGTGTTTTTGGGTTATTATTTGTTCTAAAAAGGTTTATTCCACATCGTAAACTTTGGGGCTCCTTAACTAGCCAAAATCATCCTACACACTTCTTAATAATTGAGATTAGTCCTAAATCAATCCCCTCTGTTGTATTGGGTAAGGCAATGACAAATGAAAAAGGAAGATTTTTCTTAAAAGCGCCAAAAGGGGAATATATACTTAGGGTAATGCAGACAGTTGAAGATAAAGTTATTTTGTTGAAAAATCAGATAATAAAAGTAGACAATCAAGGCGTAGTGAATCAAAATATATCTTTAGATGATTAAAATCAAAATCGGCGCGCCTCCATGTGGAGGGCGCCGATTTTCGTTTTGCTTAGTGGTTGGGGTTGCCTTGGGAAATCAGCCTGGCCTGGTGAATGAGACGGTTCCAATCGTTGCGGTCTTGTGGCGCTTCGGATTGTAGGACCATGATTGTTTGTCCGGGATTATCCTGAATCATCAAGATTCCATACCAGGGAATGTTGTCTTGGTGTACTAATTCCACTAAGAAAATGCCAACAGAATGCTGGCTGACTGAAACCACGGAGAACGCTTGTTCATTTTGACCGGCTACGATCCGGAAGGTTTGGCGGCTTAGTAACGCTCGCTGTTCTTGAAGCGTTATGAGGCCATCTCCCGAAAAACTAAGTGTGTTCATTGTCCTCTCCTCTCAAGTTGTCTTTTTGGTTTTGTAACCAGCCAAAGGCTACAACGTAGCCCTTAGCAGGGAACAAAAAACCGTCTCGCCCTTTGTAGCAAGGGCGGGACGGTTACAATACTTTAAAGAACTCAGCCCATTGCCTGGAAGGAAGTAATGCTTATAATAATGACAATGGATGAAAGTTGTCTCATGTGGGAATGATAGGAAAAATTTAGATTTGTGTCAATTGAAAAAGCGGCCTCGCTTGTCATGCTCATTTCCCGGTGCGGATATTGAGTGACAAGCCTTTCTAGGGCCGCTTTTCGTGTGTTGTGATTTCTTTGTTCTTTCCTCCTTGTTATTACTCCTCTTTCGGAGTAAGTTTTTTGTACTCCTCTTCAGAGAGTTTTCCCGGTAAGCACCAAGTTGTGTGCTGTTCCGAGTTTCGCGGGATCACAGCGCTGAAATGTTGTACTTCGCCCTTCGGTTGCCCGGCGGGTATTGCCGGGTGGAAAATCAAGAGCGTTTCGTTGCGTCCATGCTTGATTGCTATGACTGTCACCCTGGCTTGTTCGTTCATTCCTACTGGTTGTATCCAGTAAAGGCCCCGATCCATAGCCGTAACCTTAGCTTTGAATGGCTCTGGCATTGCCACCTCCCGAAAAAACTTTTTTGTTAAAAGTGCTTTCGGCAAGTGGAAATGTAAGTATTATAAAACCCCTCTTCTTTAGCTATGCTTGAGGGGTTGGTTTTAGAAAATTTATTTTGGTTAAAGTTTCATTTTCTGACTAACCCCAAAAGCATGGTCTTCAAGGAAGACTTCATTGCATTCTTAATTGGGGAAATAGTGAATATGAACATATTGCAGTTATGTTATATTAAGCTTTAAATTTTGTCAATAAAACGTCCGCGGATTCTCTGATAGGAGCAGATAGCGCTGATGTATGATAATGTAGACTCATATAAATAAGTATAGTAGAATATCTAAGTAATTAATTTTAACTTAAAGTATGACACTTTCTGACAGAGACATAAAAAAAGCTCTTATTAGTGGCAGGATAAAAATTACTCCTAAGCCCGACCTAAAAACTCAATTGGATGCTTGTATGATAGACTTGCATTTGGGTAATGTTTTTAGGGTTTTTAAACATTCTTCTTATCCTTACATAGACTTAGCCGGGCCTGTGGATACTGACAAGTTAATGAAAGAAATAGTAGTAAAAAAAGGTGAGCCGTTTATAATGCAACCCGGGGATTTTGCACTCGTAACTACAGTTGAAACTTTGGTGTTGTCGGACGACTTGTTAGGCCGTATTGAAGGGCGAAGTTCTTTAGGTAGGTTGGGGATAATTGTTCACGGTACCGCTTCGGTTTTTCATCCCGGCTGGATAGGTAAACCTACAATGGAGTTAGGGAACTTAGGGGTCATGCCGGTAGCTTTGTATCCTGGTATGAGAATTTGCGCTTTTACTTTTGAAGAAATGTCCAGTCCGGTAGACGTTCCTTACTATAAAAAAAAGGGAAATAAATATGCAGGACAAACTTCACCTTTAGCTTCTAAACTTACACAAGAGGTAAGAAAAAAGTAGTTGGAATTTCCAACTACTTTTTTAAATGTAAATAAGATTATTTTATAGCAAAAATGAGAGAAGTATACTTATAGAAACAAAAGAAAGCGCGGTGGTGACAAGTAGGCCTTCGGCTACAAAAGTTTTGTCTAGTTTAAACTTTTCAGCCAATACAAAAGTGGTGGCTGCTGCCGGCATGCCCACAAGCAGGAAAGCAGAGTTTACTATAAAAAGATCCGGTTGGATCCATTTTAAAAAGAAGAAAACAAAAATTGGTATAAGTATAAGCTTAACAGTACTTGCGTAAGCAAGTAGTTTAAAATTGGTTTTTGAATATTTACCATAAATAAAAGCGCCTAAAGAGAAAAGCGCAACTGGGGAGGCTGTAGAGCCTAAAGAGCTAATGGTTTTCTTTAAGACTTCAATTCCGGATCCGGAAAAGTTTAAATACGAAAGTATTAAGCCTGCAAGTAAAGCTAAAATTAGCGGATTTAAGAAAAAGTCTTTTAAATAAGTTTTGACTCCGTGGGTATGGGTTTTCCAGTGTTCAACTGCTAAAAGCCCCAAAGCAATGCCTAAGACCAGTTGGATAGTTCCTGCGGCGGCAATAAGTGGGAAAACATGTCCGGCGAAAGTTGTTTGTGCAATAGGGAAGCCCATGTAAATGGAGTTTCCGACTACAGCAATAAGCAAAAACGCGGCTTTTTGCTCTTTTTTTAATTTAGTTAAGCTTAAAGCCAGCATGGTTAAGGCACCAAAACAAACTATAACCAAAGCGTTGTAAAAAAGAACTTTTAAGGTTTGGCCGGAAAGGTTTATTTGCCAAAGCGAAGAAATTACCACTGCCGGCAAGGCAACGTAGTAGGCAAAGCCATTTAGGGCGTGAACCCAAGACTCTTCCACAATTTTGTATTTTTTCCCCATGTATCCTAAACCAATAATTAGAAACGTGGGAAGAATAATTTGTAGTATTTGCATATTTTATGATACGGATTTGGATTTGAATACTGATGAAACCGATAATACAGATAGTTTAATTTTGCAATATCTGTGTTATCAGTGTGTGTTAAAAGATCAGCGGTCTATTTTTCTAGTTCATAGAAAGTATAGTTTAGGCCGTTGTGTTGTTTTTTTTCTTCTTTGGTAATTTTAGTAAATTCTGAATATTCTGGAAAAAAAGTGTCAGCGTCTTCTACTATGGTATCTATGACAGTTATATAGAGCTTATTGGCAAGAGGCATGATTTGTTCGTAAATTTTACCCCCACCGACGATAAAAATTTCGTCAGTGTTAAGCTTTTTTGCTTCTTTTAAGGCTTCTTCCACACTATGACAAACCACACAGCCTTTGGCTTTAAGGTTAGGGTCATTGGTAATAACAATATTAGTGCGGTCGGGGAGTGGATGGCCAATGGACTCATAGGTTCTTCCCCCCATGACTATGGGGTGGTTTTTTGTTATTTCTTTAAACCTTTTTAAGTCTTCGGGGATGTAGAAAAGTAATTTGTTGTCTTTGCCAATTGCCCGATTTTTTGAAATGGCAACAACTAAGCTAATTTTTGGATTCATTTAAAATTTTTACTATTTTAATTAACTCCTTCATGTTGTGTATGAGAAAATCTGGCTTGTGAGATTTTAAATACGCAGTATTTTGCATACCACCTGAAATTGCAACGGTATGATAGCCAAATAATTTACCAATTTCTATTTCTTCGTCAGTATCGCCAACAGTAATGACCTCCTCGGGTTTTATTTTATTTTGGTCGATATAGTTTTTAAGCTTCGCTTCTTTACTGCGGTTATGTAAGTGGTCTACAGAATTAACAGGTCTTGCTAAGACTTCTTTAAACAATGTTTGGATTTTTAAGCGGTGAAGTTGACTTTTTATGTTAGGGATAATGTGGTTACTAAAAATTATACTTTCGATTTTATTTTTTTTGAGCCATTTAAGTGATACTTTAATTCCGGCTCTGGTTCTGGTTTTATTTTCAAAAAGTTCATAGTATTTTTCGTATATTGAATGAATTAGCTCACCGTTTTTTACAAAATATTCTCTGTCTAGACCAAGGTTTGTCCAGTAGTTTATTATTGGGATTCTAAATGCTTTTCTAAACTCAGACATTGTTACCTTCTTGTTTATTCCAAGCTCTTTGTAAACTTGATTGTCGGCTTTTAAGGAAGCTAGAGTGTCTGAAAGTATGGTTCCATTCCAGTCAAAAGCAATAAGTTTAATCATGAAAAATAACTAGTTTTTTTTGGTACTTTTATCAAAGAACCCTCCGGAAACTGAAAGTTCAGCCTTTAAAGCCGGGTGTGATTCGTAATTTTCTAGCTTTATGTGTTCAGGTCTAAAGTCGTCAATATTTTTAATGGTAGGGTCGAGTACAACTTTCGGTAAAGGTTTGGGTTCTCTTGAAAGTTGTTCGGTAACTTGGTCCATGTGGTTTTCGTAAATGTGAACGTCCCCAAAAGTGTGTACAAACTCCCCGGGCTCGTAACCCGTAACTTGAGCAAGAATGAGAGTGAGGAGGGCGTAAGAGGCAATGTTAAAAGGTACACCTAAGAAAATATCCGCACTTCTTTGGTAAAGGTTTAAAGAAAGCTTTCCGCCAATTTGGTTTATTTGGAACATGTTGTGACAAATAGGGTAGCGGGCAGCGTCTTCAAATTCGGCCATGGTGTAAAGATATTCCGGGTTCCAGGAATTTACAATACAGTTATGAGCGTTTGGGTCTTCCATAATTTCGGTAATTGCCCACTTGAGTTGATCAACGGTTTTTCCCGGAGTTCGTGTTGGCCAACGGCGCCAAAGTTCTCCGTAAATACGGGGAAGTTCTCCGTGTTCTTTGGCAAAGCTGTCGTCGGTTTCGAGTTTTTTTACAAACTCTTCTTTAGACATTTCCGGCATTTTGCCGACTTTGACTTTTTCTTTATAAATTTTAAAAGGATAGTCATCCCAAATGTGAACACCTTTTCTAGTTAGGTAAGAGACGTTGCTTTGACCGGACATAAACCAGTAAAGTTCTTCCACTACACCTTTCCAAAACACTTTTTTGGTAGTAAGCATGGGAAAACCCTCTGAAAGGTTAAAGCGGATTTGTTTGCCAAATAAACTGTAAGAAGCATCGCCCGTGCCGCGATCGACTTTCCTAAAACCTTTTTCTTTTATTTCTCTTAAAAGATCCAGATATTGAAACTCCGGGTGTTTGTTCATGATTTTTGTTATTCAATATTAAATATATTTTCAGTTCCGTAATATTGTTCCCAGTTTTTGTTGTAGTATTCAAACATTCTGGCCAAACGGTCTTGGTTAAGTTCAGTTATGCCAAGTTCGTTCATGGATTCGCGGATAAAATTTTTAACTTCTTCTGTTTTAGATTCGTCATTTACCACAACTTCAAATTCAGAAAGAAAGCCGTAACCAGCGTTTTTGTCTATACTTACGCTAATCTGCCTGTTTTTGGGATGATATAAATAGTCTTGTCTTTCCCTGGACCACTTAGCTTGGTAGGCAAAACCAGCGTCAAGTAAAAGTTGATCAAGTTTATTAAGTGTAAAGTTATTTAGTTTGGCTTCAAATTCTAAGCGAGCCGTACCGTTTGAGCTGGTAGTATCGTCTACCGAAGCTTTTATAACCAAAATAATCTTGCCGTCTGCTTGGCGGGTACGTACAGAAAAATCTTTTGCTTTTTCAGAAATATCTAGTAAACGTTTTTGTTCTTCTTCGGTTAAAAATTCTTTAACTTTTTCGTATAGAGTTTGTAAATTACCACCCACAAAGTAGTGGTTAAGTTGCTTGTGGCTACCAACTTCAATCAGGCCTGGGTCAATAGCTTTCATTTTACTTAAAAGTTCATCTGCTTTTTCTTTGCCACCAAGTAAGGATTTGATTTCAATTTCGTATGAGTGCATTGCTACAGATTTATTAATTATAAAACTACGGATGTCTACAGATTATTTTTTTGGTTTCATGTCACCTTCGTTAAAGCGGTTTGGCGAGTTAATAAACCAGTCTTCCGGTTTGGAAGTTTGGATTGCTTTCCAGATTTTTTTTGCTGATTTGGTAAAAAGTTTATTGTAGACTATTTTGCGATTTGGTTCCCAGGCTTTCATGTGATTTCTACCTTTTGCTTTTTGTTCTTTAATTTCTAAATCCACGTCCAAAAAATCGGCATCTTTTACTATTTGAGCTTCAATAGTCTTTTTTTCTTCGTATTCATTCCATAAGGCAATCATTTCTTTTTCAAGTTCTGTGTTATGAAATATGTCTTTAATGGCTTTATGCTCATTTCTTTGGGTATATTGTCTGCCTATGTAATTTACGTCGCCTGTACGGCTTTCACTTACGTCATGTACTAAAGCCATTTTCATGATTTTTTCCACATTACCCTTGCCTTCATATTTGGCAAGCAAAAGGGCAATCCAAATAACTCTTAAATGATGTTCGGCTAAGTTAGCATAATCTGGGTTTAAAAATTGTTTCCAGGCACGTTCAATAAACCTTAAACTGCCCACTTCATACAAAAGTTCTAGATCTCGTTTTAAAGTCATGATTTATTTTAACAAATATTATTAATTTAGACTATTTTAAAGGCTTTTTTGGTATTTTCCATACATTTTACACGTGTTATACTACTTTGTATGAAAACAATTATTGGTTTGGTAGGGGAGAAGTTTGCAGGCAAAGACGCAGTGGCAAATTATTTGGAAAAAAAACATGGTGCAAAGCATGTGCGTTTTAGTCATTTGTTGGACGAGATTTTGGGTATTTTAAATTTGCCCATATCCAGAAGAAATGAAATAGACTTAGGTTTAGGTTTAAGGCATATTTTTGGACGTTCTGTGTTAGGGCCCGCTGTGGTAAAAAGGGTTTTGGATGCTAACGAAAGGTTGGTAGTTGTTAACGGCATTCGCATGGATGAAATGGAAGACATTAAAAAAATAGGGGCTAAAATAATCTATATTACTGCACCGGTGAATATACGGTTTGAGCGTTACCAAAACCGACATGAAAAGCAAGATGACGCCAGTATGGATTTTGAGAGTTTTTTAAAACAGGAACAAGAACCAACAGAAATAAATATTCCGGTTTTGGGCAAGCAGGCAGATTTTAAAATTGAAAACATAGGCAGTTTAGAGGAACTGTACGAAAAACTAGAAAAAATAATAACTACATAATATGAAACTTCCCTTTGGAATGAAAAAGAAATCTAAAGTTCCTGAAAAACAATTTGGAAGATTTGTGGTTGTAGATGGGCCTGATGGTAGTGGAAAGTCCACTCAAGCAAGTATGTTGGTGGAAACTTTGAGGACGGAAGGGTTTGATGCCGTATATATTAAATTTCCGCAATACGGAGAAAAGTCAGCCGGAGTTTTAGAAGAGTATTTAAGTGGTAAGTATGGTGAGCTAAATCCTTATGCAGCTTCCATATTTTTTGCAGTGGATCGTTTTGATGCTGGTTTTAAAATTCGAGAGTGGTTAAAGGAAGGTAAGGTTGTGGTTTCGGACCGGTATGTTACTGCAAATGCCGGACATCAAGGAGCAAAATTTTCCGATTCAGTTGAAAGAGTCAAGTTTTTTAAATGGTTGGATAATTTGGAATACAAAACATTTCAGGTGCCTAAGCCGGATTTAAACATTATTTTGCATATGCCTGCAAATTTAGCAGGTAAACTTTTAAGCAAAAGATATAAATCTGGCAAAAGTAGCGCATGGGAAAGAAAACCGGATATTTTAGAGTCTCAAAAAGGTCATGCCATTGAAGCGGAAAAGGCTTATTTGGAAATTGCAAAGCTCTTTCCTAATACAAAGCTTTTAGAATGCGCTTTTGAAGGCCGACTTTTAACTCCGTTAGAGGTTCATAATCAGCTTTGGGATTTGGTGAGAAGAATTGCTTTAAAAGATTTAAAACCAAATTTGTAGCAGCATGTAAAAGTTTTTGAACATATGGAGGTGAACTGAGGGTAGAGGGTTGTATCTTGTGTCGGAGAACGAACGACGGGCTTTTGTACTTTTATTTATTGATGTTTAATGATATTTTTGGGATAATATTGAAGTTATGAAAGATTTGATTTCAAAGTTAGAAAAGCTACTTTTAGAAGTTGAAGAAATAAAGTCACATTTAAACCTGCCGCAAAAAGAGCAGAGAGCTTTGGAATTGCAAGACTTAATGCAGGGTTCTGACTTTTGGAACGACTCCGCGCATGCACAGAGTATTTCTCAGGAGTTTAACCAACTGCAAAAATTTGTAGAGTTTTGGAATACTTTAGAAAAAAATATTCAGGAAACTTTAAATTTGGTTAAGCAAAATACAGACGAGTCAGAAGAAACAAAAAAATATTTACAAGAGCAAGTTGAAACTTTGGAAAAGGAGTATAGTAAAAACCGTTTTGTGGCTTTGCTGTCTAAAAAGTATGACGACCATAGCGCAATTTTTTCCCTTCACAGTGGCGCCGGCGGGGTAGATGCACAAGACTGGGCAGGGATGCTTTTAAGAATGTTTTTGCGTTACAGTGAAAAAAAAGGTTTTAGCACGGAAATTTTGGAACTTTCAAAGGGTGAACAAGGCGGAGTTAAAACGGCAGTGGTGGAAGTAAAAGGTCCTTTTGCTTACGGACTTTTTAAAAGCGAAGCGGGGGTGCACCGTTTGGTTAGGCTTTCACCTTTTAATCCGGCTCATACAAGGGAGACTTCTTTTGCGCTTTTAGAGCTACTTCCGGTTTTGGAAGAAAAAGAAAAGTTTGAAGTTAATCCTAAGGATTTAAAAATTGAAGCCAATACGGCTTCTGGTCACGGGGGACAGAGTGTAAACACAACATATTCGGCCATACGCATTACTCATATTCCAACCGGAATAAGGGTGAATATTCAAAATGAAAGAAGCCAGCATCAAAATCGTGAATTGGCTATGAAAATTTTAATGTCTAAATTAAAAGCTTTAGAAGAAGAAAAGTTGCAAAAAGAAAAGCTTGAGTTAAGGGGTGAGTTTAAGTCCGCTGAATGGGGAAACCAAATTCGTTCTTACGTTCTGCATCCTTACAAAATGGTTAAAGACCACAGAACTAACTTTGAGTCAACTGATCCTGAAGGTGTTTTAGAAGGGGAGTTAGACGAATTTGTGGGAAAATATTTGGAAAAAACTGCCAAGTAAATTTCTGTGAAAAGGGAGTCCTTGACAGGAGTTAAAAAAACAGGTATAATTATACGCTAATTTTAAACCTTTGAAATTAGCGTTCTTGCTGGCGATTTTGATAGCCGGAACGCTCATTTCATCGGAAGTGAGAACCAGCTTCGGGGACTTGTCCTCGTGGCTAAATCAACTTGCACACAACAGACCACTAAGGAGGTCAATCATGAGCGCTACTGTAAATCAGGGTGCTTTGGAACAGCGGGAGTCTCTCCTGCGCACGCTCGGTCAAGCAACCGATCGCGTAAACAAAGGTGACAACACGCGGTTTGATGCCGAACTGGCCAAGGCTCTCCAGGCTTACAAGGACAGCTTGCCGTTCCAAGTGACTTGGCTGACGCCGGAAACCCTCGGACAGTTCCTGTCTTTGGAAACCCGCGAGCCTGGCATGTTCAACCAGATGGCTAGCGAGGTGCCGTTTTACGTTCTGCTCGATCAGATCGAGGCTTGCTGTTTCCTGCAACCCGAAACCTTCGCCATTGCCCGGCCGTTCATTGCCGGACTCTACGACGGCGAGATCTCGACCGAAAAGCACTTCACGCCGCCGCCGGACTGGAAATACCTGCCGGTGGAAGAAGATGTCTCGGCCTACCAGGCTCTCGCTCGCGACATGTTCGGCTCCAAGACCACGCTGAATGTCGCCACCGCCCTCAAGCTCGCCAAGGAAGCCAAGGCCGGAGAAGGTACCGAAGGTATCCCGATCTGGTTTAAGCTTTCCACGCTGGCCAAGTTGTTTGGCATCAAAGGCGATCCGCTCGCTACCACGGACGAAGGACGCGAAGCCTATGCCTCCGTTGTCGCCAACTTCGTTCCCGAAGTCGGCAAGGCCTACCGCAAGGTTTTCGGCAAGCACGGCTTCAAGAACAGGCGCGACGGGCAGCTTTCGGCCCAGTACGTCCGGCTCACACCCGCAGGCATCATCACGTGGCAGAAACTCCATGAGACCACGGACGATGACTTCTGCTTCGCTCCGGCCGGTGCCAACACCGGCAACAGCTACAGCGGCCATTCGGTACGGCTGTCCCGGGTCAAGGTCGTTCTTGCGGAGAACCAATTCCCCCAGGACTGCATCATGACCGGCAGCACTATAGCTACTCAGCCCGACCGGATGTCGAAGTTCGAGTACCTAGGCATCGACTGCCCGGCTAACAGCTACGCCCCGGTTGCCGATGACCAGTTCGTCGACTCGCTGTTCTGGTACTGGAGCGATGACGAGCTCGGCTTCGGCAGCGGTTGGGCCGATGATGCCTTTCACTGCTTCGGTTCGGCCGTGGGTCGCTTCTCGTAGTCGCTCGATACTTAGGACTTGGGATCATGAATCTATTTGTTTTTGATTCTTGATTCCCAAGTCCTTTTGTTTTGTTTAAATTTTATTACTTCCTCTGCATATGTTTCTATACTTGATACTTGCTTCGCAAAATTTTTTAGTTATCCACAATTACTGTATACTTAAAAGGAAATTAGGCTAATGCACTCTTGTCCACGGATTAGGGTCGCCGAAATCCTTACTTTTTAAACCAGAGTTCTTAAATAGCTTTTGCTTTTAAGAAGTGAGTTTAGAAAGGATAGACACTACTTGTCTGGCTTTAGTGCGTTTTAAGACGCCACAAATTTTTCCTCGGCTTGGCCTGGGGACTGGATTAGGATATTTTTTCTTTTTCAGCTTTAGATGAAGCCAGACAATCACCCGGATGCCGATGACCAGTTCAACAACTCGCTGTACTGGTACTGGAACGATGACAAGCTCAACTTCGACAACAACTGGACCGATAATGCCAATCACAACTTCGGTTCGGCCGTGGGTCGCTTCTCGTTACGTCTATTCTTTTGGCGCAAGGGTTCGGGATTTACCCGAGCCCTTGGCTACTTAACGGATTTTAGCCAGCCGCCGAGCATCCGGCCGACTTCCAAACTTTTGTCGGTTAAAGACAAATATTTTTTGCTGTCTAAGATTTTGGTTTCATTGGCGAGCCGGAACATAAGTTTTAAAACTGCTAATTTGTTGCTGGCTTTTGCCAAAATTGGTTCTTTCCATTCGCGCTTGGCATTTTCTGCCTCAACTAGCAATTCTAGCAGCTCTAAAATAATTGCTTTAGATTTTTCGCCTAAGGCGTATTTATCACTTTTTGGGAAAGTTTTTGTATATTCGTAATTTGTTTTATATAGGTCGTAAGTTTTTTGTATTATAGGAATTTCATTATGGATGTAACTCATACATTATTTGAACAAATTACTAGTTTAGATAATTTATTATTGTCATGGCAGGAATTTAAAGCTGGTAAACGGGGTAAGCCTGACGTTCAGAATTTTGAACGCAACCTCGAGGACAACCTTTTTCAATTACGCCATGAATTAGTCAACCACACTTATACCCACCAGCCTTATGAGTCATTTCTTATCTTTGATCCTAAGTTGCGCCAGATCCACAAAGCAACTGTATGTGACAGAATTGTTCATCATGCCGTCTTTCGGAATTTATACCCGTTGTTCGATCATACCTTGATTTACGATTCTTACTCCTGCCGTATCGGAAAAGGGACTCACCGTGCGGTTAAACGTTTGGAAAACTTTACAAAAGGAGTTAGCCAGAATTACCGCCGCCCATGTTATTACTTAAAATGTGACATTAGAAAATTTTTTGCTTCTGTTGACCATACGATTCTCAAAGATCTCTTGCGACGGCGGGTCACGGATCATAATGCATTGAAATTACTTGATCAAATTATTGATAGTTTTCAAGTAAATTTAGCCAAGGGACTGCCGATTGGCAACTTAACTTCACAAATATTCGCTAACATTTACCTCGACAACTTTGATAAATTTATTAAGCATCAACTGAAAGTAAGATATTACATACGCTATACAGATGATTTCGTGATGGTAAGCGATAATAAAAAATATCTGGAAGGCTTGATCCCCCAGATGGAAACGTACCTGTCTGAAAATTTAAAACTTAATCTGCACCCTAAAAAGATTTTTTTGAATAAGCTAACTCGTGGAATAGACTTTCTTGGCTATGTAGTTTTACCTTATAGACAGTCCCTACGAACTAAAGCAAAAAATAGAATGTTAAGAAAGCTCGATGGAAAAATTGTTAAATTTACACGGGAAGAGATAAGTCTTGAAAAATTAAAACAAACAGTAAGTTCTTATCTCGGGGTTTTAAAACACTGTCGGTCGCAAAACCTAAGAAAGCGAATCAAGCTTTTTAATATTCTCAACTAACGCATCTTTTTCGACTTTGGTGCGGTAAGTTTTTTAATCATAACTTTGTTGTTAAGTAAAGGCGACCTAATTTTCTTTTATCATTTTTATAAATTTGGTATAATACATCTTGAAGTATTTGTGTAATCTTCGTCTCTGCCCCGACGCCTTTGGATCGGGGCTCCGGACTCCGCCTTTGGCGGACGTCGGAGTGGTTTCTTATGATAAAATTTCAAAACGTTACTAAACATTACGGAAATAACAAGGCTTTGCATGGGTTGAATTTAGACATTCATCATGGAGAGTTTGTTTCGCTTGTGGGTAGAAGTGGCGCCGGTAAATCCACGCTTTTAAAGTTGATAATTGGGGAAGAAGGTATAGATGGGGGGAAAATTTTAATTGACGATATAGACATTTCTTTGGTAAGAAAAACTGACTTACCTTACTTAAGGCGAAAAATTGGGGTAGTTTTTCAGGATATTAAGCTTTTACCGAAAAGAACAGCTTTTGAAAACGTAGCTTTTGCTATGGAAGTTTGTGGGCATAAAATGTCTAAAATTATTGAAGATGTTCCGAAAATTTTAGACTTAGTGGGACTTTCTCGTAAACATGACAGTTTTCCCACTCAAATGTCGGGAGGAGAACAGCAAAGGGTTGCAATTGCCAGGGCTTTGTCTCACAGGCCGGTTTTACTTTTGGCTGACGAACCAACTGGTAATTTGGACGAAATAAACGCCCAAGAAGTTTTGGATTTACTTTTAAAAATAAATACCCTTGGAACCACGGTTATTCTTGCTACTCACGCGGCCGATTTGGTAAATAAAATAAAAAAACGAGTTATTACCATAGAAGACGGTAAAGTTACTTTGGAGCAAGAAAAAGGTAAATATAAGTTGTAAATTATTCTAAGTTCCGCCAGTTGGCGGACTAATTGACCTAATTGCTCTAAGTTTAGAACATTTGGGTTTCTGATTTCTTTAGAATAATTAGATATTAGGTTAATTAGAAATTTTTTATGTTGGACTCTATTTCATTTTTTAGAATTATAAAAACCGGGTTTGTAAATTTTTGGCGCAATCTCTGGCTTTCAGCAACCGCAACCATGGTTATGAGTATAACTTTGGTAATTTTTTCTATTTTATTCTTACTTTTTGCAATCACCAGTTATTCGCTTAAAACCATAGAGAACACCGTAGATATAAGTGTTTACTTTAAAATTGGCCTTGCTGAGGAAAGGATTTTTAGTATTCAGGACGAAATTAAATCTAACCCAAAGGTGAGAGAAATAAAATATACCAGTGCGATTCAAGCTTTTGAAGACTTCAAAGTGAAACATGCAAACGATCCTCTCATACAAGCTTCTTTAAATGAACTTACAGAAAACCCGCTGCCTGCAACTTTGAATGTTAAAGCTTTTGAACTTTCGGACTATCCTCAAATTCATGAAATTTTGCAAGATCAAAAGTATCAGGATTTTATTGATAAAGTAAGTTATGAAGACGAAAGAACCAGAAGTGCCATTGAGAGACTGAATAGAATTTTGAAGTTTATTGTTTCTTTTGGCGTGGGTTTAATTGGAATCTTTTCTTTAATTGCTATTTTAGTTATTTTTAACACCATTACTTTGACTATCTACAACCGTAAAGAAGAAGTGGAAATTATGCGTTTAGTGGGTGCAACTAATTGGTATATTCGCGGGCCGTTTTTGGTGGAAAGTATGCTTTATAGTATTTTTGCTACGGTAATTACCGCACTTTTGTTTATACCTGTGTTTACCCGCATAATGCCTAAGGTGGCCATTTTCATTAACCCCGAACTGACTATTTTTAATCAGAACGTTTTTAGTTATTGGTATTTGTTGGCTATGTTGATAGTAATTTCTTTATTGCTATCCATAGTTTCTACAATGATGGCTATACGTAAGTATTTAAAGATATAGTTGTTTAGTTTGTTTTAAATAATCTATATACTTGCTTGTTTTTTTACTGCGGAACTCGCCCCGTCTTTGTATTAAGAGTGGGGCTCAAACAGTCCTCGTTGCAAAAACAAGCAAATACACAGATTCTAAAAGTTTTATCTAAAATCTGTGTAATCTGCAGTAATCAGCGTATCAGCGGATAACATTTGCATTATTTTAAAATTTAAGTATACTAGAAAAGAGCCCAAAAGTTGTTTGAGGTAAATGGGCTAAACGGACTCTCGCACATGGCGAGATTTTTTAATTTATTGGGCTTATATTTATATGAAAGTAATTTTTTTAAAAGACACACCAAATCAGGGTAGGAGAGGGGAAGTTAAAGAAGTTTCGGATGGTTTTGCCAAGAACTTCTTAATTGCTAAAGGTTTTGCTCAGGTTGCTACTGTGGACATGCAAAACCGTTTAAATAAAGAAGCTAAGGAACAAGAGGCTAAAAAGCAGAAACAAATTTTAAACGCCCAAAGTTTAAAACAAGACTTAGAAAAAAAGACTTTTTCTGTAAAGGTAAAAGTGGGGGCTAAAGGTCAAATTTTTGGGGCGGTTCATGAAAAAGAAATTGTTGTAGCGGTAAACAGTAAGCATTCAACTGAGTTTGAAAAAAGCCAAATAGAAATTGCTTCGCCAATAAAAACTTTAGGTGAGCATACTATAAAAATAAAGCTAGCTCCCGGGGTTTTAGCAAGTGTAAAAATTAATGTAGAAGCTTTGTAGAATAGAAAATATTACTTTTTTAAGTTTAAGAAGGAATCATACAAAAATGATAGACTCAATAAAACCAAATTTACCCATAGAGAATACTCGTTTAAAAAACTTGTTTTTAGTTTTAATTTTTACCTTCATTGCCAGCGGAGCAGTTTTAATTGTGTTGTACATTACGCAGAATTACTACCGCAATCAGCTGTATTTGGAGACGGAAGGTGCTTTGCCTGTGCATAGAGTAAGAACTAACCAAATTCAATTAAACGATATTCAGGAATAGTTTAATCTAAATTAATCAATATTTAAGATTTCTAATTAAGTCAGGAATAACAAACACATTTATGGCGAAAAAAATCACAAAAAAAAATACAAAGTTTATTTTTGTTTCAGGTGGGGTTATTTCCGGTATTGGTAAAGGGATTACCTCTGCTTCAATAGCGGTGATTTTAAAAAGTAAAGGTTTTTCAGTCAGTCCGGTTAAAGTGGACATGTATTTAAACCAGGACGCCGGGACCATTCGTCCGCAAGAGCATGGGGAAGTGTTTGTAACCGAAGACGGCATGGAAACTGACCAGGATTTGGGCCATTATGAAAGGTTTATTGACCAACCGATTCATAAAGCTAATTACATAACCACCGGGCAAATTTACGCAGAAGTTTTAAGAAAAGAACGTGCTTTTGAATATAACGGAGAAGACGTAGAAGCAATACCCCATGTAACCGACGAAATAATTCGCAGATGGACTGTTGCCGGGAAAGGTTATGATTTTTGTATAGTTGAATTGGGTGGTACTGTGGGTGAATATCAAAATGCTATTTTTTTTGAAGCTACTCGAATTATGAAATTGAGGAATCCAAAAGATATACTTCATATTCATGTAGCTTACTTGCCCATACCTTCTTATTTAGGGGAAATGAAGTCTAAGCCGGTTCAACAGTCGGTGCGGATGTTGAATTCCATGGGAATTGAGCCGGACATAATTGTCGGTAGAAGCAGTGTTCCTGTGGACGACAGGCGTAAAGAGCGGGTGGCGTTGTTTTGTAATGTAGACAAAAAAGCCGTGCTTTCTAACCCGGATGTTTCCAGTATTTACGAAGTCCCGGTAATTTTAGAACAACAGCACGCCGCTGAATTAATTTTACAAAAGTTAGAACTTAAGCCAAGAAAGCAAGACTTAAAAGAATGGCGTAAACTTGTTTCCGGAATTAAGAGTCTGAGAAAAGAAGTAAATATTGCAGTGGTGGGAAAATATTTTGGCGTAGGTAAGTTTCAGCTTAGTGATTCTTACGTTTCGGTTATTGAGTCAATTAAGCATGCTTCTTGGAATAACAAAGTTAAAGCCAATTTAGTTTGGATAGACTCGGTGAAAGTAGAAAAAGAAGGTGCAAAAAATATTTTAAAAGGTTTTGACGGTATTGTTGTACCGGGGGGGTTTGGGAGTAGGGGAACAGAGGGAATGATAGAAGCTATAAGGTATGCCCGTGAACACAGCGTGCCTTACTTAGGACTTTGTTACGGTATGCAAATGGCAACTATTGAGTTTGCCAGAAATGTAGCTAAACTAAAAAATTCCAACACAACTGAGGTAGACGTAAACAGTTCTAACCCGGTCATACACATTATGCCTGAACAGGAAAAAATGCTCTTAAACCGCGAATATGGGGCTACCATGCGCCTTGGGGCTTGGGACTGCGTAATTGCCAGAGGGACTAAAACTGAAAAAGCTTACTTAGAACAAGGTTTGATTAAAAAGACCGGCAAAGCCAAAATTTCCGAGCGCCACCGCCATCGTTATGAGTTTAATAACGAGTTTAGGGAAAAGCTTGTGGAAGCAGGTTTGGTTATTTCCGGTACTACCCCAGACGGTAAGCTGGTAGAAATAATTGAAATAAAAGACCATCCCTTTTTCGTGGGAAGTCAGTTTCACCCGGAGTTTCAGTCTCGCCCCTTAAACCCTCACCCTTTGTTTAATGGTTTTATGAAAGCGGTGGTTAAGACAAAGAAATAAATTAATTTTATGGATAAAAATCAAAAATGTGGGAGAAGGTTTATTCGATGGAGAGGCACAGCACGGAATGTTGCAAGCGGAAATAAAAACCTTGGCTTATGAAGAAAAATTGTTGGCAAGTCTTAAGGAATCAATTGAGCAAAGACGATTGCGAATAGAGGAAATCAAAAAAAATAAAAACTCCGCTCTTTAGCGGGGTTTTTAAAAAGAAAAATTACTTTGCAGATTGGACGCTGACTATGCGGGTAGCTTTGAGGTTGCCGTTAAACTTTGTAACTTTTTTAGTTTGGAATTTAACTAAACCGTCAGTGAGAGCGTAAAGTGTAGAGTCGCCACCCATTTTTACGTTTCTACCAGCATGGTATTTACTACCTTTTTGGCGGACAATAACTTGCCCTTTTTTAATTGCTTGGTTACCAAAGATTTTAACGCCAAGTCTTTTACTAACTGAGTCGCGGCCTAACGCGGTACTGCCGCCTGCTTTTTTATGTGCCATTGTAAATTCCTTGGAGAGACAACCCTTCCCGGGTTTTCTCTTCCAAACCTCCTCAGCTTTTAGCTTCGGAGCCTCTCATTCCCGGAGAAGTTTTCCTCGCCGCTGAATTAAATTCAGACGACTCGGAAGTTGTTATATTAATTAGTATTTATTGCTTTTCAAAAATGACAATTTCTCTTGCTACAACTTGATCTTTACGGTCGTAAATTGCAGTTTTTCGTTCAGTTAGCTTTAAAAATTTGAATTTTTTGGCTAACTTGGGAGAAATTAAGTCTTTAAGATTATATCCTAAATTTACTGCCCAGTCAAGAGAGGGGAGCTTTTCGTAGGTTTCCCGGTTTTTACGGTAAGCTGGTATACACATAACCACCAAAGAGCCCACACTTAAAAATTTATTATATTCCGTAAAGGTAGCTTTATAGAGTTTTTCTAGGTCTTTAAAGTTCTTAACTATTTCTTCAGGTTTGGGGTATTTGGAATAAATTGGCCCTAAAGTGCTTTCTGTAACTACACCTTTAATGTTTTGACCTGCTAAGAGTTTGGATACTGCTGTTGCGTCAGATACTTCCAGGTGATATTTACCCGGGGAGATTTTGTAGCGATTCCTAAACCACTCCAGGTTTTGTTGACTGCCACGAATAGCTTGTTTGTTTAAGTCACTCCCTAGCATTCTAAATCCTAAAAGCAAACCTTCCTGGACAATGGTGCCAATGCCGCAGAACGGGTCTAAAACAGCTTCGCCGGCTTTACAGCCTGAAAGGTTAAGCATGATTTGGGCAACCTTAGGAGGGATCATGCCTTGTTTTTCGTCTCTTACCGGTCTTTGGTAGTCCCTGCGTCCGTAGTCTTCAAAGTCTTGGACACTTACAGTTTTTGCTGTGTAGACAACTTCTTTACCGGCGAGAATACAAATTTCCGCACCCTTTTGTAAAAGTAAGTTTTTAGTGACCACTACTGAAGCTAAAGACAGGGAGTTAAATTCCGGGAGAACTAAGCGACAGCTTATACCGCCTTCGGTTAAAGTGTTCTTTACCATCATGCCAATTCGTTTTGGCTCGGAGAATACGCTGGAAGCAATAAAACCGGTTTTAGGGTTGGCCTCAGGTTTTTTTAAAAGGTCAGTGTCTAAAATGTAAAGGCTTAAACCAAACTGGACTTTGCCTTTGTAATCTTTGAGAAAATGTTTTTTTAATGTGCTAGGTTTGAAATAGTGTTTTAAAGAAAAATTTATGGAGTCTTGCTCGCGTTTGTGAATGGTGTCAATAACTTGTAAAATTTTAATACATCCACCGAGACGTCGTTGGAGTTTTTCTACTTGTATTGGGTTTGAGGTTTCAATTATTAAAATTTCTTCCGAGGCGTCTAAAATTTTAACAGGTTCACCCGTTAAATTTAGGCTCGGATCTGGCTTTTCCAGTATCGCAATAAGTTCTGCGACCGATAATGTATATACCCTCCCTAAAACAAATGCGTATTGCATATTTTCGCCACAAGTTGTACTTTAAATGTAAGTATGAACTATGAAGAAATAAAAGAAAAATTTTATGAAAAGAAAAACTATTTTGCCGTTGCTTTGGGCTTTGTTTTAGTTTTTTTACTTGGGTTTGGAACTGGGATTTTTGAAAAAGACCGCCGAAAAGCTCCGGCTTCTTTACCCAATTATACCACAAACCAGCAAAAAACAGTAGAAAAACCGGTTATAGAAACAAAATCAACAGTTCAGACAGGGGAGAACAAGGTTTTAGGTCAGGCTACAAGTTCACTACCAATGCAAGAATGCCTTATTAAAGGCAATATTTCAGCTAATAGCAAAATTTATCATGTAAAGGGTGGGGCTTTTTACGACCGAACCAATCCTGAAATGTGCTTTTCTACAGAACAACAGGCTGTAGACGCCGGTTTTCGTAAGTCGTCGCGTTAACTAAAACTCTAGGAATGCTGTTTCCTAAAATATGAGTCAATATTTTTAAAAAAGCAGGTGTTTAAAAACACTTGCTTTTTTTATTGGTTTTAGGTATAATGTGTTTAACAAAAATCGTGTAGCGCAATGCGCTCCGATGATAGTGCAGCCAAAAAAGCTAGTTAGGGAATGAGGTGACCGTTATAGCTTGCCCTGTGTAGGGTGATCTCTTCTTGTCTTGGATTGGAGATCTTTTGGCACAAAGCCTTAAGCGTAAAGCAGTTTAAGGTGGCAGGGAAGGGGGATTGATGGTGTTTGTTGGGTTTTACACCTAACCTTTTCCTGCCCGTTGCGGTTTATAGAAAAACTGCACGGGTTTTTCTTTGTTTAGATTTTGTTTATAATATTAGCCAATGCTACCAAAAGTAAAAGTGCCTAAAAATTTAATATATTTAGATCATGCTGCTGGAACTTTTTTAGACCCGGAAGTTAAAAAGTCCATGGAGCCTTTTTTAGGTGTGAGTTTTGGTAACCCTTCCAGTCTGTACAATTTAGGAAAAAAATCCAAAGAAGTTATTGAACTTAGTAGAAAACAGGTTGCCGAAATTTTGAACTCTCGAGTGGATGAAATAATTTTTACAGCAGGCGGGACCGAAAGTAACAACTTAGCAATTTTTGGGAGTGTGTCTGAAAATAAAAAGGTACATGTAATAACTTCTGTGATTGAACACCCTAGTGTGTTAGAGCCGGTTTTAGAACTTCAAAATAGGGGACATAAGGTTAGTTTATTAAAAGTGGACAAGAATGGTTTTATTAATTTAGACCAAATAAAAAAAGCAGTTAGACCTGAAACGGTTTTAATCTCTGTCATTTATGCAAACAACGAAGTTGGTACAGTTCAGGCTATTTCGGAAATAGGTAAGTGGTTGAGACAAGAAAATCAAAAACGGATTTCAAAAAAACTGTCTCCAATACTTTTTCACACGGACGCTTGCCAAGCGGCTGGGGCTTTGGACTTAAACGTAAACCGTTTGGGTGTGGACTTACTTACTTTAAACGGTAGCAAAATTTATGGACCAAAACAGACCGGAGTTTTGTTTGTTAGAAAAGGTCTAAAGTTAAAACCAGTTATATTTGGGGGTGGGCAGGAGAAGGGTTTAAGAAGTGGCACAGAGAATGTTGCCGGGATTGTTGGTTTTGCAAAAGCATTAATGTTGGCTGAAAAAAACCGAGAAAAAGAATCTAAGCGTTTAAAGTCCTTAAGGGACTATTTTATTACCCAAGTTTTAAAACGTGTTCAAGGAGCAGGTCTAAATGGATACGATGAACGTACAAAATTAAAAGTTATAAACTTTCCTTTAAAAAGACTCCCGAATAACATAAATCTTTCATTTAAGGGTTTAGAAGGGGAGGCAGCGCTTATTTATTTAGATAGCTACAACATAGCAGTTTCAACCGGTAGTGCATGTTCAAGCGTTCGTGGCGAAACTTCGCACGTACTTTTAGCCCTGGGACTGACTAAAGAACAGGCAGAGTCTAGTTTAAGGTTCACTTTAGGTAAAAATACAACTTTGAAAGAAATAAATTTTGTCTTAAAAGTTTTACCGGGTATTGTACAAACAATTCGAGCTATGAAATAAGAGGAAACTCTTATACAGCCATAAATCCTTAGGGGATAAGTAATTTTGAAATATCTATGGAGTCGCACAATGTATCTTATGCGACATTATATATTATTCTTCTTTGAATTAAGTAGTTTTAGTCCTTTAGTTATATTTAGTATCTTCTTGTAGCTTTTAGATATTTTTATATTTAAATAAAATACTTACTACACATTTGTCAGGTTATGATATATTTATATATTACTTTTTTAAGAATGTTATCGTTTAGGGTAAAGAGTACTCCCCTATTTTAGGTATAAAAAGAAAAACGGCGGTTTAACCGCCGTTTTGTTTATAACATCCTAATATTTTTGGCACATAACCTCTGGTTTCTGTGTAACCTGTATTACAGGTTTTATGAGCAGAGTCGTCGTAAAGACATTCCCATTTTCTTTTTTGCCCATTACATCCTTGTTCATTGCTACAGCTTACGCTGGGCTCACAAGCTTTCGGGCCACCGTTGTAACCTGCGGCTAAGTTTTGAATATTGGTGCCACAGGTTCCTTGGGCTAAGGTCGAAAGGAATTTAGAAGCTATGCACAAAACAGCGTCTGTATTATTTGGGTTGGTTAACCAAACTCGGTCAATAGTTGAATTTATACCGCACGCGGATTTAAAAAGATTTGCCGTCTCAACTTTTAATTGCATTAAGCCATAAGCAGAAGCCTTCGAAGCTGCGCTTGGGTTACAGCTGGATTCAGCAAACATAATAGCTTTAAGCAGTGCCTCGGTATTTGCTACTCCTGATATGGGATATTTTTGCGCGGCATTTTTTATTTGGGTGTTGTAGTTACTGCAAGCATTTGAACAGTTTGCCGTGGCTGCAACGCAAAAGTTTCGCCCGGATTCCGAACAGGTGCCTCCGGGCCCGGCCGGTACTGGTGGCGATTTCTCTAATCCAAAGTCTATAAGTGAACCAGATGGAGTTGTAGTTGCTTTCTTAAGTTCTGTGGTTACACTTGGCGGTTGAATACTTCCAAACTTTATAAGGTCAGGATTTATTGCCCTCAGTAAAATGTAACCGGAAAATAAAATTACTAAAGAAACTATACTGGAAGCCAAAATACTTTTGGCTTTGTCTACTGACTCGGCATTGCCTTCCGCCGACATATAAACGTAACCGGCAATGACAATAAAGAAAACAGAAATTGCACTAGCTATGGCTATGGCAAAACGGTAGAGTTTGTTTATACAAAGGTATAAGTCACCACTTGCTTGATTTCTTTCTCCGGCATAATTTATTGTGTTGCTATAGGGATTCTTTAAAATGTCGTTTTGTCCTGCTATGGGTTCAGTTGGCGCACATAAGTATCTTTTTATTTGGTCGTCTATACCAGAACTACCGTAATCCTTAGGTGTTGTTTGGGCTAAAACAGTCGGATGCAAGAAAACATTCAAGGTTAAAATTAGGCTTAGGAAAATAATTTTTGTTTTTGAATGCATTTTAGTTATGTTTTTTGGCTAACTATGAAAATTTTATTCTAAAAAATTAAGTGGATTATAGGTGTATCCGTAAGGTACACGGTAGTTACCGTAAAGTTTGCTATAAGCGCCTTGATTCACGCCAAAGCCTTCTATGTCATAAATGCCAAAGTGAATATGGTAACCGCGTTCAGGGCCGTAAAGTTTCTTAGTAGTGTTTCCTGTGTTGCCTTCATAGCCAATAATATCACCGGTGGAAACCAATTGTCCGGGTTTAACTTTAAAGCTGCGCATGTGGGCTGAAAGACTAACTATTTCTTGATTACCGGTTGCAGTTTTTATATTGTGTTTAATAGCTACCCAGTTGCCATAAGCTTGGTCTGAACTGTCTGTATAAATAACCTCGCCGTCAGCTACTGCGTAAATTGGTATACCCGCAGGGCCGGCAATATCTATGCCGTTGTGAAAACTGTATCCCAAAGCTTTAAAACCGGTATTGCCATAGCCTTGGGTTAAAACACCGTCTAAAGGCCAGGCTAAGGAACCCTTGGTGCCGGAAATAGTTTTTTGTCCGAGCTTCTTTCTTATCTGGGCGTCTAAGTCTTCAATTTCTTTTGCAATGTCTTCTTCTTCTTCTTTACTTTTGGCAAGAAGTTTTTGATAGTTGCTTTCAAGACCTCTAGTTTGAGTTAGAAGTGTTTGTTTTTGGGAGCGTTGAACTTGTAAGTCCGCTCTGGAAATTTCTAATTGAGTTTTGAGTTCTTCTAAAGTTTTAACTTGGGCTTCCAGTTCAGTTTGTTGTTGGTGCAGTTTTTCTCTTAGTTCTTTAATTTTTTGTACTAATTGGTATATTTTGTCTTGAAAATTTTGGGTGTATTGAATTTCGTCTAAAAATTCAGATAAATTTTCTGCTGCAATTGTAGTTTTTAAAGCAAATTCGTTGTCGTATTGGTGAAGTTGACGTATAAGTTCAGCTAAGATTTTTTTATTTTCGGCAATTTCTTTGGATTTTTGGGTAATCAGTTTTTCAAGTTCCGAAATTTGTTGATTTGTGTCTTCAATTTGAGTTTCTTTTGCTTCTATTTGTAATTCGGTACTGGCTATTTCTCGGTCAAATATAAGGACTTCATTGTTTAAAGTGTTGGCCTTTTTTTTAGTTTCGCTAATCTGTGTAGTATATTCTTTGATTTTTCTGTTAATTTCGTCTAATTTCTTCTGTCTTTCAACTTTTTCTGAATTTAGTTGGTCAACGTCGGTTGTTTGGGCAGTAGCAAAACTACCTATAACTAAGCTTAAAATTATAGTAAAAAAAACAAAACTTTTGGCATAATTAAAAACCTCTTTTTTATTTTTATACCAATTCTTTTTTATTTCAATAAATAAATTCATTTAGTTTATTTATTATATCATAAAATCTGTTATAAAACCAAAAAACACCACAGATCAGTAAATATATCGAATCTGCTAATATCTACGAATGTTTCAAACTCAGAACAGTTTTACAATTTTTTAATTGCAGTATCTATTCTATTTATTACTTCACCCTTGCCTAAACCTAAAGCTAGGGTTGCTGTGACCTCAAAAGGCCCTGGGCTTTTTTCTAAACCGGTAAGAGCAGTTCTGAGTGGCCAAAGTACTGAGCCGTTGTCAAAACCGTTTTGCTGAATAAATTCTTTGGTTTTTTCTTCTAGAGTTTCTTTGGTAAAATCTTTTTCGTTTAAATTTTCAAAAGTCTTTAATAAAGCTGAAAGTTTGTCTTTTGCATCTTCGGGGGTAGATTTTTTCCAAACAAGAAGTGTGGTTTCGTATTCCGGCTGTGCAAAGAAGTACTTTGTCCTTTCCCCTATTTCTGAAAGTTTTTTTAGACGTTCTTTTTCTAAACCAGCAATGGCGCTTAAATATTCGTTTTTATACTTTTCAATTTCAATTTCAGACTCCTTCCAAAAAGGCTTCAGTTTTTCAGCCAATTTGTCGTTATCCATTTGTTTTATGTATTGGCTGTTAAACCAATCAAGTTTATTGTCGTCAAACACGGCACCGGACTTGTTAACATTTTTTAGGTCAAATTGTGCAATGAGTTCCTCTAATGAAAAAATTTCTTTTTCTGTTTTAGGATTCCAGCCTAAAAAAGCTACAAAGTTAATCAAAGCTTCCTTTAAATAACCGTGCTTTAAAAAATCTTCGACTGCGACATCTCCTTGCCTTTTGGAAAGCTTGGTTTTGTCAGGATTTAAGATTAGAGGCAAGTGTGCAAATTGTGTTGGTTCCCAACCCAAAGCTTTGTATAAAAGCAAGTGTTTTGGTGTAGAAGGAATCCATTCATCGCCTCTTATAACATGGGTTATTTTCATGAAATGGTCGTCTACTACTACGGCCAAGTGGTAGGTAGGAAAACCGTCGGATTTTAAAATTACTTGGTCATCTAATACTTTATGTTCGTATGTAATTTCACCATAAATGAGATCGTTTATGGTAGTAGTACCTTCCTGCGGTATCGCAAAACGAATTACAGGATTTTTGCCCAAACTTTTAAATTCTTCCTGTTTGGTTGTCACTTCTTCTTTTGAAAGGCTTCTACACTTCCGGTCGTACATAGCCGGTTTTTTTAAAGCCATTTGTTCTTTTCTTACTTCGGCAAGTCTTTCTTCGTCACAAAAACAAAAGTAAGCATTTCCAGTGTTTAAGAGTTGGTCTGTAGCTGCTTTATATTTTTCTAGTCTTTTGGACTGTAAATAAGGTCCAAACTCCCCTCTTTCTTCAATATTGCCATCTTCTTTAGTGTAAAAACCTTCATCAAATTCAATACCCACCTCTTTCATTATTTTAACCAAGTTTTCTACGGCGCCTTCAACTTTTCGATTTTGGTCGGTATCCTCAATTCTTAAGACATTTATTCCATGGTTGTGTCTGGCAAATAGATACGCAAACAAAGCAGTTCTTAAGCTGCCAATGTGGACAAAACCAGTTGGTGAAGGGGCAAAACGTGTGCGGATCATAAAGTAATTAAATAAGTGACAAAAATGACAAAAATGACATAAATTTAGAATAGATACGGATTAATTTTTGTTCATTTTTTTAATTTCCGTCGTTTTTGTCATTTGTTTAGGTAAGTTTACCTTTTTCAAGCATTTCTTTCAAATCTGCTTCAATAATCTTTGTTAAAGGTTTTCTTTCAAAATGCACAAGCGTTGCAAGGTCTTGCGGCTCCACCCATTTGTAATTTATGAATTCTTTATTATCAACTTTAACTTCGCTATCTAAACCTTGGTGTCTTAAGTAAACAAGGTTTTGACTTTGACCTTTCCATCTGTATTTTTGCTTAAAAATTCTTTGCCAGCTCAAAGTAAACCAGTATTTGTTTTGACTTGGTGAAGTTTTTATTAGACTGAGTTTATTTAAACCTGCTTCTTCCCACGCTTCTCTTATTGCAGTTTCTTCTAAGTTTTCATTTTGGTCTACTCCGCCTTGAGGAAATTGCCAATAATTTTTGTATTTATCAAACGTGTTTTCACCTAAAGCGTATCCAGAAGCTGGGATGGGGTTTCTTTGACAGATAAGAATCTTATTGTTTGGGTTTAAAATAACACAGACAACATTTTTTCTATACTCCATATAGGAATATATTTTGTATAAAATTAAAAGATTGATTAATCCAAATGTGGCTTGAAAAATTCTTTTAATTCGGTATGGTTGGGTAAAAAGTCGCCAGAGCCATTCAAGGCCTAAATTTCTTACAAATTTTGGCGGGCTAATTTTTTTACCGGCAATGTAGTCAAAAGTCCCGCCCAAACCCACGGCAAGTCTAACAGTAGGAAGATTTTCAAGATTTTCAGAAATCCATTCCTCTTGTTTTATTGGACCGTAAGCAACGAGGAGTATGTCTGGTTTAGCTTTATTTATTTCTTCAATAATTGTAGGATCTTCAGGATTTTTGTTGCTAAAGTAAGTTTTTAAATTTTTATTTTTTAATTTCAAATTTTCGCAAGCAAGCTTTGGTGTGTCCCCGTATCCGCCGAGTAAAAAAACTGACCAGTTGTTTTCCTGAGCCATTTTACTTATGTCCCAAATAAGTTCAGACCCGGGAATTGTTTGAATACCGTTTTTGTTAAAAAGAAGTGTGAGTAAGCTATACTTTGCTTGAAACAAACTCTGAAAGACTTTGCCCCAATAGCTTTTGGCTGTTAAAGGTATGGAAAGAAAATTCTTTGCCCAAAAAATGCCAATCCCATCCGGGATGGCAATATTTGCCTTGTTCAGCATTTGCATTACCGCCGGGTTATTTAATCCGGCATATAGGAATTCTGAATATACCGTGGTTAACCAGGTTTTTTGGTTGGCTTGAAGCTTGGTTTTTAAAAGGTTTAAGACTTCTTGTTTTGAGAGAAAATTCACCTTTAAACCGGCGACGTTGGTTTCTTGGTTCATACTTTAGAGTATACAGGCTAAAAGCGCTTTAGTTCAAGGTGAGTTTAATGTAAAAGCTACTTTAAAAGAGGTTTAAAATAAGCTATAATTCAGGCATGGAAACTTTAGGTAATATTGCAAAAAAACTTGGAACAGTAGCGAAAAAATCGAGTGCAAATAAATACCTGCACTCCCCTGCTCACCTACTCGCCGAGGAGTTGTCTCAAAAGTTTAATGATACTAAACATTTCGGGTTTTACCTAAAAATGGCCGTAAAATACGACCATAATTTTTTAAGAAGTTTAGCCGGGCAAATTTTGGAAAATAAAAACGTAGAAACTCCGGGAAAACTTTTTGCTTACTTAATTAAAAAGCACAACACGGAATTGAAGAATAAATAAGATTGATCAGAATTGATCAAGATTTATTAATCCAATAATCCTTTAATCCTGTTCAATCGTGACAATTTTGGTCAATTAATTAATCACTAAATTGTTTTTTATGGTTCTGCCAATTATTACAAATCCAAATCCAATTTTAAGAAAGCCGACTGAGCCGGTGGTTTTTCCCTTGAGTAAAGAAATTCAAAAGTTAACTAAAAATATGATAGACACTGTTAGGAACGCTGACGGAATTGGATTGGCTGCGCCTCAGGTAGGTAAATCCGTAAAATTAATTGTTATAAACTTGGAGAAAAGTGGGATTCCAATTTTTGCTTTGTACAATCCTAAAATAGTAAAAAAAAGTTTTAAGAAAATTGAAATTGAAGAAGGCTGTCTTTCTCTTCCGGGCATATTTGGGATGGTGAAAAGACCAAAAAAAGTTACAATTCAAGCTCAAAATTTGCATGGTGAAATGGTAGAAATTATAGACGAAGGTTGGATTTCTAGGGTTGCCCAGCACGAAATAGATCACATTAACGGCATATTAATTATTGACTTAATAAAGAAGTATACTAAAGGCGGAATATCCACTAATTACAAATAAAACTAGTTAACCAGCGTATCAGCGGACTTATGAAGTTTATAAAAGACCTACTTTTTATTGAAATAAATGCTACCGGTGCCGACACGGATAAAGACAGTATTATTCAACTTTCTGCCGTGCTTTTAGACAAAGATAACTTGCTTGAAAAAGACAATTTTAATTCTTACATTCGTGTAAGTTATATTGACAGTATTATCAATGAACATGCCAAGCTTTTAGGTATAGACCGTGAAATTTTAAGAAAAAGCCCAAAAATTTATGAATGTATTAAGGACTTTCATAAAAAGTTTGGCACTAGCCTACTTTTAGCCACTCACAGTATGGCCAGTATTCTTTTTTTAAAAAACGCATTTCGTAAAACAGCAATAAAATTTGAATATGACTCGCACTGTGTGGATCTTTGGACTTTAGGCTATGTTTACACTTTAAACTATGGGGTAAAGAAAATGCCTACGTTTAATACATTTTTGGAGTATTTTAAAATGAAGCAGAAAAACCCTTTTGACAGTATGGAAAAGGTTAGACTGGAGGCGGAGGTTTTTAGGAAAATAATTAAAGAAGTTTAACCACTGATGCACTGATATGAAAGCAGATAACACTGATAAAAATCAATACTATCTTTATGAAGATATTACTGAAAAGATTATCGGAGCAGCATTTAGCGTTTATAATAGATTGGGCTACGGTTATAGGGAAAAAGAGTACTAAAGAGCTTTAGAAGAAGATTTAAAGAAATTTAGTTTAAATTTTAAAAGAGAGTTGTATTGTAATTTACTTTACCAAGAAAAAATTATTTCTAAATTTTATCTGGACTTTTTGGTGGAAGATGAGGTTGTTGTGGAACTAAAAGTTGCTGATGAATTTTACAAAAAATATTTTGATCAAATTATGACCTATTTAAAAGCGAATAATTTACGACTTGGTTTGCTAATAATTTTTACAAAAGATAAAGTGTTAATTAAAAGAATAATTAATTAAGATTGAATTGTTTAGCCGGATTTTAACATCTGTGCTATCAGTGAAGATCTGTGTATTTGTGGACTATGGATTTTAAAAAAGATTTGTTGTTAATTGACTTAGAGTCTACGGGTTTAGACGTAGACAGGCATGAAATTATTCAAATTGCAGCTGTGCTTTTAGACCGAAAAACCTTAAAAGAAAAAGAAGTTTTTTCTTCGTTTGTAAAACCGTCGGCTTGGCAATGGCGTGATAGGAAGTCTATGACAGTAAATAAAATTAGTTTTGACCGGGTTAAAGACGCTCCGGTATTGAAATTGGTTTTGCAGCAATTTAATAAATTGTTTAACCCAAAAGAAGTGATTTTAAGCTATTATGGTGGACCTTTAGATATGGATTTTTTGCGCGTGGCTTATAAAAAGGCAAGGATAAAATGGCAGTTTAATTACCATTATTTAAATTTGTGGAGCGTGTTTTACGGTTTTCTTGGCGCGAAAAATCAGCTTAAGAGTAAGAATAAATTTACCGGATTTAGTTTGGAAGATTTAATGAAAAAATTTAAAATTAAATCCCAAAACCGCCATGACGCGCTGGAAGACTGCAGGATTGAAGCGGAAGTTTTGAGGAAGATATTATTGAACAAATAAAACTGTGTTATTCTGGGCGGTCGGGATGATAGAGAATCTAGAAATAACCAACCGGCGGGGCGAAGAACTCTTATGTGTTTGAGAGTCGTTTGCGCCGCCGGTCATGCATGGTCAGTAGAGGTAGTAACTGCCTTTGTGCCAGATTCCGTATTTGATTTCGTGCTCTACAGCCGAGGTGCATTCCACCGCAGTTATTGCCGGGCCACCTTGATTATCACTGCCCCAGAATACCGCAAAGCAAAGGTTAGTTCGTGGATCTTTGATGTAATTGATCACGCTTGCAACTTTGCGAGCAGTCTTTCTGTTCTCGGCATCCCGGCTTTCACGTGCAAGGATTTTTTGGATAGTCGTTTCCTTCTTGCCTTCCGGTGATTGAGAGTATTCCCATTGCCGGTCTGCCAGAAACAAAATACTCGCCGTGATGAGCAAAAAACAGAGTACCCAGAGACTCTTCTTGATCCATTGCCGCATCATAATTTTCTCTCCTTCTGTCATTTTCAGACTGGTAGAGGATGACAGAAAAAGAAAGTTTTGTCAAAAAGCTACAGAAGATATATACTGAATTGTCAATAATTTTATGGTTAAGGGATCCCTTTGCTTCCTCGGGTGCATTGTGGGTTGTTGGGATGACAGAAAAACGTAATGAAAATTGTTTTTTTTGGAACAGCTAATGTTGCCCTTCCAATTTTGGAAAGTCTTTTTAGAAACCACGAAGTTTTAGCTGTAGTTACTTCTCCAGATGCTTTGGTCGGCAGAAAAAAAGAATTGACTGAGTCTCCTGTTTCAGTTTTGGCCAAAGAAATGAATGTGACTTTGCTCAAGCCCGAGAATGTTAAACAGTCAAAGTTTTTAGAGCAACTTAAAAGTTTAGACGCAGATATTTTCGTAGTTGTTGCTTACGGAAAAATACTTCCAGGCGAGATTATTAACCTTCCTCGGTATAAAACATTAAACGTGCATTTTTCACTTTTGCCAAAATACCGAGGCGCCTCCCCTATTCAGACAGCTATTTTAAATGGAGAAACTAAAACTGGCACAAGTATTTTCTTGTTAGACGAAAAAATGGATACCGGACCTGTCATTGCTCAAGAGTCAATTGATATTGACCTGGACGACAACTACATAACCTTACCTTTAAAACTAGCACAAAAGTCAGCCAAGCTTTTAATTAGCGTTTTGCCAGGGTATATAAATGGAGACGTAAAACCTGTTATTCAGGATGATTTTAGCGCTACTTATACCAAAATTTTAGGTAAGGCCGATGGTAAAATAGATTTTCAGAAAACAGCCCCGGAAATTTATAACCAGTTTCGAGCATTTTTTCCGTGGCCAGGGATTTGGACTGAGTTTGGGGGCAAAACTTTAAAAATTTTAGACTGTACTCCTACAGAAATGCAGAATCAAAACGCCTACTCCGACGTAAAGTCGGAGCCCCGATCCAACGGCGCCGGGACTGATACCTACAAACCGGGCACGGTACTTCCAGGCGGGATAGTAGTTTGCGGGAAAGGAACTTTTTTAGAAATTGTTAGTCTCAAACCTGAAGGTAAAAACGAAATGAAAATGGCAGACTTTTTAAATGGCAACAGCGGGTTTGTGGGGAGTGTTTTAAAATAGTCTATTTACTTGACCAGGTTTTTAAAAGTTTTAAACTTTCTTTTTTAGGTAGATGGTATATTTTATTTCCCTGTCTTTGTCTGAAAATTTCATACATAAAAATAGCAGCTGTAACTGAAAGGTTTAAACTTTGAACAAAGCCTTGCATGGGCAAATAAACTTTGAAGTCAGCTAGGTTTATAGCATTTTTAGAAAGCCCAGAGTGTTCGTTGCCTAAAGCTAAAGCTATTTTGGCTTTTTTAAACTTGGTTTTAAAAAGGGATTTGGCTTGACTGTCTAAAACTGTGGCATAAATTTCAAAACCTCGTTTTTTTAAGCTTTTAAAACATTTTTCGGTGGAAGTAAAAACTTCAAAGTTAAGCCATTTGTTGGCAGAGGAGGACGTGGCTTTACCAATTTTTTTAGGGTTAAATTTTGTTTCTTTTTCAAAAATGAAGCAAACTTTTTGAAAACCAAAACCATCGCAAGTTCTTAAAACCGCGGCGGCGTTATGCGGATCGTGAATGTCTTCTAAAACAATTACCCCTTCTTGCCTTTGGTTTGCAACCCGTGTGAGTGTTGCTTTACGTTTTTTGGTTATCATATTTCAACGTCAACAACTTCCACTGCATCTACTTTGCCGTAGCCGCAGCCTTGATTGTCGTAAACTTTAGTACCGTCAGTAACGACAGCGTGAGTACCATTGTTTGAATGCCAGTGTGGGAAAGATTCTTCTTTACTGTCACAATGGTCACCTTTGCCAACGTGTACTTCTGAAAGCGGTAAGAATTTGTCTTGATACTTTAGTGCTTTGATTTTTTGTTTTTCTCCTGCAAAGTCGCGAATAGCTTTTATTTCTGCTTCTGTCATAGGTTCTAAATTCCCGCCCATGGGAGCACTTGTCCATTTTTGGGAAAAACCCCAGCCAATAACTGTATGGCCTTGTTTGAAAGGGTAATTAAGAATTTCATTTGCTGAAACTTCGTATCTTTCTGTGCCACTTGGAGACGCCGGGTCGTTTACGTCAATATAATCCTTGCCGTCAATTGTATGGACAGCAACAATGGAAATTAAATGTCCGCCGACTACTTTTAAGTTTGCGTCGGCAAATCTTATCCTCATTTCAGCGGCAGCGCCTTGGGTTAAAGCATCGCGAATTTCCTGCAACGTGCCTCTACCGTCGCCATCCCCAATTTTTTCAGTTGTAATTGGTAAACCATGGGTCACGGCCCAACGGTTTTTTCCGGCAACAAAGTCGTCAGGTAAAACCCCGTTTTTATAAGTCCAATTCATTTCTGTTTTTAACTCGTCAATTAGTTTTAAAGAAGTTTCTGGAAGCTTGTCTGCCGCTCCGTTCTTCCAGGCTAAGGAAACTAAACCGTTGGCTGCGCTAGTTGGCGCACATTCGGCGCTTCTTTGCCTAAAGTCAGGAGTGCTGTTGTCCGTAATTTTGGGGATTTCAACATTTGTGGCTGTGTTTCCTGTCCCCTGCTTCATACTTTCGTTTGGGTTATCAGTATTTTCTGTTCCGTAAATTTCATCCAATTTTTCTTCGGTTAGAGTAATGTTTTGAGTTAAAACCTGTGCTTCTTTATTGGATGTGTCGAAGCTTGTATCATTTAATTTTTTTAAACTAACAATTATTTTAACTTTTCTTTGCCTTGAAAGTTGGGACGTTGTTTTAAAAGCTAAACCGGAATTTACGTTTTCTTTGAATGTCGTAGGGAAATTTTTTATTTTCCATTCCTCTTCTTCAAAACTTTGGTTGTTGTTTTCATCTATTGCTAAAGAAGTAAAGAGATTTTCATTTAAAGTTTTAATGGGGGTAACTCTAATAAATCCGCCAGATGTTTGGTTTTGTTCAGAGTAAAAAATACCGGAAATTTCAGATTTTAAAATTTCAAAGTTTTTTTGTTTTTGCACTAAACTAATTACAACAAATATTAAAACTGCAGCGCCAATCAGGATTAAGCCTTTTTTTACTTTTTGTTTTGGAGTTGTTTCATTTTCCATAAAATTATTTGTGATCACAGATTTAGAATAAACACGGATTTCGCAGAATCAATCTGTGTAATCAGCGGTTAGAAAAGATCTGTGGTCTTTTACTTTAAATATTTAAACTTGTTTTGAGTATGTTCTTCAAAAGTTTTGCTGTAAACTGGCTCGCCGGAGGGTTGTTTATGCAGGAAATAAAAAAAATCCGAGTCAGTTGGGTAAAGCGCTGCTAAGAGTGAAGACAAGGAGGGGCTGGCAATTGGTCCGGGGGGTAGTCCTCTATGTTTGTAGGTGTTGTAAAGGGAGTCGGTGCTCAAGTCTTCCAATGTAGGAGTTGGGTTACTTTTTTTGGTTACATAGTTAACTGTAGCATCGGACTGTAGTGCCATACTAATTTTCAGGCGGTTATAAAAAATCCCTGCCACAATTTTTCTTTCCTCGTCTAAAGCTTGTTTTTGTTCTGCCGTGACGGCGTTTCTGCCAGTTTCCTTTTCTAGTATTGAAGCTAAAGTGACAATTTCATAAATGCTGTAACCTAATTTTTTTGCCTGTTTTTCCATTTCATCAGTAAACTTTAGTTCAAAGTTAGAAAGAACTTTTTCAATTATTTCTTTTGCAGCTTCTACGTCGTTAATTCCGTTAGGTTTGAAAATTCTGTAGGTGTCAGGAAACAAAAAACCTTCTAAACCCGTATTTTTTGGTTTAGAATTAATGGTTGGGTATTCGGAAAGGTTGGTTTTAGAAAGTTCGCTTAAAAAAACTTTTTTTGAGATTAAGTTTTTTTCTTGGAAATTTTCTGCTATTTGGTCAATATCCCAGCCTTCTGGGATTCTAACTGTAACTTCTTCACGCTTTTGTAGTTCTTTTAGTCTTTCAGCTTCTTTTTTAAGTTTGGTTTCTTTGGCTTGCCTATTTAAAACATAGGCCCCAGAAACCAATAAAAACAAGACTAAAGCAATCAGGATTTTTTTATGCATATTTAAAATACAAGAAAAAGGATAAGTTCCTTAATTCTGTATTTATTGTACCAGAAACAGCTGAAAATTGCAGGGTTTAGATTTTGCGAGTTAGGTCGTCTTCTACGCTATCCAAAACTTTTTTAGCATGATCGCGTCCGCCAAGTCCAAAAGCAATACCGCCAGCAATGGCTAACATGGCTACAACGGCTCTAAATAGGTCTGCTAAGAAGGCTGTTGCAATTTGAAGCTGGGATAAAGCTGCTATGACTGTAAAAACTAAAATTGCCCATTTTGTAATACTGCCTAAAGAGCTGGAGCTATTTAAACCACTAGCTTTAACTGCAGAGGTAACAATGCCGGAGAAGAATTCTGCCGCGAGCATACCTAAAAGTAGAATTACCATGGCAATTACTACTTGGCCGGCATAGCCGAAAACGTCTTCGTACAAGAATCTAGTGACTTCTGAAAGCCCCAAAATGTCTGCAGCAGCAACTAAGCTGCCTAAAAAGAAGAACCATTTTACCAACCAACCACCTAAGGAAGAAAAACTAAGTTTTCTGCCGACTTTGGCTGAGAGATTTTTTAAGCCTAAGGTGTCGGCTAACTGGTCAATTTTAATTAAGTCTAAGACTTTTTCCACAATTTTGCTTAAAAACAGAGCTAAAATCCAACCTAAAATCAGCACTACTACAGCTGCTAAAAGGTTTGGCAAGAATGCCAAGGTTTTAGTATATAAGCCTTCTAAAGACCTAATTACTGTTTCTTGATAAGTTTGAGTCATTTTTTTGTTTGTCCTTTCTTAAATAATTTATGTATGTTTTAATTTTCTTTTTTTGTTTTTGCTATCGACCTGGCAAAAAACTTATTAATAAATAAAAATACCTAAAACTTCTTTAGGTATTTACTCCCCTATTATTTTAACTAAAACTTCTCTGTTTCGACCGCCGTCTAATTCAACAAAGAAAATACTTTGTTTGCTGCCTAAAACCAATTGGTGGCTTTCTAAAGCTAAAGTTTCAGAACTTCCTAATAAAAAAGCTTTTACGTGGGCATGGCCGTTGGAGCGTTCATTGACCGCAACATTTTGTCTTACTTCAAAAAGATCGTGACTATAACTAGTATCCACAGGTACCAATTTATACAACGTTTTCAATATGTCCTGTAATAACAAGGGTTCGTTGTGGTTAAGCCTGATAGACGCTGTTGTGTGGGTGCAAATAACGTTGACAATCCCGTTTTTTATGGCAGATTCTGAAACCGCCAAAAGCACATTTTTGGTAATATCTACAAGCTCAAACTGTTTTTTGGTTTCCAAAAATAGTTTTTTGGAAAAAAGCTTCATATTTTGGTTTTGTTTAGTTTCGTGAAGGCCAATATTTTAGATCGGCTTTACTTTTACATATTATACCACAATTTTTACCTAACAAACAAAAATCCCTCCGCCTGCTGGCGGAGGGATTTTTACGAGTATTAGAGAATTGCGTCTTTTGCTGCTTTGAGAACACGGAATTTAATAACAGTTTTAGCTGGGATTTGGATTGAAGCTCCAGTTGCTGGGTTTCGGCCCATTCTGGCATCGCGGTGCTTTTTAAGTAGTTTACCTAAACCTGGGATTGTGAATTCACCTTCTTTTTTGGTGACTGTGTAAGCCATGTCTACCAAAGCTTCGATGAAATCATTTACTTGCTTTTTTGGCAAACCCATTTTGTCGGCCAAGGCTTGCATAAGTTCTGACTTTGTCATTGTTGTGTTTCCTTTTTTATTAATATTTTTTTCTTATGACTTAATGTTAGCAAAAAACTCAATAAAATCAAGGGTTTTTTAAAAGAATGTCAAGAGTATTAGGGTTTATTTAGAAAAATTGTTGATAACTTTAAAATTTCTGGCTTATTTATAAGGTTTTGGTTCATTAAAACCGAAACGCGCCCTCCAAAAAATCCCGTAGGATATCTCAGTTAGGCGCGTGGATTGCGGAGCAATTTTTTGAGTTCTATTAAGTGTGTTAAGGGTGAGTGCAGTCTTTGGAGTTCGGCAGCCGCATCAGGATCATTTTTCTTTATTTTGTACTTTAACCATTTATTGGTCTGAATAAAGCATAATGTCGCTGTGACCATACCTAAAACGATTAAACTGCTTAGATACAAAAGTGATTCAAGTAGGTTGCCTGTAAACCCGATAGTTCTCGTTAATTGGGCGGCAATGGTGAAGGCGGCCAATAAAGTAACAATCATCGTGGCTTCTTGCCAGAGTGAAATTCGTTTGCGCTTGTCTTGAAAGTCCATCCCAAACTTAATTGGGAAAGTGATTGTACTTAGTAAGAACTGGACAAGCCATTTGAACGTGTTCCAAACTAAGAAACCAATCAAAAATAAACGACTTGCTAAGGACTCAATCGCGACAATTGCTTTTTTCACTGACCAACTAGTTGCTGTAAAGACTGTCGCAATGAGCCAAAATGGACCGTTTGCAACTGTCCAGGCACCAAAGACTAATACCAATGAGATCATGATTGCCCTAACAACTTCGAAAAACAGAAACAGAGTCGTTTCTTGCATTCTTCCTCCTTTCCTAACCCGGAATACTACTCTTAAAACATATTTAGGTCAAACTATGAGCATGGCGTCACCAAAGGAAAAAAAGCGCATGCGTTTTTTTATAACTTTTTGGTAAAGTTCCAAAAGTTTTTTTCTGCCTGTAAAGGCAGAAACTAGCATAAGTAAGCTACTTTTTGGAACATGAAAGTTTGTTATGAGGTTATTTACAATTTTTAAAGGAGTGTTTTCGTTAATAAAAAGACTTGTAGGACCAAACTGTTTTTTGGTTTTATACATTGATTCTAGTGTTCTGACGACAGTAGTGCCTACTGCCAAAATAGGCATGCCTTGTTTTTTTGCTTTAAGTAAATCTAAATAGGTTTTGTTTTCTATCCAGTAGTTTTCAGTATGGAGTTTTTTGGTACGAATATTTTCCGGTTTTAAAGGCGCAAAAGTTCCCAAGTTTACGTCTAAATTTACGTATAGAATTTTTACACCTTGTTTTTTTAAAGACTGAATTAGTTTTTTAGTAAAATGCAAAGAGGCCGTGGGTGCAGCAACTGACATACCAGTTTTGGCAAACACAGTTTGATATTGCTCACGTTTTTGGTTTTCTTTTAACTTGGAATTTTTAATATATGGCGGTAGAGGTGTTGACCCGAATTTATTTAGGATTTTTAAAGTTTGAGAGAGTGGAAAGGAGGGTTTTAAAAAGTAAAATTGTTCTTTTTGAGAAATTACAGTAAAAAAAGTTTTTTTATTTAAAACAACTTTACTCCCTTTTTGTAATTTTCTGTTAGCAATGACTTTTATAGTTGTTTTTTCTTGACCAACGTAAAATATTTCAACTTTTCCACCAGTTTCTTTAAAAGCCTTGAGCCTAGCAGGGACGACTTTGGTTTGGTTAAAAACTAAAACAGAATTTTTTGGTATATATTTGCCAATATTTTTAAAAACATCAAAAAAAAGCCGATTTGTTTTTCGGTTGTAGACTAAGAGCTTGGCGCTGTCTCTGGGTTTCGCCGGGTTTTGCGCAATGAGTTCTTTGGGGAGTTCGTAGTTATATTTGTCTAATAGGTTTTCAAACTTATTTTCAGTCATGTTTTTTTAAGTATTTCTTGTTTTTAAGTTTTTCCGGGAGTAAGTCTTCTTTGGTATATTTTTCGTACCCTTTGCCGTAGTTTAGGTCTTTCATGAGTTTAGTGGGTGCATTTCTTATGTTTAAAGGAACTGGTAAGTTTCCGTAAGTCTTAGCATCTTCTAAGGCTTCCATAATTGCTTCATAAGCTCCCCTGTCTTTTTTGCAGGTAGCTAAATAGATTACGCCATGGCTTAGGTTAATAGTACATTCTGGGTAACCTATTTTTTCACAGGCCGAGAACACGGCGTTAGCTACAACTAAAGCAGTGGGTTGTGCGAGGCCAATGTCTTCTGAGGCAAAAATTACCATGCGCCTGGCTATAAAAAGCGGGTCTTCCCCCGCCTCTACCATGCGGGCTAAGTAGTAAAGTGCGGCGTCCGGTTGACTGGCACGCATGGACTTTATGAATGCAGAAATTACGTTGTAATGTTCTTCACCTTTTTTGTCATAGCGGATAAATTTGGTTTGTGCTGTGTTTTTTAAATTTTCCAAATTGACTTTACCGTATAAACTTAGACAGTTGTCTAGTACTGTTAAAGCTTGTCTGGCGTCACCGTTGGCTAAGGCAACTAACCATTCCACGGACTTTTTATCCAGCTTAATTTTGGTTGACTTAATAATTTCTTCTACTTCAGCAGGTTTTAATTCTTCCAGTACAAAAACTCTACAGCGGGAAAGTAAAGCTGGAATAATTTCAAAAGAAGGGTTTTCAGTTGTGGCTCCAATTAAAGTGAGCCTGCCGTTTTCTACAAAAGGTAGCAAGAAGTCTTGTTGTGATTTGTTGAATCTGTGGATTTCGTCTAAAAAAAGAATCTTGGGCTGACCTAACATGGAAGGTTTTTCGACTATTTGGCGTATGTCGTCTTTGCCTGCGGAGACTGCGGAAAGCTCGTGGTATTCTGCGTTTACAGCTTTAGCATAAATTCTAGCCAGAGTAGTCTTGCCTACTCCTGGCGGGCCCCACAACACAAAACTGAACAAGTGTTTTTGTTCAATGGCGTTAGCCAGTGGTCCTTTAGGCTGAACTAAGTGTTTTTGACCTATGAATTCCGAAAGGTTTTTCGGACGAATTTTGTTGGCTAAAGGTTCCATATTTAAATGGTATACACCCGTTCACCTAAAGTCAAATTAATGACCACTGATCTTTTAAGACGCACAGATTACACAGATTTGAAATTTGGTTATATACTTATAAGCAAGGAGGCAGAATTCATGACAGACTTGGAATGGGACCGAAGGAACAAAGATTGGCCTAGAGCCACACCCCCGGGGGCTGGAGCATCACATGAGATCCCCAGAGAGCGAGGTGGAATAGCGAAAACGCTTTTATTCGCCTTGCTGGTGGTTCTGGTATTAGCTGGAGCTTTCTACATTGCTCAATAGTGAGCTCCACACCGAGGAAACGAACAGGGTCAGGCGCTAGACTGCACGTGCCTGACCCATTTTTATTTTAAAATTTTATTGTACCCCACTAGGAGTCATGAACCTTGTGCCGGCTTGCCAGCTTTCCGTGTTTTTCCCTAAACAGAAAGTCATTGTGTAAGTACTGCCGGTTATGTCCGCTTCATACCAGTAGTTGTTACCACCTCGGCCGGAAGCATTTTCACAGCTTTCGTCTGCAGGAATTGGCGCTTGAGGAATAAAAGGTAGATAGTTTGGAATCATAGGTTCAACTACTGAGTCCAATGTAGCCGGGTCAGAAAGTAATCCCCCGTTTGGGTCAACAGCGAGCGTACCGGTTGGGTAGGTGCCGTTTTGAATGTAGTATTGGTCTAAGGCAGTAACCATTTGTCTCATGTCCCCCGCTCTTTTAGCATCCCTGGCTTTAACTCGGGCAGTTCCTACTGCAATTAAAATAACACTGGCTAAAATACCAATGATGGCAATGACTACTAAGAGTTCTAGCAGGGTAAACCCAGCACCATTTTGTAAGATTAACTTATTTTTTTGCATTGATTAAAGTTTATTAGTTTGACTTGTTTTCAACAGCACTTTTTTAAAAAAATGGTGCTGGGTAAATCCGGTTTGTTTATTTTTCATATGTATATTAATAGTAGCAAACTAAGCGGAAAAAATGAAATTTTGGCTAAACCCCAACCTTTCTACTTAGCTCAAGACCTCCGGGTTTTTACATCTACGCAAAGCCTCCGGCCTGGATTTCCCAAAGCCTTTGGTATGTTCCCTGTTTTGCTTTAACCAGTTCTTCGTGTTTGCCTTGTTCAGTGATTTTGCCACTTTCTAAGACCACAATCCTGTCCATTTGCATAATGGTAGAAAGTCTGTGAGCAATAACAATAGTGGTTTTGTTTGCCATTAAAGTTTTTAAAGCTTCTTGAATGTAGTGTTCGCTTTCACTGTCTAAGGAAGAAGTAGCTTCGTCCAAAACCAAAATTGGAGCGTTTTTTAAAATTGCCCTGGCAATAGCCACGCGCTGTCTTTCACCTCCCGAAAGTTTAATCCCTCGTTCACCAACCAAAGTTTCATAGCCGGTCGGAAAAGAAGTGATAAACTCATGAGCATGGGCTTTTTTGGCAGCCTCCACAACTTCTTTGTTGGTAGCACTTGGTTTACCGTAGCGAATGTTTTCCATGAGGCTTCGGTGAAAAAGTATTGGTTCTTGAGGAACAAGGGAAATATTTTCTCTTAAAGAGTCTTGGGTGACTTTGGAAATATTTTGTCCGTCAATTAAGATTTCCCCTTTATGAATGTCCATAAACCTAAATATAAGTTTTACAATTGTAGACTTTCCCCCGCCGGAGGGTCCAATAAGAGCAACTTTTTCCCCAGGTGATATTTTAAAATTAAAATTTGTTAGAACTTCCAGCGTTTCATGGTAACCGAAAGTAACGTCTTTAAATTCAATTTCACCTTTTTTGATTTTGAATGTTTTAGCATCTTGCTTGTCTTTTACTGAGTGAGGTGTTAGCAAGATTTCAGTCATTTCATTGGCGTCAGCAATGTGTTCGTAGAGTTTTACAGAATGCCTGCCGAGTTCCCAAAGTCTTCGGAATATTACAAAAAGGTAGGAGTTAATAAGTACAAAACCGCCAATGGTGATCTCACCCTTTTCCCAAAGGTTTAAAGCAAAAATAAGTATTACGAATTCCAGAGAAATCATTAAAGCGCCCTGCACTGACTCAATACTTAAAGCATAATTCCAGACTTTTATGCGAAGTTGGTGTAGTTTTTCAGTAAGTTTTTGATAGCCTTTTTCTTCTAGGTTTTGTGAACTGAAAATTTTAAGATTGATATTGTTGCTAACGGTATCCGCCAAGTATCCAGTGGTTTCAGTGTCTGCCGCCGCACGGGCTATTCTGTGTTTGAGAATTTTTTCGTTTAAGTAAAAAATCACACTCAAATAAATAAGTGCAAAAATAAGAATTATTAAACCCAAAATTGGGTAAAAAAATGAAATAATAATTATAATTGCAATAACTTTAAAAAGTGTATTGCCAACATTCCAGAATAAAAGATCTGCCAAACTTTCAAAGGACTGGTCATAGCGGTTAGCTTTTCTGACCAAGCTTCCCACAAAATTATTACCAAAAAAATTCATTGAATGTTTGTGGAGGTAGTTAAAGCAAGTGGTTTGTATGTCCTGTTTTGTTTTGGACTGAAAATAAGCTGTGGAAAATGTGGCTAAGCGCCAAAATAACCATTCAAACCAGGCAACAATAAAAATGTACACCACAATTTTAAAAAGCTCATTGGGTGCCGCACTTTTTTGGGCCAAAAGGTCAAAGAAGTCTTTGTAAAGTATTGGTTGATACAATTCAAACAAAGAAGCCAAAATAATTCCGGTAACCGAAAGTAAAACAAATAATTTGTACTTTCTTGAGTGTTGCCAGAATATTTTTAAAGTTTGTTTGGTTAAAGATTGCGTGGTCATTAATTAATTATAACAGAAAATTATTATATTTAAGCCATGATTATTTTTAATCTTTTTAAATTCAGTTTGAATTTAAAATTAGCACTTTTGTCGCCATAGCGACAAAAGTGCTAAAAATGAAATGGGGGTATTGTAGAGAATTGTAGGAATTTATAAAAATATCAAAAATCTTAACTTTTGTCGCAATTGCGACAAAAGTTAAGATTTACATTAGGTTTATTTTTTAGAATGTTATTCTATACTGTTGATTTGGTTTTGGATTTCCAGGTTTTGTTCTATTTGAAGTTGGTTGTTGCTTTTGGTTTGCTCTATGGCATCTTGTCCGGTTTTGGCGGGGCTGCTCTTTCCCCCACTGTCTGTGAAGTACAAAGTAAAAAGAAGAGCAATAATGACTATGGATAATATTAGAACTAAAAACACAAAACCCGCTTCTTTTTTCATGTGTGTATTTTAACATAAAAAACCTATGCGGATAAACCGATAGGTTTTTTATGACAGTTGTTGTTGGATGTGTTTAGAACTGTGAACTGGAAAGAATTAGAGCAGGAATTAACCTTAAATACTTCTTTGCAACCCTTTATTGCTTATAGTGTTTGATATGACAGGCTCGTGACGAGTGGTAATAATTGGAACTATAGCAATGGCCAGACTGCTTATTAACCAATTAGGTAATAATTGAAAATAGAAATTGAAGACTAAAATTGCACCGACACCAGCGATAATCAATAACACGTTCAATGGATGCGCTTGTTCATCCGAGAATTTAGAGGCCATCAAATCCACGTCTTCCCGCCATTCCATTATACGCTCTCTAAAAGTTTGGGTTTTCCCAGGAATTGGTATTAACCGAATTAGATACCAAGCGTGTATGGTAAGGTATAAAAACGCCATCCCTGTAAGCAGCATAGTAATGCCTGTAATTCCAGCAGTAGGGCTATTGGAAAGCAACGGCTCAAAATTACTTGGGCTAAATTGCGTAGCTGCAAAATAAACAATCATAAACAAATACCAGACATACAATATTACCTTAAAGAATTTATTTAATGACCAGCTGATAAGTCCGTTGATTACGGTAAGAGCAATAAACGCCAGAAATACATATCCAAAAAAGCCAATAATGGAATGTTTTTGGACATAGAAATACAAAAAGAGCAGGCTGAAAACTACCAACGTCTGTTCATTTATCGATTTCATTATAAAGTCTTTCAGGAACCAACCAAAAGTAATAGAAAATAAGAACGCAAAAAGCAGTATATGCTCCCCTAAATTATCATTTGGCCCGATAAATAACCTGCCATCTTCAGAAGAAAAAATTAAGCCCATTGAAGCAAAAGCCAGGCACAGGCCTGTTATAAAAATTAAACCCGAATCAATTTTACGACCAACTAACAGGTAGGCTTCAATAAGTAGCCCTATGGTTAACCAGATTGCCATTTGCCAAATAAAAGGCATAAGATTATTTTTTTACTGGCTGGCTTAAGGCCTGAATTTTAGTAATAACTTTTCCTTATTGTACTGAAAAAGCTTGGAAAAGTCCAAGCTAATTTTTTGGCAGTAGTTGTTGGATGTGTTTAGAACTATAGACTGGATGAATTGGAACAAGAGCTAGTGTAGCTCCTTCTATTAGCTTTGTGAAGTTTGGATATTATGGGAATTTAAGTAAGTTATCATTTTATCCAACGTGGCATCATCGGCATAAATTTGGTAATAATTAGACGTTCCTGACATATAAATTTCGAGCAGTGGTCCAATAGCATTTATTCCCATAATACCATTCTTCTTCCTTAAAACTTTGGTTATCCACTCTGTTTTTATTGTTACGAATTTTCCCGCGAGAGCAGCCGCTGGGGATATAGGGAACAGTTTTAAGATAATTTTGTTATTAAGCAAACGCACCGCTGCGTTTGCGTTGTTTCGATTTAGAACAGCTAAGCCTCCTAAAAGAAAAATTGCTGACACTTTTATTTCCGCCCCTTCAATAGCTTTCCAAAGCCGCTGCTGTCTAAAAGTCATATAAACTGCGACAATGGCTCCAGCAAGGAACAAAGGTGCAAGTATAATAAAAATCCAATCGCTCATATGGTTAGATTGTTAATAGATTAATTAAAGTGTACCATAAAAAACTCTGGATTTATACAAGGATATATAAAAAGACGCTCAGTTAAAAGCGTTTTTTTGGCAGGACGTAGTGAAGGATGTTAGAACTATGGTAAAGGAGTCAAAAAAGTATATGTATATTCCCGTATTGAACTAGAACTCATCAAAAAACACTCACTTTTGACCGCGAAATTATTTTTGTGTCTGGGTCAAAATAATGTATTTTTCTACTAAATAAACTTGGTAAACTTGGTGAAGCATAACTTAAAGGTATGTTGTTGTTTTTTTTAGTAATATAATCCACTAAGGCTTGTTTTTCTAGTTTTAGTGGGATGTTGTTAATCTGACTACAAACCGATCCTGTCATTAAATCTGATAATTGGAGTGCACCTAATACATGGGAGTGTCCCTGATTGCAAAATTCTAATTTTTGTTTAAATCTCTTGTCACCATTGGCATATTTTTTTATTATTTCAATTTCTTTTTTCCCTACTGCTCCATCGTTATCAAAAAGTATATACAGCGGTTCTTTAATACCGTGGTTCTCCATTTTCCAAGTAACGGTTCTAATAAGACTATAAGCTGCGTTATAACGTTTATCATCTCTCCTAAAACATATAGAGTGATAAGTAATTTCTTTGCTGGAGAAAATCAAATCTAAAAATAAAAAATACCTCTCATAATAGAGGTCTACATATTCCCACTTTAATTCACCAAAAAGCTTTTGGCTAATTCTTAATTCGGTAAAATCTTTTTCTAGTTCTGAAACCTTATTTGTCGGTAATAATATACCACCAAATACTTTCTTTGGATATTCCTTGCTTTCATCAAGAAATAGAAACATTTTTAAAGAGACAGCTTGTTGTTTAAGCTGTTGATAATCTTAAACTCTTCTTTAAGAGGTTTAACAAGTTTATTTTCTCTTTCATAAAATGATAGTCTTTCGATTTGATTTCTGACGATTCCCTTCAAATAATGAGTCTCTTCTTCATTTAACGAGATTGCTTTTTTTGTTTTTTTCATAAAAATCCTTTCTATTAATATTATAACATCCAAATAAAACCTATTGTGGATATGTTAATGAATTACTAGTTTTATCTAAAGTACTCGGTAGCCAGCCAATTCTAACTTTTTTTTATTTTCATATTCATCAAATATCCAGTTTATATTGGTGTATTTATTTTCTTCTCTTTTTCCGGAGTAATACAGGATTTGGGAATCCAAAAGGTAACTTTTGTTAAGTTACCCTTTCTATCAAAGAGTCTAAGCTCTTTAGCCTTTTTCCGTTTCCTTCCCAGAGGGATAAATAAAAATCCTATAGTCTAGCTGGTCAAAATACTTTACATATTGTTTAAAGTATTTTTGAACCATGGGGTTTTACCAAAATAAATGCTTAAAATCCGAGAATTTCATCCGTCCGTATATTTCTAAGCATATTTTATTATTCATTTCGTTTTTATTAGCGCATTGCATAACTGCTTTTCTTACTTCTAAATCATGGGCCTTAATTTGAACCACTAAATAGATAGTAATAAAAACTAGTAAGATAATTTTAAACCAATTTTCTTTGAGCCAATTCATAAAAGTTATTTAATGAAGAACTTGTTATCAATTTTATTCCACAGGTATACGGTTAGTATTGTAAAAGGGGCGGCCAAAATAATCTGAAAACCTTCATCGTCAATATTGTTAAATATTGGAGTTAAAATTGTTGCCCATGCCAAATATAAACAGATAAATAACCAAAACTTTTTATTAAGTAATTTTCTCATAATTTTAATCAGATATTTATTGTAAATCATCCCAATTAATGGTAGTGACTAATACAATTATCCCTAATAGGGAAAGAGCTAATGAAAGTGGGGTGCTATCGATAACCTTATGTAGACCTATCCACTCAGTTGGTATATTTGCCCAATCCCAATGGTCATATAAGAAATATAATGTTGACATTGGAAACCATTCTCCGTATCTAAACCAGTAGTAAATTTGATATCCAAGTACTCCGATACCTGAAATAATAAGTACTGAGGCTAACATTAGAAAAATAGCTTTTATGTTTTCCAAATATTTATTTACACTCATACATTAATATTAGTTGTCAGTTTGCCTATAATATTCTTCGCAACCTTCATAAAAGAGCTAGGCTTCATCACCCGAACCACTTTCGCTATAGCCAGCAGCTAGGGAAATGATTGCAAACAATATTAAAAATACCTTCTTCATAATACTATTTTCGTTTAAAAGTTTTTAAGGGGCTAACAGTTCCCTTTTTCCCTGTATAAGGGTTAATATTCCCTTTTGTGGAGTAGTTGTCTAGTTTAGTTTTATTTGAGGTTGTTTTATAGTGCGGGGCTACATAGGTGCCAGTGCTTTTTTTAACATAACCTTTTACTTTAGTGGTTTTTGCCTGTGCTAAATTGACAAAACTCACTCCTAAAAATAGAAAGCAGGCCAATAGTAAAGAACTTATTAACTTTTTCATATAATTGTTATATTAATATTTTACCTTAACAATACGCTTAATTAAGATAAATGTAAATATTTTCCTTATTTACTCCACACGCAAATCGCCATGTTTTACTCTTTAATAATTCTAAAATGCTTGTAAATCAAGATAGGTTTTGAAAATTTCCATACAAAAATAGCACACGAATTCGTGTGCTATTTTTGGCAGGACGTGGTAAGGGATGTTAGAACCATCATACAACAGCGAAAGGGGTATATTTACATCCCAACTCTAGTTTAGACTATAGGATTACAAAACTTTTAAATCTGAACTAATGGGTAGCAATTTTCTTTGACGTTTCAAAAAATTTACGATTTTATCAACATCACCTTTGGGAACTAAATTTCCCATTTCTTCTATTCCTAAATACAGCTTTACGATTGGGGTTTTGAAATTAGGCACTTGTAAATAAACAAAACCACTTACAGTCCTTCGTTCTATTTGTTTTTCTAGCTCCCAGCTCAAATCTTGTCCGGCTTTTTGGGCGATTTGTTCAGCTAAAGTATAAACATTCATTTGACGCTCATGATGTTTGCTTTCCAAAGATTCTAAAGTTTTTGGGTCAATAGCATAACCAAGCAACAAATTTCCTTTGGAAAATAGCCCTTTACCCTCTTTGCTTTTTTCTTCCATTTCCGTTAAAAGTTTGTCTAGTTCGTCTTCGCTAAGAGCTTGAAGTTTTTTCAAGTCTTTTTCATATTCACCTTCGGGTTGCTCTGGTGTTTCAACTCTAAAAATACCTTTTCCGCTAACCATATCCGCGGGCGGCTCAATCCTGTTTCTTATATAATCCGACACCATACTTTCATCATGTGCTGGAACTGCCAAACGTTCTTCATCGTCCATTTTGGCTTTATGACTTTCTTCTGCCCCTTCCACAGCCTTAAGACGCATTTCAGTATCATATCGGTTTTCTGGGTTTTCTTTAAAAGAAGTCATTGTTTTTTATACCAATCGTAATAAGGTAGCAAGTCTTTTAATTTAAGGACTTGGTCTTTATCTAAAATAACATCCGTTTCTAAATTTTCGGGGTCAATCTGGCGCATAAACTCACGGCAGCGGCCGCAAGGAGAAACAATATAAAGTTCACCTTTGTCGTCTTTCCAAACAGCGACAATTTTTTTGATTTTATATTCTCTATTAGTAACCATTGTGCCGATAGCATTATGTTCGGCGCAGAATCCCATGCTAGAGCCGGTATCAATGCAAACGCCAGTATAGATATTGTCTTTATCGGTAATAAGCGCAGCACCAACATTACCAACTGTATACTCACCCATTTTCTTGGTATTTATTACCAAAGCTGCTTTTTGTATAAGTTCTTCATCTGTCATAGAGGTATACTTTCTGATTTCTTGGAAAAAATTAAGCAGAAAGATGCGCTTACTAAAATAATAAATAGCGAAGCCCCGACAATCCATTTGGGATTATCAATAATGTTGCCGTATATAGATAACGGAACGCCAACAATAAATGCCACCAACACTCCCCAAAAGACACCTTTTGCGTCTAACCTGTCCCAATACAAACTTAAAACTGTGGGCACGACTACACATGCCGCCACAGTATTAAAAATCCACCATAAATGTTTTAATCCGAACCCAGGAATATAGTTTGCCGCCAGAGCTACAATAAAACCACCTATTGTAATCCAGAGCATTGCCTTCCGTGAATTTTTAACACCTTTGTCATCTAACTGTTTACCCATTGCTTCTTCTTGAGGCGTTAAAATTTGACCTTTATCTATTTTTTCTAATATTACTTTTTCTTGGTCAGTGTATTTTACTACATCAGTTACATATAGCGAACTGGCAGCTACAACGCCGCTATCTAAAGTTGAATATAATGCGCTTAAAAGCATAACCACGAACAGTGCAAGAGCCGCAACAGGCAAAAATTGACTTACGGTGGCTACCCCAATCATAGAAACATCAACGCCTTTTGGCAAAGCAATTCCTAAGCTGCCATTCGCAGCTAAAAATCCCAATGAAGAAAGAGCAATGGGCACAATACCAAACATAACCGCACCAAACGCAAATGAAGGGATTAGATTTTCTTTTTTTATTGCAAAGGCTCGCTGCCAATATTGTTGGTCTGATATCGCGCCAGAAATTAAACCTATTGCTGTAACAATACCGAATGAAAATGCCACGCCTGGGTCAAATATATTTCTAAATTGACCGCTTATACCACCAAAACCTTGTGTTACAGATTGCCAGCCACCAGCTGCACTAATAGCCCACGGCACAACGACTACAACACCAACAACAATTAAAAGGAATTGCACAAAATCTGTTACAAAAGATGATTCTAGTCCCGAAATAAATGCGTAAATCAAAACTGTTATTGCCATAATGGCCATTGCATTTATAAGCGGTATTCCAGTAAGGAAAGAGACCAAACTACCACCAGCAAAGAGTTGCACTGTTACGGCCATTAGCTGATAAAAGAAATAAGGGAATAAATACATTTTGTGCACCTTTTCGTTTTGCAATTTAAATTTTATCCATTGTGGCAGAGTGTAACCAAGGGGCATTTTTTCACGAATCTTTGGCGCAAGCCAGATGTAAATTAAAAGTGCAATAATGTTTGGAAAGGTAAACCAAAAAATTCCTGCAAGTCCTTGCTGATATGCGGACTGAACAGAAACAAATAAAGCCGGAGCCCAAATCCATGAGGCGGCAATACTGGCAGCACCAAGCCACCAAGATACATTCCGTTCGGCTACTAAAAAACCTTGAATAGAGCGGTATCTTTTCCAGCGAGCAAAAAAATAAGTGATTACGACCATAAAAATGCCGTATACCACTAGGAGTAAATAGCCTTGTGTTTTGGTTAGGGTCAAAATGCTGTTCATAGTAGTTTTAATTGATTGGATATTTTTTAAAGCATTCGTCTTTTTCAGCCTTAATCGTTCTATCTATCCATTCCCTTGTATCTAAAGGCACAGAGTATCCTTCCTTTGTTTTTGTGCCATTAAGCTCCTCTAGTTTGCTGGAATGTAAATCAGCGTCTAATAAACATAGGTTTCTTTGAGATTGAATTTCTGTCTGCTTTTGTTCAACCTCTTTTTCTTTCAATGTTTGCCTTACTTGTTCTTCCAAGTCCACCCTTCTTTTATAAGATTCTTTTTGTGATGGTAAAACTACAAGATAATAAAAGAATGACCCAGCAACCAAAATTATTCCTAAAGAAATAATTATTTTAAACCAATTTTCTTTTAGCCAGCCCATAAATAGTTATTTGTATAATTTAAATGGACTTGCGTAACCCTTTTTGCCAGTATAGGGGTTGTAGTTTCCTTTGGTTGACCAATTATCTAAGCGTGAACTGTTAGGCGAAGTGCGGTAATGCGGCGTAACATATCGGCCAGTGCTGGGTTTTATATAGCCTCTCACTCTTGTTTTTGCTTGGGCAAAATTAACAAAACCCACTCCTAAAAATAGTAAGCAGGTAAGTAAAATTGAAGCTATTAACTTTTTCATAATAGTAATGTTAATTGTGCCTATAATATAGCATAAATCGCTTAAAAATGCTAAAATAAACTATATTTATGACAATGATACTAAAACCCGCGCCTTCAGTTGCGCCATTAGAAAATCTTAGCTCTATAAACTTTTTGAGCGTTTGCGATATTGTAATGGATATTATGGAGAAACTACAAGTTATAACCCATAGCGAAGTTATACTACCTGTTTTAAAAAATCCAGTCCTCTTTAAAATTTTATGTCCCGCGCAAACTCCCGACCTTGTTACAAATTATTGTAACTACCGGCTGCAAGCACTAGGATATCTGAAAGAGGTTGATGTATTAAATTTTACTTTAGAAAATGATGAGCACGAGGGTTTATGGAGGGCGCATGTTGTGGTAAATGTAAAACGCCAAGCCTTTGATGATTATTATAAAAAACTTACTGATGTTTATCAAAAAAGGGTTGTAGACCCACAAAATAAACAAGCAGCTGGACAAGACAACTCTGTTCTCAAAATTACGGACTTTAAGTTTAATGAAAATAACGAAATAATTTTCAGAAACCTAAAATCCCAACTGCCAAATAATACAAATCAATCTGAAATGTGCAAATACTTATTTGCCCAAACATCTATCGGCGAATGGGTTAGTTGGGACAAAGTGTATCAAGAGATACAAGGAGCTCCAATGGAGAATAAAAAAAGGGTGATTTATGACGCTGCCGAAGCTGTAAATGAAAAAACTTTAAAGGATATAGGGTTAAAAATCCTAGAAACAAAAACAGGACAAATTAGAATAAATCCAAGATTTTTATGAGTCAAAAATAAGTCCCATTTGACTCACACTACCAAAGAGTAGGCTGAAGAAAAGCCTACTTTTTTGTTGGCGAAAATAATTAACATCACTACCTATATGACAAAGAAAGAAGTTGAGTATATTCCCCTAGACGAAAGTCAAAAGTATTTTACTACTCACGACTTAGGCGTTGCGGCAGCCTTAATTGTTCATGGTTACCAGTTGGCTAGCATGGACAAAGGCGAGCCGTCAAAGTGTAAATTTATTTTTAAGGGCGCAAAAGGCATAAGCCAATGTATGCAGGATTTTTGGGATGACAAGCTGCAAGGCAATTTGCAGACTTATTTCAACGCGCTTAAAAATTTAAAAAATAGAATTTACTCCGAATAATTATGCAGCTTTCAGATGAACAAGTTGCTAAATTTCAGGCTATTTATAAAGCCCGATTCGGCAAGGAAATTTCAAAGCAAGAAGCTATTGAAAAAGGAATTAAACTTGTTCGTCTAATGGAAATTTGTTACCGGCCGATGACAGAGCAGCAGCAAGTAGCTGTAATGGCCAGACAAAAAGAACTTGAATCACCTTAACATTCTTAACTGATATTTATATGACCCAAGATTTAAAATTTCAGCCCATGACCGCAAAAGAACTTATAGAGGTTTTAGGGCTAACAATAAAAAAAGATGAAGAAAATAAAATCGTTGCTTTCCTCTGCCAGCTATCTGCTTATACCGACAACTCCCAGTTTAATATTAGTTTTAATGCGCCGTCTTCCACCGGTAAAAGTTTTATACCAACTGAAATAGCAAGGTTATTTCCGCAGCCAGATGTAAAAGAAATTGGCTATTGTAGCCCAACTGCTTTTTTCCACGACACCGGTGAGTATAACAAAGAACTAGAGGGCTATATAGTAGATTTGTCCCGCAAGATTTTAATTTTCCTTGACCAACCACATACTCAATTACTTGAACGCTTGCGTCCGGTATTATCCCACGACCAAAAGGAAGTAAGGCTTAAAATAACCGACAAAAACCAAAAGCATGGACTAAGAACTAAGAATGTAATTGTCAGAGGTTATCCGGCGGTCATTTTTTGCACTGCTGGGTTACGGATTGACGAGCAGGAAGCAACCAGATTTTTCTTGTTAAGCCCAGAGGTAAACCAAGAGAAAATAAGGCAGGCTATTTTAGAAAAAATCAAAAAGGAAACAGACAATGCCAGTTATAAGCATTGGTTAGAGGAATTGCCGGAACGGAAGGCTCTTAAAGAGCGAATTTTAGCCATTAAAGAGGCTGGAATACAGGAAATAAGGATTGCTAACCCAAAGCCAATAATTGACCGATTTTTAGAGCAAAACAAGGTTTTAAAACCAAGACACCAGCGGGACATTGGCAGGCTAATAGCTTTAGTAAAATCTTTTGCTTTGCTGAATTTATGGTGGCGGCAACAAGACGGCTCAACCATTACGGCAAACCAAGATGACATAGAAGCTGCCTTTGAAGTTTGGGATAAAATATCTATAAGCCAAGAACTGAACTTGCCGCCTTATATTTACAAAATTTACCAAGAAGTAATTTTGACTGCATGGGAAGAAAGAAAAAAGCAAGTAGCCGGTGATACCAAAGACAACGGCCTAAGCAGGCAAGATATTTTACAAAAGCATTATGCGGTGTATGGGCGTATGCTGGATAACACCCAGCTCCGGCAGCAAATTTTGCCCATGCTGGAAACCGCAGGGCTTATAACGCAAGAGCAACACTCAAACGATAAGCGCAAAATGTTAGTTTACCCCACACTGGACTCCACTATATCTCAAGGGCAAAACAATGGTGAGTTAGAGGGTGGGGTAACCGAAGAAGCCAAAGAATTAAGCGCGGAAGAAATAGCCGCGACCCTCCCTTTCTAGGGGGGTATACCCGTTTGTTAAACTTATGAATCTAAAAAAAAGAATCACAAAGTTAGAGGAACAGTTAGTAGACCAAAGCGACAATTTTGAGCTTTACGGACAAGCTATGTCTTGGCTAATGGATAATGGCTGGGACAATATGCCCGCCGAATATAGAAAAATCCTTAAACAAATGACTTTAGTATCATGGGTCAAACATGTTCATTCATTAAACTAGACGGGGCGCGATGTGAGGCATTGCCAGTAAAAGGCAGCGACTTATGTTTTTCTCATAACCCGCAAACCAGAGAAGCCAAAAAATTGGCAGCTGTTAAAGGCGGCAAAACTCCTAAAAAGAATTATAACCCTTTACCGGCGGTTGAAGTGAAAACAAGCAAAGATGTTACAGTGTTACTGGCAACTGTTATAAACGAGGTTAGGCAAGGAGTTATAGATTTGAGGGTTGCCAATTGCTTGGGTTACCTTGCTGGCCATTTAGTTAAGGCAATAGAGGTCAGCGATTTAGAAGAACGCATGGTAAAAATTGAGCAAGCCATTGAGAGCCGTAATTTTGATACAAAATGAAAGTAACAGAAAATAAAATTCGGAAATTTGAAAAACTGGTATTTGATACATCCGGCTATTTAGTTATTCCCATTTTAAGCACCCCAGAGCAAGCCGAAGCTATAAGACAGGAAGCAAAAAGGCAAAGAAAAAGGACTATGGGCATACCTTTATGCGAAGCTGGAAAGGTGGTATAATATAAGCGTTGACCCCTCTGTAAATAAAGTCTGTGAGATTTTTGTTTGCGTTGCTGCCTTTTGGGCGGCCTCTGCCAGCAAAGCTATCCTCATGGATTGCAGAGTTGGGTCAACCAGAGGTCGCCCTTTGCGTTATAATAACTTTAATGTCAATGAACCAAGAACAGAACAAAATTAAATATTTCCTCTATCCCAGAAAAAGCAGTGAGAGCGAAGACCGGCAAATTCAAAGCATTGATGACCAAATAAACGGCTTGCAAAAGTTAGCAACTGATAGGCACTTAGAAATTTTAGAAGTCTTGCCAGAGGCCAAGTCAGCCAAGAAGCCAAATAACCGGCCGGTGTTTGATGATATGATAAGAAGAATAGAAAATGGCGAAGCTCAAGGTATTTTGTGCTGGCAAATAAACCGCCTTTCCCGTAACCCAATAGACAGTGGTAAAATTCAGTGGCTCTTACAAAAAGGGGTTATTCAGTCAATCCAAACCATAGACCGAGAATATAGGCCGGAAGATAATGTTTTGCTTTTTAGTGTTGAGAGTGGCGCGGCGAACCAATTTCTAATTGACTTGAGTAAAAATGTTAAGCGCGGAATAAAAAGCAAATTAGAAAAAGGCTGGAGGCCAGGCACAGCACCAAGTGGTTACATGAATGAACTGGCCGAGCATACAATTCAAAAAGACCCAGAGCGTTTTGTATTAGTTCGCAAGGCTTGGGATTTAATGTTGACCGGTAACTATACTGTTACCCAAATTTTAGACAAGTTAAATAACGAATGGGGCTTTAGAACTCTAAAAAGAAAAAGAATTGGCGGTAAGCCTTTAGCCTTAAGCGGCCTTTATAAAATTTTCACCAACCTTTTTTACGCCGGTGTTATTGTTCAGTCCGGCCAGCAATACGCAGGCAAACATGCGCCTATGGTTACGCTGGATGAATATGACCATGTGCAGGTTTTGCTGGGACGCAAGGGTAAACCACGGCCACAAAGCCACGCTTTTGCTTTTACCGGTATAATGCACTGTGGCGATTGTGGCTGCCAGATTACAGCTGAAACTAAAACCAAGTTGGTTAAATCCGAGGGTAAATTAAAGAGCTATACTTATTACCGCTGCACCCATAGAAAAGTAGCCACACCTTGTTTTCAAAAAGGAGCTGTTAAACTTGAAGATTTAGAAACTCAAATAGAAAAAGAAATAATGAGCCTAAAAATTATGCCCGAATTTAAGCAGTGGGCTTTGGAGTGCTTGAACGATAAGAATGACCGAGAAATTGATGACAGAACTAAAGTTTATGAATCCCAGCACAAAGCATTGACCGAAACTCAAAGCCATTTGGATAGTTTAACCAAAATGCGCTACCGCGAACTCATAGATGACCAGACCTTCTTAAAGGAAAAAACCGAACTCACAAACCAGATTACTAAGCTCAAAGAACAGTTACGAAATACCGAAGGCCGAGCCGAGCGTTGGCTAGAACTTACAGAAAAAGTTTTTAGTTTTGCCTTATATGCCCACCAAAAATTTTTAACCGGTGATTTACACACCAAAAAAGAAATTCTATCTGCTCTCGGTTGGAACTTTGTGCTAAAAGAGCAAAAACTAACAATTTCCTTTGAAGATTACTTTGAACCTATTATAAAACGCTATCCGGCTATAGAAGCGGAATACAAGCGGTTAGAACTGGACAAAGTGCCCCTAAATAACGCACAAACCGAGCATTTAGCTCGGCTTACGCGCTATTGGCAGGGGCGGTAGGAATCGAACCCACGCAAGCGGTTTTGGAGACCGCTGTACTACCATTATACGACGCCCCCAGGCCCGCCATGGGCGGGAAGAACCAAATCGCAAACAACAAGTACCACCGGTACTAAATTACTTTGTTTCTTTGTGGAGCTGTTTCTTTTTGCAAAACTTACAAAACTTTTGAAGCTCTAAGCGTTTTTGAGTATTCTTTTTATTCTTCTTAGTTTGGTAGTTTAAGTTATGACAAACTGTACACTCCATGTTTATTAAATGGTCTTGAGACATATGTTTAAGTGCAAAATGAAAAAATCAAAATGCAAAATTATTAGTTACTGATAATATTTTTAGTTACAATCATCTCGGCGAAAGATAAATTGTTTAGCATTTTGTAGATCCAACAAAATGCTTTGATTATATAGCTGCCTTTCGACTCGGCTAAAGCCTCGCTCAAGACATTCGACTTTGTGGTTGAGTTCTAAAAATATTTTTAGAAAGAAAACCATGAGCGAAGTTCCTATTCCTAGGAACGAAGTCGAATGGAGCCGGCTGTCGGGCTTGAACCGACCACCTACGGTTTACAAAACCGTTGCTCTACCAGATGAGCTAAGCCGGCATAAACTAAAATAAATTTTAACATAAAACCCTAAAAAAGTCCATAAGCATAGATTAGGTTATAAAATAAGATAAAGTTAAAATTTGCTATAATTAAGCTAACTTAATTAACTAAAGAAAAAAATGGAAATAAATTATTTGGCAGTGTTAGTTTCTGCAGTGGTCTCCATGATCATTGGCAGTGTGTGGTACGGTCCCCTCTTTGGCAAGCAGTTTATGCACGCCATGGGTTTTGATACATTAACTCCGGAAAAACAGGCGGAAATGAAAAAAGCAATGACCATGACTTACGTGGTTCAGTTTATTGCTAGCTTAGTTATGTTCTACGTGCTAGCCAGGTTTATAGGGGGTTTAGGCGACATGACTGTGCAAAACGGCATGACTGTGGCTTTTTGGGCTTGGCTGGGCTTTGTAGTTCCAATAAAACTTGGGGACGCTTTGTGGGGTGGAAAAATGAGCCTGTTTTGGTTAGGAGCTGGTTATAACTTAGTTCTTCTGCTTGTCACTGGTGCAATAATTGGTGCTTGGTAAAATATCCACAGATATACTAATAACTGCAGGTAGCACAGATAAAAAAATTCACTTTTTGACATGTTCAAGGTGAATTTTTTATTCTAAACAAAACCAGGCAACGCACGATTGCGATGCCTGGGGCGACGGGGGGTGATTCGCAACCACTGAGTCGTCAGTGGTTGGGTTTGGGAGGTAGCAGAGCTGCAGCTTCTGTCCAAACTTCCGGGTTGATCAAAATGATCAGCAGTACCACAACCCACATTATTGCTCCCATGGCCAGCACGCACGTGCTGTCATCAAACTTGAGTTTCTCGAGTTTCATGGTTCTCCTTTCAGGGTGTGTAAATGTTGCCGTGAAATCCAGCGAGTGCCGCTAAAAATACTAAGGCAACTACGCAGGACAAAATGAACAGGCTTTTGACCCAAGTTGACCACGGTTTTTTCATGGTGCTTAAGTCCCTTAGAATGGGTGGCCAGCAAGCCACCAGATGGCTACGATAGCAGCGCTGATTGCAATCCATTTCATGGCTATTTCTCCCTAATGAGTAAGGCAATGGTCCCGGCAGGAATGGCTACGCCAAGCAAACAAGCAGCAAGCACAACTAGCCAATGTACGCTACGATCCCGGTTTTTCATCTACTACCTCCAACTTGAATTTAAACATATTCTACCAATATTCTTTTAAAAAAGACAAATCCCATTCTAAATACATTGCTCTAAACATCAGTAGTTGTGCTAAAGACTAAGGGGCTTTTAAGGGGTTAAGCCCTTTTAAAAACCCCATTATTAAGCTATAATTCCAGGGTAATAATTATTTATTGACTATGAAATTCAAAGTAAAAGACGAAAAGCTGGCTAAGGCCGGTAAGATGAAAATTGCTCTGGCAGAAAAAGAAATGCCGGTGCTACAAATTATTGCTAAGGAGTTTGAAAAAAACCAACCCTTTAAAGGCGTGACAATTGCGGCGTGTTTGCATGTGACTAAAGAAACTGCGGTGTTAATGAAAGCGTTAAGTCTTGGCGGAGCCAAAGTGGCTTTGTGCGGTAGTAATCCCCTTTCTACCCAAGACGACGTGGCTGCGGCTTTGGCGGAATTTGGTATAAATATTTTTGCCTGGCGTGGAATTACAGACGAAAAATACTACTGGTGTGTAGACAAAGTTTTAGACTTTCATCCTCAGGTCATTGTAGACGACGGCGCGGACTTAATTTCCACTTTACATAAAGCCAGAAAAAGCCAACTTAAAGAAATTTGGAGCGGACAGGAAGAAACCACCACCGGAGTTATTCGTCTTAAAGCCATGGCTAAGGACGGTAAGCTGAAGTTTCCGGTCATTGCCATAAACGACACGCCAACAAAGCACATGTTTGACAACTACTACGGTACTGGCCAGTCTACTATGGACGGACTTTTAAGAGCTACAAATATTTTACTTTCGGGTAAAGTTGTAGTTATTGCCGGTTATGGGTATTGCGGTAAGGGAATGGCTTTAAGGGCTAAAGGTTTAGGCGCTAGAGTTGTGGTGACGGAAGTCGACCCTCTCCCCGCTCTTCAAGCGGCAATGGACGGTTTTGAAGTTATGCCCATGCTCAAAGCAGCCAAACTGGGCGATGTTTTTTTGACTGCTACCGGCAACAAGGATGTAATTACCAAAGAGCATGTTGCAGTCATGAAAGACGGAAGCGTTTTGGGCAACAGCGGACACTTTAATGTGGAAATAAACGTAAAAGATTTAGAAAAAACTGCCAAAGCTACAAAGTTGGTCAGGGATAATTTGGTTGAATATGAACAAAAAGATGGCAGGAAAATTTATCTCATAGGTGAAGGCAGACTCATGAACTTGGCCGCGGCCGAAGGTCACCCTTCTGCGGTTATGGATTTGTCTTTTGCTGACCAAGCTTTAATGTGCGAGTGGTTGGTTAAAAACCACAAAACTTTAGACAATAAAGTTCATAACGTACCTTCAGAAATAGACGAAAAAGTTTCTCGCCTTAAGCTTCAAGCTATGGGCGTGAAAATAGACGTTCTCTCCCCTGCTCAGTCAAAGTATTTGGCCTCGTGGCAGGAAGGAACGTAGTAAGTTTAAAATTTAAATTTCAAAAATCAAAATTTCTAAAAAAGAAGAACCCCGCTCCATCCTGTGTAGGGTGGGGCGGGGTTTTTTAAAAAATGAGTTTAAAATAGTAAAGTTTGGAAGAAAAGAAAGATTGCACCAATTACTATTAGTAAAGTGTAGATTGGACCTAATTCTTTTTTAAGTTTTAAAGTCCAAAAGAAAACAACAATAGCTAAAAAGGAACCGGATAAAGTTATAAAAAAATCTAAGGGAAATTTTATCAAACTAAAAATAAGTATTTGTGGTGCAGGAAAAATTTGTATAACTATAAAAAAAGCGCTAACAAGTAAGGATGTTTTATACCACTTGTTTAATTGGAGACTTTTTGAATTTTCAATTGATTTTTGATTAATTGTTTGAGAGGGTTTGGAAAGCATATGAAATAAAGTGGTTAAAAAAAGAGAGATAAGCCAAAGGCCACAAAAAATAATCATACCGCCAAAAACATCTATTCCACAAAAAAGCCCTCCAGTTGGTCCTCCGCCACAGGATACTGCTGACATTTTGTATAGAAAAACAATAATTCCAATAGCCAAAACGACAAAATGTATTATCAACACTTTTTTAAAAGAAACGTTTTTGTTTAGAATTTGCATATAAAATTTCTATATTAATTATAGCATATAAAAAAAGAAGAACCCCGACGAACTTGTTAGGTTGTCGGGGTCTTTTGTTGCGTGGGTCAGTGCGCGTGGTGGCGCTATTTCAGCGCAGGCATGAACTGTTGTTTGCAGTCAGTATCCCAACATTGTTGCAGTTGGCCGATTTTGTACTCAGTACGAGTGAACAATGCCCCGCAGTGAGGGCAATTAATATCACCCATGTAGTTTGGAATGGCATTCAGTGGCGGGCTTGGAGTTTGGGCTTCCGGAACCGGTGAGACTTTGGGCTTTGCAGCCCTTTGCCTTTGGCTGCGGTGAGATCGTACCGCTCTGGCGGTGTAAAGAAGCCCGTCGGTTCCGCGAAACCGACCTTTGGCGAGCGGATGGAAAGTAATGCTTTGAGACTCAGGCATGTGAATGCCTCCTTTCAGATGTCGTGAGCAGTATTATACAAGAAAATGGGTAAAAAAGCAAGAGCTATTGAAATGGCTAAGTTGAATATATTTTAACAAAATGCTATATTTATGAAGTTAATTTTGGGCGGTTCGTATAGTGGCAATTACACCTGACTGTAAATCAGGCGCCTCACGGCTACGCAGGTTCGAGTCCTGCACCGCCCACCACTCGACTACGCTCGTGGCCTTCGGCCATTCTACTACGCTCGTGGCCTTCGGCCATTCTACTACGCTCGTGGCCTTCGGCCATTCTACTTAAGGTATTCGATTGGCTAACGCCACAATAACATTATTTTAAAATAAAATCTCCCTCTAAGGGGGAGATTTTTTTGTATAACAGGAAACCCCGGACGGAGGGAAAACTAGAATAATGTTCA